>NZ_JAHVJR010000002.1:300000-599435 GCF_019801175.1 Vannielia litorea
CGTTGGCTGCCTATGGCCGTGAGGTCGAGGCGCTGCGCAAGGAAGTCTCGGAGCAGATGAGCCAGATGAATGCCGCTCTGGAGGCCGCCAAGGAGACCGAGGCACAGGCCGCCGCGCGACAGGAAGAGGCTGCTGCTGCCGCAGCACGCGCCGCCGAGCAGCGTGCGCTGCTGGATGTGCAGCAGGCGCTGGAGACCGGTGTGCCCTATAGCGAAGCGCTGGGCCGGATCTCCTCTGCCGAGATCCCGGAAGGCTTGGCAGCTACCGCCACCGAGGGCGTGCCCACGCTAGATTCCCTGAAGTCCGGCTTCCCCGCAGCGGCGCGTGAGGCGCTGAAGGTGTCCCGAGCCGAGACGGCGGGCGAGGATGGCGGCGGGTTTGGCTCGTGGCTCACCCGCCAGGTCGGCGCGCGCTCGCTCGAGCCAAAGGAGGGCGGCGACCCAGATGCCGTGCTCTCCCGCGCCGAGGCTGCGCTAACCACCGGCGCGCTGGCGACCGCGCTCGAAGAGATTGCCGCCCTGCCCCCAAGCGGTCAGGACGCCATGGCAGATTGGGCCGCGCAGGCCCGCATCCGCAACGATGCCGTCACCGGGGCCGAAAGCCTCTCTGCCACACTGACAAGTAACTAGGAGAAACAGGCGAATGCTCTGGTCGGTTCTCAAAATCCTGTTTTTCGTGGTGATCGTCGCGGCGCTCGCGCTGGGCGCCGGGTTCGTGATGGAAAATGGCCCATCGGTGCTGCTGCGCGTCGGCTCCATCGAGTTTGCGCCCTCGCCGCTGGTGGCGATCATCTGCGCGCTGCTCTTGCTGCTGGCGGTCTGGGTCATCCTCAAGCTGGCCGGGCTTCTGGTGGCCGTTGTCCGCTTTCTGAACGGCGACGAAACAGCGATGAGCCGGTATTTCGATCGCCACCGCGAAAAACGCGGCTACGAGGCGCTTTCGGACGGCATGATGGCGCTGGCCTCGGGCGAGGGGCAGCTGGCGCTAACCAAGGCCAACCGGGCCGAGCGCTACCTTGGCAAACCCGAGTTGACCCGCCTGCTCACCGCGCAGGCTGCCGAACAGGTGGGCGACCGCAAGACGGCGGAAGAAGCCTACAAGGCCATGCTCACCGATGACCGCACCCGCTTTGTCGGCGTGCGTGGCCTGATGAAGCAGAAGCTCGCCGCTGGCGAGACCGATACCGCGCTAAAGCTCGCCGAGAAGGCGTTCTCGATGAAGCCGGGCCACGAGGAGGTGCAGGATACCCTGTTGCAACTCCAGGCCGGCAATGCCGATTGGACCGGCGCCCGCAAAACCCTCAGTGCCAAGCTGAAGCACGGCTCGTTGCCGCGCGATGTGCATCGCCGCCGCGATGCGGTTCTGGCGCTGTCGGAGGCGAAGGGAGTGGTCGACGAGGGCGGCAGCATCGAGGCCCGCGAAGCCGCGATCGAGGCGAACCGGCTCTCGCCCGATCTGGTGCCTGCCGCCGTCATGGCCGCGCACAGCTACATCGAACAGGATAAGCCGCGCTACGCGACCCGCGTGATCAAGAAGGCTTGGGAGGCTCAGCCGCACCCCGATCTGGCCTCGGCCTTTGCCGCGATCCAGCCCGATGAGTCGCCGGAAGCCCGGTTGAAGCGCTTCCAGCCGCTGCTCCGCTCGCACCCGGAGCATGAGGAAGCGCGCTTGCTGCTGGCCGAGCTGAACCTCGCGGCAGAAGACTTTCCGGCTGCCCGCAAGTCGGTGACACAGATTGCCAGTGCCGAGGGGGCCAACGCCCGTGCGCTCACGATCATGGCCGCTGTCGAACGCGGTGAAGGCGGTGACGATCACGTTGTTCGCGCCTGGCTTGCCCGCGCCCTGACCGCGCCGCGCGGTCCGGCTTGGGTGTGTGACAAGTGTCAAAACATCCACGGCCAATGGTCGCCGACCTGCGACAACTGCGGCGCCTTCGATACCCTCAGCTGGCGCGAACCGCCGAAAGCCGAGGTCAGCATGCCCGGCGGCGTCGAAATGCTACCGCTGCTCGTTGGCCCGGCGCCCGAGCCGGAGCCCGAAGAGGCCCCTGTGGTCTTGCATGAAGGCGAGGTGGAAGAGGCCGAAACCGTCGAGCCCGCCACGGAGCCGGAAGAGGACGGCCCAGTGGAAGAGAAGGAAAAATAGGGCTGGCCCGCAGGAAGCGTCCGCGCTATAGACCGCGCCGGTTGCCGCTGTAGCTCAGCTGGTAGAGCACGTCATTCGTAATGATGGGGTCGGGGGTTCGAGTCCCTTCAGCGGCACCAGTTTTCTCAGAAATGTGTAGCAAATACGGTGGTCTGGCGACGGTTCTTTTGAGCGTATGCGCCTCGCTGTCCACGCATGACGCGCCTTTGAGTGCTGATCAGGCGGGCGGACTTGCTCCTCCCGGTTGCCAGCAATGCGGTACCACCTCTGGCTGCTAGTCGCTGAATAGCTCAATGTATGGCGTGTAGCGATAAATCCTGTTCCTTCGGTGACCGGTTATTTCCTCTACCAAGCCAAGCTCCACGAACTTGTCAGTCAATGTATTCGCGGCTTGCGGCGAAATCTGCAAAAAGTCCGAGACTGTTGCGACGTTAAAGATTGGCCTCAGGTAGAGTGATTCAAGCAATTTCAATCCATTGGCTGCGCCGCGACCAAGGTTGTCCACTAACCTCTGACGATGCTCTTCGCGCATTTGAACAATGTCCCGGGCGGTTTCAGTAGCTTCGTTGGCAACAACTGCAATCCCAGTTAAGAAGAACTTCATCCAGCCTTCCCAGTCGCCTCGATCGCGTGTTGCTTGCAATCGATCATAGTACTCCGCGCGGTTTCTCTTCAGGTAGTGAGAAATGTAGAGGACTGGCTTGAGCAGTGCCCCCCGCTCGCATAGCGTAAACGCGATGAGCAGACGCCCCATCCGCCCGTTGCCATCGAGAAATGGGTGCAAGGTTTCAAAGTGAGCATGTATCAAACCAAGCCTAATCAGAAGCGGCGTTGTGTCTTCTTCATGTATGTATTTTTCAAGATTGCCGAGTAGTCCCGACAGAGTATCGGGAGGCGGCGGAACGAAAGTAGCGTCTTTGAGTGTGACGCCAGCCGCTCCGATCCAGTTCTGGGTCGTACGGAACTCGCCAGGTGTTGCATGCTGCCCGCGTACGCCCTGCATCAAGAGAGCATGAATCTCCCTGATGAGGCGAAGCGACATTGGAAGGTCGGCGAGGCGCGCTAACCCATGGTTCAGCGCACTGACGTAGTTAAGCGTTTCTTCAGTGTCGTCGGGCCTAGTTGGATCGAATATTTGAGCCTCGACTTCGAGAACGTCGCCCAACGATGCCTGTGTCCCTTCGATTTGTGAGGAAAGAACAGCTTCCTTCCTTACATACATGAACACGAAGAGGTCAGGGTTCGGTAGCGATTGAATTGATCCGTCCAGACGACCAAGTGCTCTGTCCGCCTTTGACAGGAGCCCGTACATCTCTTCGTCAATTTCAACTGGCGGAGCTGGTGGGAGGTCAAAAGGGATGAACGCTTTGTAGCCTTCAAGCTGTTGTGTGTATTTTCCGGATGTACGCACCATCTAGACCCCCTTGCCAAACTTCGTTCGTGTTACTGAATCTAGCTTTATTATCCCGCCGATTAAAATCCTTTATTCAAGCGACACTTGAGTATGGAGAAGCGATGTCATCCATACGAATCTTTGCTGGAATAGTAGGCAAAATTGTCATTAACCTGCTGATTATATTCAGTTATTTACAACCGGGCCAAGACCCACCCGTCTAAGCAGCTCGGCATGGAATGATTGTGGATTTACGACACAGCCAGCACCATAGGTGGATAGCCAGGAAAGGAAGTTCACCGCCGGTGTTGTAGCGGTCCGCCGTGAATTCTGGGCTTGGCGGATTTCACCGTCGCGTTAGTCAGCTTGTTCAGTGCGCTTCAGCGGCACCAGTTTTCTTGAACATCCCTAGCCGCTGGGCATGCCCTTTGCCCGCGTGAGGCGCTTTTGCGCGGCGATGCGGAAGGGCGCGTTGGGGGCGCCGTAGCCGGCGTAGCCGCCTTTGCGCTGCAGGATCTCGAAGAAGAGGCCGCCGGCGAAGGCGCGGCTGTAGAGCTGGAAGAATTCGCCGTTCTCGTCGGCGTCGTAGAGGATGTTGGCGGCCTGCAGGCGCACCAGCATTTCTGGCGCCAGCGGAAAGCGCGCCGCGAGGTCGGCGTAGTAGTTGGCGGGCATGGGCAAGGGCTGGAAACCGCGGGCGGCGAGGGCCTCGGCAGTGGCGAAGATGTCGTCCGTGGCCAGCGCCATGTGCTGGAGCGGCGCGCCGAAGGTGTCTGACAGGAAGCGGCCTGCGAGGGTGCGGTGACTATCGGCCCCGTTGAGGGTGATGCGCAGGGCGCCGTCGGGCGCGGCGAGGGCCTGGCTGCGCACCAGCCCGTCCGGGTCGATCACATCGACCATCGGGGTTTTGGCCATTTCGAAGAGCGTGGTGTAGAACAGGGTCCAGCTGAGCATGTCGTCGTAGCTCATGGTCTGTGCGAGGTGGTCGATCCGGCTTATGCCAGCGCCCTCATTGGGCTGCTCGACCGGCTCGAACTCCACCTCCCAGACCCGCTCCAGCCCGCTGCTGTCATCGAGAAAATGCAGAAGGCTGCCGGAGAGACCGCGAATGGCCGGGATTTCCAGCTCGCCGGGGCCGATGGGCTGAGAGAAGCTCTGCGCGCCGAGCGCCGTGGCGCGGGCAATGGTTTCGGCCGCGGAGCCGACCTGAAGGCCGATGTCGCAAACAGTGGTTCCCCGCGCGGCCCATGCGGAGGAGGCATAGCCCTCGGTTTCCTCGTTGAGCACGATCCGCACATCGCCCTGCTGCCAGAGCGATACCGCCTTGTTGCGGTGCTGGCCGGTGTGGGAGAAGCCCAGCGTGGAGAGCAGCGCGCCCAGCGCACGCGCCTCGTCGCCGCGGGTTGCGAACTCGATGAAGGCCACGCCCTTAGGGGCGATGGGGGCGGGAAAGGCCGGCAGGTCGACATCCAGCGTCGGTTCCGAGCGCCGCACATCATCCATCACCGCCATGAGCGAACGATAACCGTCACGGGCGATGGCCTTTGTGTTGCCGCCCCGGAACTGGTCATTGAAGATTTCGAGACTGATCGGTCCCGCATAGCCGGTGGCCATGACCGCGCGCATGAAGTCTGTCACCGCGAGGTCGCCCTCGCCGGGCATGTTGCGAAAGTGGCGGGACCAGTAGAGCAGGTCCATTTCGATGGCGGGGGCATCCGCCAACTGAACAAAGAAGATACGGTCGCCGGGAATGGCGCGGATGCTCTCAGGCGAGAGCTTGCGGCCGAGGGTGTGGAAGCTGTCGACGATCAGGCCGATGTTGGGGTGGTCGGCGCGGCGGACGATCTCCCAGGCATCGCGATGGTCGTTCACGTGGCGGCCCCAGGCCAGCGCCTCGTAGCCGACCCTCAGCCCGCGCGCGGCGGCCCGCTCGCCCAGCTCGCGAAAGTCGGTGGCGGCCCGGTCTATCCCGCCCAGCGCCTCGGGGTGGCAGGAGGAGCAGAACAGCACCAGATCGGTGCCCAACTCCTGCATGACATCGAACTTGCGCTCGGCCCGGTCGAAGGCGCGGGCCCGCAGCGGCTGTGGCAGGCCCTCGAAATCGCGGAAGGGCTGGAACAGGGTGATCTCGAGCCCGTGTTCCCTGACCATCCGGCCCACATCGCGCGGGCTGCCCTCGTCGGCGATGAAATCCTGCTCGAAAATCTCGATCCCGTCGTAGCCCGCTGCCGCAATGGCTTCGAGCTTTTCCCGCAGGTTTCCGGATATCGAGACGGTGGCGATCGAGGTCTTCACGGGCAGGTCCGTTCTGGTGTTGGGCCGCAGGCAGCATGGCTGCCGCGGTCGAGAGCTGTCAATCAGGCGGCGGTGAGGGGAATCACGTCGACGCTATGGTGCGTGTCTTGCTCCCCGGCGGTGCGGATGACGCCTTTGACGGGCGCGACATCGCCGTAATCCCGGCCGACTGCAACGGTGATATGGTCCATCCCGGCACTGATGTTATTGGTCGGGTCGAACTCCACCCAGCCGAGTTGCGCGCCGCACCACGCTCGCACCCATGCGTGCATGGCATCGGCGCCTTCGAGCCGGGTTTCGCCCTCAGGCGGGATGGTGCGAAGGAAGCCCGAGACATAGCCAGCAGGGATGCCAAGCGCACGCAGGCCCGCGATCATGATGTGCGAGAAGTCCTGACACACCCCGTGGCGGGCCGCGAAGGCTTCGGACGCGGGGGTATCAACCTCGGTGGCCTCGGGATCAAAGCTCATCTCTTCATGCAGCGCCTTGCCGAGGCTGCGCACCGCCTCAAGCACGGGCATGTTTGAGGCGGCCACATTGCGGGCGAAGGCGCTGATATCCGGGTCGGGCGACACACGCGGGCTGGGGCCGAGAAAGTGATGCGGGGCGGTGCCGCCGATGGCGTTGTGCGCCGAGATCTCGGAGGGCATTTGCGCCAGCGGCGGAGACAGCTCCAGCCCCGGCGGTTGCAGCAGCCGCTCGGCCCGGGCGGCGAGGGTCAGCGAGATTTTGTCGATCGGCTCGTGGAAGGCGATGAAGGTCATCAGGTTGCCGTAGAAGTCGAACAGGTCGCGGCGCTCGCTCGGGATCGGGTCGACCGTCAGCAGGCTGGCAGAAATGCGCTGCCTGTCGGGGATTTCGGCTGGCAATAGGTGGAGCAGGTTGCGGGCATGGTCGGAGGTGCCCTGATACTCGTACTCGATCTGGAGTTTCACATCGTAGCGCACCGGGTCACCTCAGGTAGAGCGTGGAGAGCAGGTTGGAGATGTTCGCCAGCTCGGCGCGCAGCTCGACAAAGGCCTTGCAGCCCAGAATGCCGGGGTCGGTGGTTTGCAGCCGGGTCTCGGTGGGCATGATCGCCCGCGTCAGGGCCGAGGGGCGGCCGGGCGCGGTGCTGCCGGGCATCATACGGGAGAGCTCGCGCATCTCGGAGAGTTGAAACACTACGGCACGCGGGTTGTTCGGGTCGAGCGCCAGCAGGTCGACCACGGTGCCCCGGCTCGCCTCGATGGGAAAGCGCTGGCGGTGGGTCATGACTGCGTCGCCCAGCTCGAGCGCAATATCGAGGCTCCCCTGCGGCTGGCTGGCCTCGCCGAAGACGGCGAGGATCGACGAGAGGCCATCGGCCCGCTCGAGCGCCCGCCCGAAGGCAAGAAAGCTCCAGCCGATCGAGCGATACATGTTTTCCTGCACGAGGCCGGAGAAGCCGGTGATCTTGCGGAGCAGCACGCCCATCTCGTGGGCCACGCCATCGCCCGGATAGGTCGACCCGCGGATCGCATCGAGGCCGCGGGCGAGATCGGAGAGCGCGTTCCAGCCGTCGATCGAGAACCGGTCGCGCACCTTGCCAGCGCAGGTGCGGGCAGAGCCGAGCAAGCCCTCCAGCGCGGCGGGTACCGGCTCGTCACTGTCGATCCCGAAGCTCTCCATGAACTTGGAAAGGGCAACTAGGCGGGGATCCTGCCGGTCGCCGGTTTCGGCGAGGCGCAGGTGGTAGGCGCGAAGCAGGCGCACGGCCCCCTCGAAGCGCTCGACATAGCGGCCCAGCCAAAAGAGGTTCTCTGCCGCTCGGGCCGGTAGAGTGCCGGTGCGTGGCGCGAGCGCGGAGGTGGAGCCAAGCATCGACTCGGCCGCCACCGGCGCATCGCCCATAATCCAGACATCGGCCACCGTGCCGCCGCGCTGCATGGCGAGGGCCGAGTGATCATCCGACGAGCCAATGCGGGCATAGCCGCCGGGCATGAAGGTCCAGCCCGTGGGGGTACGGGCGGCGGTGACGCGCACGGTCATGGGGCGGGGCACGAGCCGGCCCTCCTCCCATGCGGGCGTGGTGGAGAGCGTGACCATCTCCTGCGCCACGAGGTTGCCGCCCTCGGCCTCGATCCACGCGTCGATGGAGGGCTGCGCGCTTGAGCGGAAGTCGCCGCCCTGCGCCGTCGTCGCGCCCAGCTCGAACGGCAGGTCGGAGGCAAGGGCCTCGCCGATCATCATCTCGGCGGTGTGGCTGCGCACATGTTCTCGCTCACTCTCGGTGCCGCACCACCATGTCGCTATATTTGGCAGCTTCAGCGGTTGGCCGGTGAGCACCTCGGAGATCCGGGGGAGGAAGGCCTGAATGGCGCGCATCTCAAGCACGCCCGCGCCGAGCGCATTGACCATCGAGAGCGTGCCGAGCCGCAAGGCTTGCACCAGCCCGGGCGTGCCGAGATAGGAGGTTTCATCAAGCTCCAGCGGGTCGGCAAACTCGCTGTCGAGCCGCCGCCAGAGCGTGCCAAGCGGCTCTAGCCCCTCGACGGTGCGCACCTTGAGCTGACCGTCATGAACGATCATGTCTTCGCCCTCGAGCAGCATCATGCCGAGGTAGCGGGCAATGTAGGTGTGCTCGAAATAGGTATCGTTGCCCGGCCCCGGCGTGAGGATGGCGGCGCGGCGCCCGGCGGGGCCCGCTTGACTGTCGAGCGCGGCGCGGAAGGCGCGGAAGAACCCGGCGAGGCGGTGAATATTGGCGCGTGGGAACGGGTCCTGAAAGATCCGCGAGGTGGCCATCCGGTTCTCGAGCGCGAAGCCTGCGCCGGAGGGAGCCTGCGTGCGGTCGCCCAGTACGAACCAGCTGCCATCGGGGTTGCGGGAAATCTCGAAGGCGATGAGGTGCAAAAAGTGCCCGGAGGCCGGGGTGATGCCCACCATCGGGCGCAGCCAGTTGGGGTTGCGGGCCACCAGTTCGGCAGGCAGGTGGCCGCCCTGCACCAACTCGGCCGGCCCGTAGAGGTCGGCCATCACCTGCTCCAGCAGGTCGGCACGTTGGGCCAGCCCGTCGCAAATCGAGAACCACTCCTGCTCGTGCAGGATCACCGGCACATGGCTGAAGGGCCAGTCGCGCTCGGGCGCCGGGTCGTTGGAATACTGCCGAAAATACACGCCAGCATCGCGCAGGTAGTGGGTGCCGCGCGCAAAGAGCTCTTCGGTCTCCTGCCGTGACAGGTTGCTGAGCGAAGAGATGAAACTCTCCCACACCGGACGCATCCGGCCCTGCCCGTCGATCAACTCATCCGCTGTGCCCTTGCGCGGGCTGTAGCCCTTCAACAGATGTGAAAGGCCATCGGCACGGAGGGCGTTTGCGTCACTCAAGCGTCGAGCCTCGGATCGCGCCGCAGATCGAGCGTGCAAGGAAACTCCGGGTGCGGCTGTTCGGGCGCGGGCCGGTAGGCGCCCGGGGCGTGGCCATAGGGCTCGAACCGCGCCAGACGCCGCGCCTCGGCCTCGTTGCCGTTGACAGGGAAGGTCTCGTAATTGCGCCCGCCGGGGTGCGCTACGTGATAGGTGCAGCCACCGATGGGGCGGCCCGTCCAATCATCGTAGATGTCAAAGCTGAGCGGCGTGTTCACCGGTAGCACCGGGTGCAGCGCCTCGGGCGGTTGCCAGGCCTTGAAGCGCACTGCCCCAACCTGCGTGCCGCTCTGGTTGCCGGGCGACAGCGGCACCGGGCGTTGGTTGACCATGATCCGATAGCGGCCCTGATGCTGGGTTGTCAGCTTGACCTGCAAGCGCTCCACCGAACTGTCGGTGTAGCGCACCGTGCCGCCGATGGCGCCGGTTTCGCCCAGCACGTGCCACGGCTCCAGCGCCTGTCGGACCTCCAGATGCGCGCCTTCCACCTCGACCTGCCCGCAGAACGGAAAGCGGAACTCGGCCTGCGCTTCGTACCAGACGGGGTCGAAGGCATAGCCGTGCTGCGCGAGGTCTTCGAGCAGTTTGAGGAAGTCGGCCCAGAGGAACTCGGGCATCATGTAGCGGTCGTGCAGCACGGTGCCCCAGCGGACCGGCTTGCCCTGCACCGGCGCCTTCCAGCAGCGGGCGATGATGGCGCGGATCAGCAGTTGTTGCGCGAGGTTCATCCGCGGGTGCGGCGGCATCTCGAAGCCGCGGAACTCGATGAGCCCGAGGCGCCCGGTGGGGCCGTCGGGGGAGTAGAGCTTGTCGATGCAGATCTCGGCGCGGTGGGTGTTGCCGGTCACGTCGGTCAGCATGTTGCGGAACAGCCGGTCCACCAGCCAGGGCGGCGGCATGTCGCCCTCGCCGGGCGCGGGCACCTGCGCGAGGGCCATTTCCAGCTCGTAGAGCGTGTCATGCCGGGCCTCGTCGATCCTCGGCGCTTGGCTCGTGGGGCCGATGAAGAGGCCGGAGAAAAGGTAGCTTAGCGATGGGTGGCGCTGCCAGATCAGGATCAGACTTTTGAGCAGGTCGGGGCGGCGGAGGAATGGCGAGTCATTTGGTGTTTCCCCCCCGACCACCACGTGGTTGCCGCCGCCGGTGCCGGTGTGGCGCCCGTCGATCATGAACTTGTCGGCACCGAGGCGGCAGTTGCGGGCCTCTTCGTAGATCGCTTCGGTCGTCGCCACGCAATCCTGCCAGTCGTAGGCTGGATGGATGTTGACCTCGATCACGCCGGGGTCGGGCGCGACACGGATTACGTTGAGCCGGTGGTCGTGGGGCGGGGCGTAGCCCTCAATGTGAATGGGCAGGCCCATCTTCTTGGCGGTCGCCTCGGCGGCGGCGAGCAGGTCGAGATACTCCTCCACGCTCTCCACGGGCGGCATGAACACGCAAAGGCGGCCATCGCGCGGCTCGACGGAGATTGCCGTGCGGACGGCGCCGCCGATGGTCAGCTCCTGCTCGACGATGTCCTGCGTGGGGCCGGTCGCCTTGGGGGCAGAGACCGGCTGGCTGCGCTCTTCAGTGACCTCGGGCAGCGCGTCTCCGGCCTCCTCGTGATAGTCGGGCAGCGGGCCGCGCTCGATGCTGGGATCGGTGATGTATGTGTAGGGAAACTGGCTGGGCGGGACGTAGGGCAGTGTGCCCAAGGGCAGGCGGTAGCCGACCGCGCTATCCCCGGGCACGAGGAACACCTTGCCGCGCCGGAGCTTCCACTTCTCGGAACGCCACTTGTGGCCGGAGGCCTTGGACTGCCACGCCTGGATCGGCAGCACATGGCCGGCGGGTTCGGTGAGGCCGCGCTCGAAGACCTTGGCGATGCGGGCGCGTTCCTCGGGGTCTTTCAGCTTGGAGTTCTCGGGGGTCACGTTCTCGGGGAGGTTGGCCTCCTTCAGGATCCACTCGCCCGGATCCTCGAAGGCCGGGGCAACAAAGTCGGCGCCTACGCCAAGCTCCTCGGCCATGCCCTCGAGAAACTGCTGTGAGTGCTCGGCGGTCGCGCCTGTGTCTTCGCCTTCCTTGGCGACCAATGCCTCATCGGCCCAGACAGGCTTGCCGTCGCGGCGCCAGTAGAGCGAGAAGGTCCAGCGCGGAAGGGTCTCGCCCGGATACCACTTGCCCTGCCCGTAGTGCAGGAAGCCGCCGGGGGCGAAACGGTCGCGCAGGCGGCGGATAAGCTGGTCGGCCAGTTCGCGCTTCATCGGGCCGACGGCGGCGGTGTTCCACTCGGCGCCTTCGAAATCGTCGATCGAAACGAAGGTCGGTTCGCCGCCCATGGTGAGGCGGGCATCGGCGGCCTTGAGGTCTTCATCGACCTTGTTGCCAAGGTCATTCAACCGCCCCCAAGCCTCGTCGGAGAAGGGTTTGGTGATGCGCGGATGCTCGGCCACGCGGTCCACCTTCATGTCGAAGGCAAAGTCGACCTCAGGCGTGCCAGCGGCAGTGAAGCCGCCGGTAATTGGGGCGGCGTTGCGGTAGTGGGGCGTGGCGGCGAGCGGGATGTGGCTCTCGCCCGTCAGCAGGCCGGAGGTGGGATCGAGCCCGATCCAGCCGGCGCCGGGGATGTAGACCTCGACCCATGCGTGCAGGTCGGTGAAGTCGACCTCGGTGCCCGAGGGGCCGTCGAGCGCTTTCACGTCTGGCTTGAGCTGGATCAGGTAGCCCGAGACGAAGCGGGCGGCAAAACCGAGGTGGCGGAGGCACTGGACGAGCAGCCAAGAGCTGTCACGGCAGGAGCCGGATTTGACGGTGAGCGTTTCTTCCGGCGTCTGGACGCCCGGCGCCATGCGGATCGTGTAGTCGACCGTGTTTGAGATGTGGGCATTGAGCGCCACCAGAAAGTCGACCGTGCCATCTGTGCCAAAGTCCAGCCCGCCGATGAACTGGGCCAGTTTGGGGCCTTCGGGCTCGGGGCGGCGGTAGATACTGAGATCTTCGCGCAGGTCTTCGGGGTAGTCGAAGGGCCACTTCTCGGCGCTTTCCTCCACGAAGAAATCGAAGGGGTTGTAGACGGTCATGTCTGCCGTCAGGTCGACCTCGATCTTCAGCTCGCGGACCGGCTCGGGGAAGACGAAGCGGGAGAGCCAGTTGCCGTAAGGGTCCTGCTGGTGGTTCACGAAATGCCCGCCGGGCGAGATCTTGAGGCTGTGTGAGAGCACGCGGGTGCGCGAGTGTGGCGCGGGCCTGAGCCGGATGATCTGCGGCGCAAGGGTGACCGGACGGTCATACTTGTAGTGCGTCAGATGGTAGATGCTTGCGAGAATGGCCATGCCGCTGTGCGTGCTCTTAATTGTTCCGAACACACAATTTATGCCGCATCTGCGAAAGGTTTCCTAGCGTGCAATCTCAGGGCCGCTGGGCTGGCCCGGCCGCGCGTGAGGCGGCCGGGGTCCCGCAGTGGGTCATAGGGCCTCGGCGTCGAGCCCCACGGTGATGGCGCCGATGGGCTCGCCGGTGGCCGGGTCGGAAATGGTCATCGAGACCTGCCCTTGGTAGGTGTCGGAGCTTTCATCATACTCGACCTCGTCCACAAAAGTGGCTCCGGCACCCATTGCGTAGGTCTTGGCGTGCTTGTCCTCGTCGCCTTGCCACATGTCGGAGGTGACGGCGGAGGAGGCGACGTTGAGGCCATGACTATCCATCACGAAGACCTCGGAGATCAGCCCGCCGGAGCCGGCGACCTGCTGGCGCAGGAACTCGGCGGCGGCGTTCTGCATGATCGGGTCAATGGTGGGGCCGGCGCCTGCATCGGCCTCGGCGCGCCAGGCTTGGTCCATCGCGTCGATGTCGGCCTGCGTCAGCGCGGCGCGGTCGGCGTTGGCGGCCTTGATCGCGGCGACCAGCACATCGTTGCTGGCCCAGGTGGCGACGCTGGCCGAGAGATAATCGGTCATGGCGGCATGATAATCCTGCGCGGCGGCGGGCAGGGCGAGGGCCGCGAGGGCGGCGGCGAGGATGGGTTTTTTGAACATGGGGTCTCCGGTGTCTGCGGTCTGCTCAGCAGGGAAAAGCGGCAGCATAGGTGCCGCCATGAGCGCGGAAGCTAGGGCCCTTGGGTTAAAAGCGGGTTGAGGCCAGACCGGCTTTCAGCGGTGTTTTCGTAAAACTTGCATCACCCTCTTCAGACAGGGCGGCGCATATTTTTGCAGCCATGCAGTACGCAATGGCCTAATCTTTAGGCGAATCTCGCTGACGTTGTGTTCCTGTCCCGGCGGCAATTCACCTTGGCGCGGCGGCGTGGCTATGTCGGTCCGCTCAACACCTGAAACGGAGGTTTTCACCCGTGTTCATTCGCACAATCCTCGGCGCCGGAGCGCTGGTTGCCGCCACTCTGACCGCAACGCAAGACGCCCGCGCCGAAAGCCATGCCATGGCGCTGCCCTTTGCCCTCGACTGGAAGTTCGAAGGCCCCTCGGCCCCCTACTTTGCCGCCATCGACAACGGCCACTTCGAGGCGAATGGCCTGAACGTGGAAATCACCGCAGGCTCCGGCTCGCTCGACGCGATCCCGAAAGTGGCCACCGGCGCCTTCCCCGTGGGCTTTGCCGACATCAACTCGCTCATCAAGTTCCTCGACCAGAACCCCGGCGCCCCGGTGACCGCGGTGATGATGATCTACGACAAGCCGCCGTTCGCCGTGATTGGCCGCAAGTCGCTCGGCGTTTCGGAGCCCAAAGACCTTGAAGGCAAGGTGCTGGGTGCGCCGCCCCCCGATGGGGCCTGGGCGCAGTTCCCGATCTTTGCCGCGGAAAACGGCCTGGATATGGCGGCGATCACCGTGGAGCCTGTGGGCTTTCCGACCCGGGAGCCGATGCTTGCCGAGGGCAACGTCGCCGCGATCACCGGCTTCTCGTTCAGCTCCTATCTGAACCTCGTGCGCCTCGGGATCGAAGAGGACGATATCTCGACAATCTTAATGGCTGATTACGGCGTGGACCTCTACGGGAATGCCATCATCGTCAACACCGAGTGGGCCGCCGAAAACAGCGACACGCTTAAGGGGTTTCTGGCCGCTGTCGCCGCCGGCTGGAAAGACGCGATTGCCGACCCGGCGGCCGCGACCGCTAGCCTGATGGAGCGCAACCCGGCTGCTGATGCGGAGCTGGAGCAGCGCCGCTTGCAGCTTTCGATCGATGCCAACGTGCTGACCGATTACACGATGGACGGCGGGTTTGGCACCATCGACGAAGAGCGTCTCACCTCCTCGGTGGAGCAGATCAAGAGCACCTATGAGTTCGTGAATGAACCCGATGCGTCGCTCTACTTCACCGAAGAGTATCTGCCCGAAGGCGGCTTTGCGCTGAAGTGATCGGAGGGTCCGTGGCGGTGGGCGGGTAGCCCACCCTGCGGGCTGGGCAGCATGACGAACCTCATAGAAATCAAGGGCGTCCGCCACGCCTACCAGACCCCGAGCGGGCGCCTGCCGGTGCTTGATGGGCTGGATGTGGCGGTGCCCGAAGGCGGCTTTGTGGCCGTGGTCGGCCCCTCGGGCTGCGGCAAGTCCACCCTCACCCGGCTGGTGGCCGGGCTGATGAAGCCCGACGAGGGCGAGGTCTGGCTGCACGGGGAGAAGGTGAAAGGGCCGCGCTCGACGGTGGGCATGGCGTTTCAGAACCCGGTGCTGCTGGAGTGGCGCTCGATCCTGAAGAACGTGATGCTGCCGCTGGAGATCGTGCCCACCAAGATGGGCCGGAAGGAGCAGGAAGAGCGGGCGCGGTACCTGCTTGGGCTGGTGGGCCTCGAGGGGTTCGAAGACAAGCGGCCAAGCGAGCTTTCGGGCGGGATGCGGCAACGCGCCAGCCTGTGCCGCGCCCTTGTTCACAAGCCTGAAGTTCTGATTTTGGACGAGCCTTTCGGGGCTCTGGACGCCTTCACCCGCGAAGACTTATGGCAGACCATGCAGAAGGTGAAGGAGGCCGAGCCGTTCACCGGCGTGCTGATCACCCACGACCTGCGCGAGAGCATCTATCTGGCCGATCAGGTGGTGGTGCTTTCGGGGCGTCCGGCGCGCACGCAGTACGTGCTCGACGTGCCCGACCGGGGGCATGACATCGAGCAGCTCTACACGCCTGAATCGGCGGAAATGCTGGCGATCCTGCGGCACCAGATCGAGGTGGCGCAGGGGCGGGCCCCGGCTGAGGAGGGGGCGGCATGAGCCCGAGATTGCGCAAGATCGCGGTGCCTCTGGCGGCGGTTGTCATCTTCCTGATCCTCTGGGAATTGCTTGTCTGGGCAATGGGTTGGCCGAACTACAAGATGGCCTCGCCGTCTGACCTGGTGCCGGCCTTCAGCCGTTACTGGGAACTGTTCCTGGTGATGGGCTGGCAGACGCTGTGGCGCACCGTGGTGGGGTTGATCCTAGCGATCATCGTGGGCGTGGCGATTGGCATGGTGATGGGCTTTTCGCGGACCATGCGGGAGGCGCTTTACCCGCTTCTGGTGGGGTTCAACGCGATCCCCAAGGCGACGGTCGTACCGATCGTGGCGCTGATGTTCGTGGGGGCGCATGACTTCAACACGGTGCTCATTGCCTTCATGATCTCGTTCTTCCCGATTGCCGTTTCCATCAGCATCGGGCTGAGCACGCTGGAGCCGGAATATCGTGATATTCTAAGGGCTTTGGGGGCATCGCAGAGCACGATCTTCTGGAAGATCGCGCTGCCTAAAACCCTGCCGGAGTTTTTTGGGGCGTTGAAGGTGGCGGTGACGCTGGCCTTCATCGGGACCAACCTGATGGAGATCGTTTCGCCCCATGGCAGAGGCCTTGGCGCGCTCTTCGACAGCGGCAAGACCAACTCGGATTATCCGCTGATGTTTGCGGTGCTGATCGCCCTCGCGGCGCTGGGTATCCTGCTCTACTACATCGTGGTCTGGCTGGAGAGCATTTTTGCCGGTTGGGCGGAGCGTACGCCGGGTTAAGAATCCGGCGTTAACCCCATATTTTCTTGATGCACAACTGATGCACATCCGATGCACAAATGATGTGTATGTCAGATGACATACGGGTGCATTAATCAATGCACCGAGCGGTCGTTCTCGCTCACAGCGGATGGGTTTGATGGAGCCCGGTCAGCCGGTCATGAAGCGTTGCATCATCACCGCCTCCTGGCCTTCCATCAGCGCGCGGGCGGTGGCCATGTGCTCGGTCATGATCGCGCGGGCCTCTTCTGCCTCGCCATCGCGCAGCGCATCGACGAGGCGGCACTGGAAGTCGCGGCCCTTTTGCCAGAGCTCGATGTTGGGCGGCGCGTAGAGCTCGCGGTAAACCGTGATGTCGGAGAGCAGGGCGACCATGAAGTCGATGCAGAAGCTCAGCAGCGGGTTGGGCGACTGGGCGGCCAGCAGGGCGTGGAAGCGGAGCGAGGCGATGTGCTGCTCGCGCTCTTCTTCGATGGTCTTGGACGGCTCGGCGTAGGTGGCAATGTTGGCCTCAAGTTCGGCCAGCACATCAGGTGAGAGCTTGCCGGCCAGAGAGGCGACCAACTCAGGCTCCAGCGCCTGCCGGAGCTGGTAGATGTCGGCGATCGTGAGATCCTTGAAGTAGAAGTAATTGCCGAGCAGCGCCCGCGCCCGCTCGCGGCTGACCTCGTGCACGAAGACGCCGCCGCCGGGGCCGGTGCGGGTTTTGACAAGGCCCTGCGCCTCGAGGATTCGCATCGCCTCGCGGATGGTGCCCTTGGCCATGCCGAAGCGCTCGATCAGCTCGGCCTCGGCGGGCAGACGGTCGCCAGCTTTCATGCCGTGCTCGACGACCCAAGTCTTGATTGCCTCGGCGACCTGAACGGGGCGGCTGAGGCGGGTGTCAGAGGGGGTGGAAACAGGCGGCAAAGTGATCTTCTCCCATGGCCTCGAGCGGTGGCTCTTCGGCGCGGCATTTGTCGGTGACCCGCGGGCAGCGCCCGGCGAAGGGGCATCCGGGGGGCGGGTTGAGCGGGTCTGGCAGCTCGGCGGCGGCGGATTCGGGGGCGGTCAGCGGGCGGCCGACCACGGGGGCGGAGCCTGCGAGCAGCTTGGTGTAGGGGTGCTTGGGCGCGGAGAAGACATTCTCGGCGCGGCCGATCTCCACGACGGAGCCGAAGTAGAGCACCATGATCCGGTCAGACACCGCCTCGACCACGGCGAGATCGTGGCTGATGAAGAGGTAGGTCAGGCCGAACTCGGCCTTGAGACGGGCCATCAGGTTGAGGACTTGGGCCTGAACAGAGACATCCAGCGCCGAAACAGGCTCGTCGAGGATGATGATCTCGGGGGAGGCGGCGAGGGCGCGGGCGATGCCGATGCGCTGGGCCTGACCGCCGGAAAACTCGTGCGGATAGCGCTCGAGGAATTCCTCGCGGAGGTTCACGGAGGCGAAGATCTCGGAGATGCGGGCGTCGCGCTGCGGCTTGTCCATCCCGTGGAGCAGCTTGAGGGGCGCTTCCATGATCTGGCGGATCGTTTTGCGCGGGTTCAGAGACGAAATCGGGTCTTGGAACATGTACTGGATGAGCCGCCCGAAGGCGGCGGGATCGGCATTGTCGAGCGCCTTTCCGGCGATCAAGATATGGCCGGTGGTGGGCTCCAAGAGGCCAACGAGCATGCGGGCGAAGGTGGACTTGCCGCAGCCGCTCTCGCCGACGATGCCGAGGGTTTCGCCCTCGGGCACCTCGAAGGACACGGGGCGGACGGCGCGGACCCCGGCCTTGGGCTTGGAGAAGAGGCCGCCGCCGATTGGGAAGGTCTTGGAGAGGTCCGAAACTTTGAGGGCGAGTTTTTGCGTGGTCATGCCAGCACCTCCTCGGGGTGGATGCAGCGGACGGTGCGCTTATCGCTCCCTTCCAGCGGGATGTAGCCGACCTTGCACTCGGGTTGGCACTTATCGCAGCGGGCGGCGAAGTGGCAGCCGGGGGGCAGGTCATTCACCACCGGGGGCAGGCCGGGGATGGCCGCCAGCTCGCGCCGCCCGCCGCCAAGCTCGGGCACGCAGGCGATGAGGCGCTTGGTGTAGGGGTGGGCGGGCGCATCGAGCACCGATTGGGTTGGCCCCTCCTCGACGATCCGCCCGGCATACATGACCGCGACCCGGTCACAGAGCTGGGCCACCACGCCGAAGTCATGGGTGATGAAGATGATCGCCAGCCCGCGCTCGCGGCGCAGATCGTTGAGCAGAGAGAGGATTTGGGCCTGAACAGTGACATCAAGTGCCGTCGTGGGCTCGTCGGCGATGATGATGTCAGGCTCGTTGGCGAGCGACATGGCGATGCCGACGCGCTGGCGCATGCCGCCCGACATCTCGTGCGGGTAGTTGCCCAGCCGGGACTCGGGGTTGGGGATGCGCACCTGCTTCATCAGCTCCAAAGCGCGGGCGCGGGCGGCGGATTTGCTCACCCGGCTGTCATGGACGCGGATCGCCTCGGCCAGCTGGTCGCCCACGGTGTAGAGCGGATGCAGGGTGCTGAGCGGGTCTTGAAAGATATAGGCGATGCGGTTGCCGCGGGTGCGGCGCAGGGTTTCGTAGCTGGCTGAGAGCAGATCCTCGCCCTCGAGCCGCACTGCGCCGCCGGTGATGACGCCGGGGGGCGAGGCGACGAGGCCGGTGACGGAGAGGGCGGTGACGGATTTGCCGGAGCCGCTTTCGCCGATGATGCCGAGGCACTCGCCGGGTTTGACCGAGAGAGAGATCTTGCCGACCGCCTCATAGACACGGTCACCGAC
The DNA here is from genome assembly GCF_019801175.1 of Vannielia litorea. NCBI lineage: Bacteria > Pseudomonadati > Pseudomonadota > Alphaproteobacteria > Rhodobacterales > Paracoccaceae > Vannielia > Vannielia litorea. Next base: position 318,959 of record NZ_JAHVJR010000002.1, read on the forward strand.
ATGGAACTGGGTTTCCAGTTCCTGAATGTCGAGCAGCGGGGCCTCGGGGTTGGCGGCGGGGAGGCTGCGGTTTTTGGCGACATTGGTCACTGCCAGCGGGCGCGAGAGGGCGCCGGAGCGCAGGCGGGGGTCGAGCGCATCGCGCACGCCATCGCCGAGCAGGTTCACCGACATGACGATCAGGAAGATCATCACGCCGGGGATGATGGAGGTGTGCGGGTGGGTGGTGAAGTGGTTCTTGGCCTGCCCGAGCATGGAGCCGAGGTCGGAATCGGGTGGCTGGGAGCCGAGGCCGAGGAAGGAGAGGCCTGCGGTTTCGAGGATCATCCAGCCGACGGTGGTGGACATGGCGATGACGATCACCGGCAGCACGTTGGGCAGCACCTCGGTGAGGATGATGCGGATGTGGCCCTTGCCTGCCAGCCGGGCGGCATCGACGAACTCGCGGTGGGCGAGGCCCACGGTGATGCCGCGGATGTTGCGGGCGAAGAAGGGGATGTTGACGGCGGCGACGGCGATGAGCGCGTTGATGAGGCCGGTGCCCAGCGCGGCCACGATGGCGAGGGCGAGCAGGATGTAGGGGAAGGCCATGAGCATATCGATCAGGCGCATCAGGATGTTGTCAGTGCGCTTGCCGAAGTAGCCGGCGATTATGCCGATCGCGGAGCCGAAGAAGGCGGCGAGGAAGGCGGCGACGGCGCCCACGGCGAGCGAAGTGCGGGTGCCGTAGAGCAGGCGGGAGAGCTGGTCGCGGCCTAAGTGGTCAGCGCCGAGGACGTAGCCCTCGGTGAAGGGGCGGGCGAACCGGTCGCCGGTGTTGGTGATGTTGGGGTCCTGCAGGGGCAGGATGGGGGTGAGCAGGGCCAGCAGGAGGATGATGCCGAGCACGACCGCGCCCATGGCGGCGAGGCGGTTGCGGAAGAGGAGCTTGAGGAAGGCGGTCATTTTGTGCGCTCCGGGGTGCTTGTGTTGGCTGGCGGGTGCGATGGCGGGACAAGCCCTGTCCGATGGGCGCTCATGACTTGATCCTCGGGTCGAGCAGGGCCTGGGCGACGTCGACCACGATGTTGAAGAGCACGTAGCAGGCGGCGACCACCACGACGCCGCCCTGCACCAGCAGCACGTCACGCTGGGAGATGGCGTTGACCAGCATCTGGCCGATGCCGGGCCAGTCGAAGACCATCTCGATATAGACCGCGCCGGAGACTACGAAGCCGGCCTGAATGCCGAGGACCGGGATGATCGAGACCATCGCGGCCTTGAGGGCATGGCCCATGATCACGCTCCGCTCGCCGACGCCCTTGGCGCGGGCGGTGCGGATGTAGTCCTGCCGGAGCACCTCGAGCATGGCGGAGCGGGAGAGGCGAGCGATGACGCCGGTGGCGACCACGGCGAGAGCGGAGGCGGGGAGGATGAGGTGGTTCATCAGGTCCACCGGGCCGCCGCCGCCGTAGATGAGATACATACCGGAGACCGGGAACATCCGCAGTTTCAGGGCGAATATGATGATCAGGATCATGCCCAGAAAGAAGCTTGGGATGGAGATGCCTATGAGCACGGTGAAGGTGATCAGCTTGTCGGCGAGGCCGTATTGCCGTGCCGCCGAGACCACTCCGGCGAGGATGCCGAGGACCGAGCAGAGCACGAAGGCGACGCCGGCGAGGATGAGGGTGTTGCCGAAGCGACCCATCACTTCGTCGATCACCGGTTTGTTCTGCGAATAGCTGCGGCCGAAATCGCCGGTGAGCATGTTGCCGAGCCAGATGAAGTAGCGCTGGACCAGAGGCTTATCGAGGCCGAGGTCGGCGTTGATCTTGGCGACGTTCTCGGGCGTGGCATAGGCGCCGAGGATGGCAAGGGCCGGATCGCCCGGGATCATCGCCATGATGAAGAAGACGAGGACGGAGACGCCGATGAGCACCGGGATCGCGGCGACGAGGCGTTTGAGGATGTAGCTGCCCATGATGTCTCCTGCGGTGTGATGCGCGATGAGGGCGCACCCTGCGTGGGGGGTGCGGCGGGCACGGGGAGGTGACACAGGTGCCCGCCGCGGTGGTCGCTCCCGGCGCCCTGGTCCTCATCGCGAGTGCGAGGAGAGCCGGGGGTGGCCGTGGAGCAGCCGGTGGTTACTCGTTACTTCTTCACCACCTTCTCGAGCTGGAGCAGGAAGGAGGGCTCCAGCGTAAAGTTTTCGACGCGGTCGTTGGTGACGGCGTTCTGCTTCCAGTTCGCGATGAAGGCCCAGGGGGCGTCTTCCTGCACGATCTCTTGCATCTGCTTGTAGAGTTCGGCGCGCTTATCCTGATCGACGGCGGTGCGGGCCTCTTCGAGCAGGGCGTCGACCTCGGGGTTGGAGTAGTAGCCCGAGTTGAAGCCGCCCTTGTCGGGCCATGCGTCGGTGCGCAGGGCGAGGTAAGGCAGGGTGTCGGGGTCGTTGGTCATCCAGGCCATTTCGGCCATGTCTGCCTTGCCCTCCAGCCCCGGGTTCACGTTGCCGAGGAAGGTGTTCCACTCGTAGGTCTCGATGGACACATCGAGGCCCACGGCAGCGAGGTCGGCCTGAATCGCGGTGCCCATCGCGACCGGATCGAGCATGCCGGAGCCGCCTTCGGTCACATAAAAGGTGAGCGAGGCGCCCTCTGCCCCGGCTTCGGCCAGCAGGGCCTTGGCCTTTTCAGGGTCGTAGGAATAGGGCGAGAGGCTGTCGTTATAGGCCCATGCGAAGGCGGGCGGCGTGGGGCCGGCGGCGACCTCGGCGGTGCCTTCGAGTACATCGTTGACGATGGCTTCCTTGTTGATGGCGTAGTTCACCGCCTGACGCACCTTCTTGTCGGCCAGCGGGCCTTCCTTGGCGTTCAGGATCAGGAACCACACGTGCGGGCCGGCTTGCTCGACCACGTTGAAGCCGTCGCCCTCGAACTGGGAGAGCGCGGTGGGCGGGACCTCGACCATCATGTCGATGCCACCTGCGATCATCTCGGCAACGCGGGTGTTGGCGTCTTCGATCGGGCGGAAGACCACGGCCTGCGCCCCGGCGGGCTCGCCCCAGTATTCTTCATACTTGTCGATCACCACGGCCTCGTTGGCGCGCCATTCGACGAACTTGAAGGGGCCGGTGCCCACGGGTGCGCGGCCAAAGTCGGCACCGCCTGCCTCGACGGCGGCAGGGGAGACCATGAGGCCGGTGGGATAGGCGAGGTTGGAAAGGAAGGGCGCGTAGGGCGCGGAGAGCTTGAACTTGACGGTGGTCTCATCGACCGCCGTTGTCTCCTCGACCGAGGAGAAGAAGAAGGCCAGCGGGAAGGGGCCGGTGTTGTGGAAGGGGTGATCCTCGTTGAGCATCCGGTCGAAGTTGAATTTGACCGCCTCGGCGTTGAAGGGCGTGCCGTCGTGGAAGGTGACGCCCTCGCGCAGCTTGAAGGTATATTCGGTGCCGTCCTCGGAGACCTCCCAGCTTTCGGCCAGACCGGGCGCGACCTCGAGCGTGCCCGGCTTGTAGCGGGTCAGGCCCTCGTAAAGGTTCACCAGAATGCGGAAGTCGTTCACCGCGGTCACGGCGGCCGGGTCGAGCGACTTGGGTTCGGCCACCTGGCCGACGATCAGCACGCCCTCGGGTGTTTGCGCGGTGGCCGCCATCGGTGCCAGCGCGAGCGCGGCTCCGGCAGCGAGGACCGCGCGGCGGGTCCAGTTGAAGAGGGTCATTGGAGCATCTCCCTGTGGTTTTTATGGCGGCGATTCCCTTGCGGAAGCCGGGTGTTCGTGTGAGAAATTAATCATGATAAATTTGACCGGTCAATTTTTCATGATAAATTTCTTCGCAAGGAGCCCCGCGCCGATATGACTTTCTCGATTCTTGTGCAGGACGCCCAAACAAACGCCATTGCCGGTGCGGCGGCGACCGGAAGCCTCTGCGTGGGCGGCTGGGTGCTGCGGGGCCGGTGGGGTGCGGGGATGAGCGCGAGCCAGGGCGCGGCGCCCTCGACGATGTGGGGCGAGCAGGTGCTGCACGAGATGGCAGGCGGCAAGGGCGCCGCCGCGGCGGTGGAGGCTGTGACCGGCCCGGACGAGGGGCGCGACTGGCGGCAGCTTTCGGCTCTGGACATGGGCGGCGCGGGGGCCTGCTTCAGCGGCAAGAGAAACACGGCACTGGTGGCCTCGCACGTCTTTGACTGCGGGGTAGCGGCTGGCAACATGCTGGGCAGCGCGGAGCTGCCGGAGGCGATGGCGCAGGCCTACCTCAAGGCGCTGGGCAGCCTGCCCGAACGCCTGATGGCCGCGCTCTGGGCGGCGGCGAAGGGCGGGAGCGACAAGCGTGGGTTGCTCTCTGCGGCCCTGCTGGTGCTGCGGCCTGATGCGGCACCGCTGACGTTGCGGGTGGACTACTCGGAGCAGCCACTGGAGGCGCTGGGCGCGCTGTTGGAACGGGCCACGAGCGGGGATTACGGCGACTGGGCGCGGCAGGTGCCAACGCTGGAAGCGCCGGAACGGGTGCTGGACGAGGCACTGACGGGCACGCTGGTGCCGGAGCCGGAGGAATGACCGGCAGCGGAAAGGATTGGGGCGCGGAGGCCGCGCGGCATTTGCAGGCCTTGGCGGAGATTTCCGTGCCCGGCCCCGGCGTGACCCGCCTGCCCTACGGGCCGGAGCATCGGCAGGCGGTGGATTACCTGCGGGAGATGATGCGTGGCGCCGGGCTGGTGCCGGCACTGGATGCCGCCGCGAGTTTGGTGGGCCGCACGGAGGGCGGCGGGGCAGGCACCTTCTACATGGGCAGCCATCAGGACTCGGTGCCGCAGGGCGGGGCGTTTGACGGGATCGCGGGCGTGGTGCTGCCGGTGATGGCGATGCAGTTGCTGGCGGAGGAAGGCGTGGTGCTGCCCTTCGCGGTGGAGGTCATGGCATTTGCCGATGAGGAGGGGGTGCGCTTTCCGACAGCTCTCGTCGGCAGCCGGGCGGTGGCGGGCACGGTGGATATGGCGGTGCTCGACATGGTGGACCGGGACGGCGTGAGCCTGCGGGCGGCGCTGGAGGGCTTTGGCTGCGACCCGGAGGCGATTCCGCAGGTGGCGCGGGACGGGGCGCAGGCGCTGGGCTATCTGGAGGCGCATATCGAGCAGGGGCCGGTGCTTGAGGCCGAGGGCGAGGCGCTGGGCGTGGTGACGGGCATCTGCGGGATCGAGCGGCACGCGCTGACGTTCACCGGGGAGACCGGCCATGCCGGGACGGTGCCGATGGAGGCGCGCAAGGATGCGCTGGTGGGCGCGGCGCGGGTGATTGCCGAGGTCGACCGGCTGGCGCGGGCGACGCCGGGGCTGCGGGCAACGGTCGGGCAGGTGGATGTGCGCCCGGGGGCGGTGAACGCGGTGCCGGGCGAAGTGAGGATGCCGGTGGAACTGCGCAGCGAGGACGACTCGGCGCGGGAGGAGGCGGGGCAGGCGATTGCCAGCTTCGCCAGCCGCGTGGCCGCCGATATGGGGCTGACGCTGGAAGCCCGGCGGACTTATGCCCAGCCAGCCGCGCCCTGCGATCCGCACTTGCGGGCAGCGCTGGTCAAGGCGGTGCAGCAGGGCGGCGGCAAGGGGCTGGAGCTGACCTCGGGCGCGACCCATGACGCCAGCGCAATTGCTGACCTTTGCCCGATTTCCATGCTGTTCATCCGCTGCCGTGGCGGCGTGAGCCACCGGCCCGACGAACATGCGGAATCGGACGACCTTGGCGCTGCCGTCCGGGCCATCGCGGCCACCCTCAGGGGCTTGGCGGACGCCTAAAAAACGGGCAATCTCGGGGAGATACAGGATTCTGTGTCATTTCGCTTTGTATTGCCATCGGGGACGTGGATAATTGAAGCAATGACAAAAATCTTTGACGAGATGTGGGGGAGAGAAGACGCGCTCAGGGCGCCTTACTCCCAATTCGGGCAGTGGTTCGAGGGCGAAGACCCGGCGAGACTGCGGGCGAAACAGCGCGAAGCGGAGGAGGTTTTCCGGCTCACCGGCATCACCTTCAACGTCTATGGGCAGGCCGCCGCCGAGGAGCGGCTGATCCCCTTCGACATCGTGCCGCGGATCATCAGCGGCGCGGAGTGGAAGAAGCTCACCCGGGGCATCGAGCAGCGGGTCCGCGCGATCAACGCCTTCTTGCATGACATCTATCATCGCCAGGAGATCGTCCGCGCTGGGCGGCTGCCGGTGGAGATGATCAAGAACAACGAGGCCTACCTGCCGGAGATGGTGGGCGTGACCCCGCCGGGCGGCGTTTATACACATATTGTCGGCATCGACCTCGTGCGCACCGGCGACGACGAGTTCTACGTGCTGGAGGACAACGCCCGCACGCCGAGCGGTGTGAGCTACATGCTCGAAAACCGCGAGACGATGTACAAGATGTTCCCCGAGTTGTTCAGCCAGACCAAGGTGCAGCCGGTGAGCCAGTATCCGCGCTCGCTGCTGCGTTCGCTCTCGGCCTGTGCGCCGAGCTGTGCCGAGGGCACGCCCACTGTGGCCGTGCTCACGCCGGGGAGCTACAACTCTGCCTACTTCGAGCATGCCTTCCTTGCCGATCAGATGGGCGTGGAGCTGGTGGAAGGCTCGGACCTGCGGGTTGTCGACGGGCGCGTGGCGATGCGGACGACGCAGGGCTACAAGCCGATCGACGTGATCTACCGCCGGATCGATGACGATTTCATCGACCCGCTGACCTTCAACCCCGAGAGTGCGCTGGGCGTACCGGGGATCATGGATGTTTATCGCGCGGGCAACATCGCCATTGCCAACGCGCCGGGCACGGGCATTGCCGATGACAAGGCGATCTACAGCTACATGCCGGAGATCGTGGAGTTCTACACCGGCGAGAAGGCGATCTTGCAGAACGTGCCGACATGGCGCTGCAACGACCCGGAGAGCCTGAAATACGTGCTCGACAACCTCGACGAGCTGGTGGTGAAGGAAGTGCATGGCTCGGGCGGCTACGGCATGCTGATCGGGCCGACCGCGAGCAAGAAGGAGCTGGCCGAGTTCCGCAAGAAGCTGGAGGCGAAGCCGGGCAACTACATCGCCCAGCCGACGCTCAGTCTCTCGACCGTGCCGATCATGACCAAAGCGGGCCTTGCCCCGCGCCACGTGGACCTGCGGCCCTTCGTGCTCGTCAGCCCGGAAGGGGTGAACATCACCCCCGGCGGCCTCACCCGCGTGGCCCTGAAGAAGGGCAGCCTCGTGGTGAACTCGAGCCAGGGTGGAGGCACCAAGGACACTTGGGTGCTGGAGGACTGACGCGATGCTAGGCAAGACGGCAGGCGGGTTGTTCTGGATGTACCGCTACCTTGAGCGGGCCGAGAATATCACCCGGATGATCGAGACCGGCCAGCGCATTGCGCTCACCCGGAATCAGGAGAATGACGACGAGTGGGCGAGCGTGCTTCAGACCGCCTCGGTCGATCTCGGCTATTTCGAAAAATACGACGAGCTCAGCAAGGACACGGTCATCGACTGGATGCTGCGCGACAAGGACAACGCCTCTTCGGTGATGAGCGCGGTGGAAGCTGCGCGCAACAACGCCCGGCAGGTGCGCGGCGCGCTGACCCATGAGACATGGGAAGCGATGAACGGCTGCTGGATGCGGCTGAAGGAGTTGCTGAAGCGCAAGGTGAACGAACGCGACCTGCCGCAGGCGCTGGGCCTGATCCGGCAGCGCACCGCCCTCGTGCGCGGCGCGACCCACGGCACCCTGCTGCGCAATGACATCTACGATTTTGCCCGGATCGGCACCTTCCTCGAGAGGGCCGACAACACCGGCCGTATCCTAGATGTGAAGTACTATGTGCTGCTGCCCTCGGCCAATGCGGTCGGCTCCCAGCTCGACAACGTGCAGTGGGAGACGATCCTGCGCTCGGTCAGCGGCGAGAGCGGCATTCGGATGGTCTATGGCCACAACCCGACCCCACGCGACATTGCCGCCTTCCTCATTCTCGACGGGCGGATGCCGCGCAGTCTCTACTTCTGCGCCAAGAAGTTGCAAGACAACCTCGGCTACCTCGCCCATGACTACGGCGAGACCGCCACAAGCCACGACCTTGCCGTGCAACTTGGCAAACGGCTCAAGGAACGCAGCATCGATGAGATCTTCGATATCGGGCTGCACGAGTTCATCCAGGAGATCCTCATTGCGCTGGGCGAGCTCAGCCGCCAGATTGAGGTCGACTATCGGTTTTATGAATAGGCCGGACAGACCATGCGCCTGAAGATTGCCCACGAGACCCGCTACAGCTTTTCGGAGCCGGTGCGCTATGGGCTGCAACAGATGCGGAAAACGCCCAAATCCTACCGCAACCAGAAGGTTGTGAGTTGGGAGACCTCGGTGATCGGCGGCAAGAAAGAGCTGCAGTACGAGGACCAGCACCGCAACACGGTCGAACTGATTTCGATCACTCCCGGCGAGACCGAGCTGCTTTTGCGCAGCGAGGGCGAGGTGGAGTTGGAAGAGACCAATGGCGTGATCGGCCCGCATGAGAGCCTGACGCCGCTCTGGCTGTTCGACCGGCAGACCCCGCAAACCAAGCCCGGCCCGCATGTGCGTGAGCTGGCCCGCTCGCTACACGGCCGCGAGGGGCTGGACCAGCTCCATGCGCTGATGTCGGCGGTGGCCAAGGCGGTGAAGTACACCGCGGGCGCCTCGGCCTCGGACTGGAGCGCGGAGAAGGTGATGGAGGCCGGCAAGGGCGTGTGCTCGGATCAGACCCATGTGTTCATCTCCGCCGCGCGGCTGCTCGGCCATCCGGCGCGCTACGTTTCGGGCTACCTGATGCTGGACGACCGCCAGAGCCAGGAGGCGATGCACGGCTGGGCCGAGGCCCATGTGGACGCGCTGGGCTGGGTTGGCTTTGACGTGAGCAACGATCAGTCGCCCGACACACGTTACGTTCGCGTTGCGACAGGGCTGGACTACGCAGGCGCTGCGCCGGTAACTGGAACGCGCACCGGTGGCGAGGAAGAATCCCTTTCCGTCGCCATAGAGGTGGCGCAACAGATGAGCCAGAGCCAAGAACAGTAACATGACCTATTGCGTCGGAATGAAGCTCGATCGCGGGCTCGTTTTCATGTCTGACACCCGGACCAATGCGGGCGTCGATAACATCAGCGTTTTCAAGAAGATGCACTCGTGGGAGGTGCCCGGCGAGCGGGTGATCACCCTGATGAGCGCGGGCAATCTGGCGACGACGCAGGCGGTGGTTTCGATCCTTGAGGAGCGGACCAAGGCGCAGAGCGAGCGCAACCCCTCGCTGCTGGAAGCGCCGAGCATGTTCCAGGTCGCGCGGATGGTGGCCAAGGTGCTGAAGGATGTGATCGCCGAGCATGAGCAGGCGGGCCAGCAGGCCGCTGCCTTTGGCGCGACGCTGATCCTTGGCGGCCAGATCGACGGCACCGCGCCCCGGCTGTTCCTGATCTATCCGGAAGGCAACTTCATCGAGGCAGGGGACGACACACCGTTCTTCCAGATCGGGGAGACCAAATATGGCCGCCCGATCCTTGTGCGCGCCTACCGCCCGGAGATGAGCTTTGCCGAAGCGGTGAAACTGCTGATGGTGAGCTTCGACTCGACGGTGAAAGCCAACCTGACGGTCGGCCTGCCGTTCGATGTGCAGTTCTATGAAGAAGGCAGCCTCACGCTGGGCTACCAGAGCCGGATCGAGGCCGATGACGCCGATTTTCAGCGCATCTCAAGCGGCTGGGGCGAGGCCCTGACCGCCGCGCTCGACAGCCTGCCGGACATCGAGCTTTAGGGCGGGTGACTGCCCTGCAGCCCTTTACCCGCGAGGAGCTGGAGCCGCGGCTGCGCCGGTTGGTGGCCGCGGAGGTGCCGGAGGCGGAGGAGGAGGCTTATGTGGCCGAGCTTTCCGCCCGCATCCTCGACCCGCAATGGCTGGATTACCTTTACGCGAAGGAGTGGGAGCATCTGACGCTGGAAGAGGCTTGCGACAAGATCCTGAGCTATCGCGCCATCCGGTTGTGACACGGCAACCGCTTGGACAGGCGTTCATAAGGCGGTAAGCAGGGAGAAAGACCCGTTGAAAGGCCCGCTCCGTTGAACCAGGACGCTCCCAAGCCCATCCCGCCGCGCCGCCCGCTGACGCTCCGAGACGTTTCGGAGGCCTCTGGCGTTAGCGAAATGACGGTGAGCCGGGTGCTGCGGAACCGGGGTGATGTGAGCCAGGCCACGCGGGAGAAGGTGCTCGCTGCAGCCAAGCGGTTGGGCTACGTGCCCAACAAGATTGCGGGGGCGCTGGCGAGCAGCCGGGTGAACCTTGTGGCGGTGGTGATCCCCTCGCTTTCCAACATGGTCTTCCCCGAGGTGCTCACGGGCATTGGTGCGGTGCTGGACGACACCGACCTTCAGCCGGTTGTTGGCGTGACTCATTACAAGCCCGAGCGCGCCGAGAAAGTGCTTTACGAGATGCTCTCGTGGCGGCCCTCGGGCGTGATCGTGGCGGGGCTGGAACATACCGATGCCGCCCGCGCCATGCTGGCCAACGCAGGCTGCCCGGTGGTGGAGATCATGGATGTGGACGGCGAGCCGATCGACTCGATGGTCGGCATCAGCCATCGCCGCGCGGGGCGGATGATGGCCGAGGCGATTGCCGGTGCGGGGTACAAGAACATCGGGTTCGCAGGCACCAAGATGCCGCTGGATCACCGGGCGCGAAAGCGGTTCGAGGGGTTCACTACGGCGCTGGCCCGCGCCGGGCTGGAGGTGCGGGACCGGGAGTTTTACGCGGGCGGCAGCGGCCTCGCCAAGGGGCGCGAGATGACGGCGGCCATGCTGGAGCGCACGCCGGAGCTGGATTTCATCTATTATTCCAACGACATGATCGGTGCGGGCGGGATGCTGCACTGCCTGACGGCCGGCATCGACATTCCCGGCGAGCTGGGGCTTGCGGGCTTCAACGCGTTGGAGATGCTGGCCGCCTTCCCGCAGAAGCTGGCGACGATGGACGCCTGCCGCCGCGAAATTGGCGAGGCGGCGGCGCGGATCGTGGCGGAGCGCACAGCGAGCGGCGATCTGGCGGGCGAAGGCGGCGGCACGGTGACCGAGCTGGAGCCGGTGCTGGCGCTGGGCGACACGCTGGCGCGGGGCTGAGCGCATGTCTCCCAAGGTTTCGGTGGTGATCCCGATGATGAACGAGGCGGAGAACGCGGCGCCGCTCATCGGCCGGATCGTGACCGCCTGCGCGGATGTCGAGTTCGAGGTGGTGGCGGTCAACGACGGGTCCACCGATGCGACGGGCGATGAGCTGCTCAAGCTGGCGCGGGAGGATGCCCGCATTCGGGTGCTGCAACACCCGAGGCCTGCCGGGCAGAGCGGGGCGGTGCATTCGGGCGTGCGGGCGGCGCGGGGCGCGGTGTGCGTGACGCTGGATGGCGACGGGCAGAACCCGCCGGAGGAACTGCCAAAGCTATATGGCCCGCTGCTGGCCGACACCACGGGCAAGCTGGGCCTCGTCGCGGGCCAGCGGGTGGACCGGCAGGATACCGCGAGCAAGCGCTGGGCGAGCAAGTTTGCCAACGGTCTGCGCGCACGCATCCTGAAGGATGGCACGCGCGACACCGGCTGCGGGCTCAAGGGCTTTCGCCGCGATGCATTTCTGGCCCTGCCGTTCTTCAACCACATGCACCGCTACCTGCCTGCGCTGATGCGGCGGGACGGCTGGGAGATCGCCCATGTGGACGTGAGCCATGCCGAGCGCGCCGCGGGGCGGAGCAAATACACCAACTTCGGCAGGGCGCTTGTGGGGATTTACGACCTGATCGGCGTGGCTTGGCTGATCAAGCGGCGCAAGACCCAGACCCCCACGGAGATCACGCCGGATGGCTGAATGGCTCTTCAACATCCTGCATGTCGAGACGTGGGTTGAGTTCTGGTGGGTGATCATCGGGCTGGGCGGGCAGCTGATGTTCACCGCGCGATTTCTGGTGCAGTGGATCGCCTCGGAGCGGGCCCGCCGGTCGGTGGTGCCGCTGGCGTTCTGGTACTTTTCGATCTTCGGCGGGCTGATCTTGTTGGCCTATGCGCTTTACCGGAAAGACCCGGTGTTCGTGCTGGGGCAGGCGATGGGGCTCTTCATCTATGTTCGCAATCTCTACCTGATCCATGTCAGCAAGCGCGAAGCCTGAGGGCGCCGGCTGGTTTGGCCCTGCCTTTGCGGTGGTGGCGGCGCTGGTGGTGTTTCGCCTCGCGTTGCTCCCCTTTGCGCGGGCCGAGATCTTTGTGGATGAGGCGCAATACTGGCTCTGGGGACAGGAGCTGGCCTTTGGCTACTATTCCAAGCCGCCGATGATCGGCTGGCTGCTGCGGGCGGTCACCGACCTGGCGGGCAGCGATGCGGCCTTCTGGCTCCGCGCCCCGGCGGCGGTGCTGCACGGGATCACCGCGCTGCTGCTGGCCGGGTTGGCGGCAGAACTGGCCGACAGGCGCACGGCGATCCTCGTGGCGGCGAGTTACATCACCCTGCCGCTGGTGGCGGTGGGCAGCTTTCTGATCAGCACCGACACGGTGATGTTCCCCTTCCTTGCGGGCGCGCTCTGGGCGTGGGTGCGAGTGACCCGCGAGCAGAGCCGGGTGGCGGCGGTGGTGGCCGGGGCCTGCGTGGGGCTGGCGGTGATGAGCAAATACGCGGGCATCTACTACGTGCTTTGCGCCGGGTTGGCGGCGCTCTTCGTGCCCTCGGCGCGGGTGCGCTGGGGTGATGCGGTGGCGGCAATCGTGGCGCTGCTGATCGTGATCTCGCCCAACGTGATCTGGAACATTCAGAACGGCCTCTCGACCCTCGAGCACACGATGGACAACGCCGAATGGGTGCGCGACCCGGGCAAGCGGGCGGGGCTGAACTGGGCCTCGCTGGCGGAGTTTGCCGGGGCGCAGATCGTGGTGTTCGGGCCGGTGCTGCTGGCGGGGCTGCTTTGGTCGGCGGTGTGGCGGCGGAGCGCGATGCTGCTGTGGTTCTCTCTGCCAATCCTTGCGCTGGTCTGCGGGCAGGCGCTGCTCTCCAAGGCCTATGCCAACTGGGCGGCGGCGGCCTATCTGGCGGGCACCATCGCTGCCGTGATGGTAGTGCGCGGCTGGGGCCGCTGGGCGATGGGGGCGAGCCTTGCGCTGGGCACGGGTTTTGCCGTGGTGCTGGTGGGCGCAACCGTCTTTGCCGCTTCGCTGCGGCTGGGGGACGGGCCATTGCTGATGGAGCGCTATTTGGGCCGGATCGACATGAGCGCGCAGATTGCCGCGCGGTCAAAGGCGGCGGGGGTGACGACCATTGTGGCTGATGACCGCGACGTGCTGGCCGACCTCTTCTACCGCATCCGGGGCCGGGGCGTGGAGGGGCAGATCATCGGGCTGGAGGCCTATGCCCGACCCGAACTGGGCCGCCCGCCGAACCACTATGTGCAGAGCCATGCGTGGCCGGGCGGCGAAGACGAGGTGCTTTATGTGACCCGCCGCGCAGACCCCCCGATCTGCGAGGCGGCCGAGGCGCTAGAGCCGATCATCCCGCGAGAGGGGGCCTTTCGGCGGCGTCCGCAGCAGGTCTGGCGGGTGCCGGGCGACTGCTGGGGCCAGTGACGGGCGATGTAGAACGGCGACAATCCTCCACTTTGTGAGCGGAGGGCTTTTGCGGTGACGTGCCGTTGCTATAGTCGGGTGCCGACAGGATGCGAGGGGCGAGCCGTGGCACGGATCAAGAGTTGGGCGGGTGTGAGTGCTGTGGCGCTGGTGGCGGGCCTCGTGGCGGGAGCCGGACCGCGGGCCACCAAGGCCGACCCCCAGATCACCGACAGCCTGACGCTTTTCGGGACGCCCGGCATCCTCTCGATGCCCTCTGCGGAGGCGCTGGAGGATGGACAAATCTCGGCCACGCTCACCTCGATGGGCGGGCAGACGCGGGCGAGCTTCTCGTTCCAGCTTGCGCCGCGGATCACCGGCAGCTTCCGCTACTCGCGCATCGAAGACTATTACATGGACGGCGAGCCGCTCTCCGACCGGAGCTTTGACCTGAAGTTTCAGGTGCTGCAGGAGCAGCCCGGCAAGTGGTGGCCGGCGGTGGCTGTGGGCTTTCAGGATTTTCTGGGCAGCGGGATCTATAGCGGCGAATACATTGTGGCGACCAAGACGGTATCGCCCCGGCTGCGGTTCAGCGCCGGGCTCGGCTGGGGCGGGCTGGCGCGCTACGGGGTGATCGGCAGCGCGGGCGAGCGCGAGCCTTACATCCCCGGCGACGAGGGCGGCACTGTGAATGCCAGCAGCTGGTTTCAGGGCGATGTGGCGGCGTTTGGCGGCCTCGCCTTTCAGGCCAGCGACAGGCTGACGCTGAAGGCCGAATACTCCACGGCGGGCTATGTGGACGAGGCGGGCGACGACCTGATCGACCGCAAGAGCCCGTGGAACTTTGGCCTCGATTACAAGATCCGCGAAAACGCGCATTTGCAGGCGGCTTATATCGGCGGCTCTGAGGTGGCGGTGCAGCTCAGCTTCAGCACCAACCCGCGCAAGCCTGCGGTGGGGCCGGGCAACGAGACCGCGCCGCTGCCAGTGGCGGGGCGCCCTGCCCGCCGGTCGGATCCCGGCGCCTGGGACACCGCCTGGGCGAGTGATCCGGCGACCAAGCCCGGCCTGCGCCGGGTGCTGGGCAATGCGATGGCCAAGGAAGGGCTGATCCTCGAGGCGATGGCCTACAGCGGGCGGAGTATCGAGCTGCGCTATCGTAACACGCGCTACATTGCCGAGCCGCAGGCAATGGGGCGTATCTCGCGCATTCTGACCCGCGCCCTGCCCGCCTCGGTCGAGACCTTCAGCCTTGTGCCGGTGCAGAACGGGGTGCCGGGCGCTCGGGTGACATTGAAGCGCAGCGACCTTGAGGCATTTGAACACGCAGGCTCGGCCCCGGTGCTGGCTGCCGCGCAGATCACCGATACCGCCGCTGCGCCCGATCCGGCGGGGCTGGAGTATCTGCCCGGTCAGTATCCGCGGTTCACGTGGTCTCTCTCGCCCTATGTGGCGCTCACCGCCTTTGACCCCGAAAGCCCCCTGCGCGGCGACGTGGGTCTGCGGCTCTCGGGCCGGTATGACCTTGCGCCGGGCTGGGTGCTGGAGGGTGCGATCACCAAGAAGGTGTTCGGCAACGGCGGCGAGGATGAGAACCCATCGACCTCGGTTCTGCCGC
The DNA here is from genome assembly GCF_019801175.1 of Vannielia litorea. Classification (NCBI taxonomy): domain Bacteria; kingdom Pseudomonadati; phylum Pseudomonadota; class Alphaproteobacteria; order Rhodobacterales; family Paracoccaceae; genus Vannielia; species Vannielia litorea. Next base: position 334,161 of record NZ_JAHVJR010000002.1, read on the forward strand.
ATGTTCGCTCGGACGCGGCGCTCTATGCCGCCGAGGGCGACCCGGCGATCGAGCGGCTGACGCTGGCCTACTATGGCCGCCCCGGTCCCAACCTCTACAGCCGCCTCACGGTGGGTATGCTGGAATCGATGTTTGGCGGGGTCTCGGGCGAGCTGCTCTGGAAGCCGGTGGACAGCCGCCTTGCGCTGGGCGGCGAGCTGAACTGGGTGAAGCAGCGGGACTATGACCAGCTCTTCAGCTTCCGGGAATACGAGGTCGTGACCGGCCATGTCTCTGCCTACTACGACTTTGGCAACGGCTATCACGGCACGCTCGACGTGGGCCGCTACCTTGCGGGTGACTGGGGCGCGACCGTCGCGCTGGACCGGGAGTTCGACAACGGCTGGCGGATCGGGGCCTATGCCACGGTCACCGATGTTTCGGCGGAGGACTTTGGTGAAGGCTCGTTTGACAAGGGCATCCGGGTGACCGTGCCTTACAGCTTCTTCACCGGCCAGCCGAGCAAGAAGACCGCGGGCACCACGCTGCGCTCGCTGGCGCGGGACGGGGGCGCGAAGCTCTCGGTCAACGGGCGGCTCTATGACACGGTGCGCGACACCCACCGCCCTGAGCTGGAAGACCGGTGGGGGCGGTTCTGGAGATGATGCGGAAGATGCGTTGGATCGGGGCGCTGGCCGCCCTTGCAGTGCTGGCCGGGTGCAGCAACGACCCTGCACGGCAGGGGCCGGGGCTGTTGCAGATGGCGGTGCAGAGCGTGACCGCCAAGCGCGGAAAGCCGAAGGAGGTGACCCCGGCGCAGGTGGCCGCGCTGATCCCGGTGGCGCTGCAGCGCATCCGAGGCTCTGCGATCATGATCCTGTTGCGCGACAACACCCAGCTGGCCGCGCTCGGCGAGCAGGAGACGCGCGGGCCGTGGCGGACCTATCTGACCACCGAGGGCCAGACGCTTGTGCTGCGGCGCGGGATGCTGGCGGAGACGCGGGGCGTGGGCTTTGACCTGATGTCCTCGGAGATCACCCAGAGCACTGCGCTTGTCACCGGCCGACGCGCCGGGCAGGCGGTGCGCGTGATGCGCTGGCTCAACGGCGAGAACGATGAAGTCCCGACCCGGTTCGACTGCCGGATCAGCCGCGACAAGGCCGAGCCGATCCAGACTGCGACGGCGGGCACGGTGGGCGCGGTGCGGATGGTGGAAATCTGTCATGGCGGCGGCCAGACCTTTACCAACATCTATCAGGTGGCCGGGGATGGCACGATCTGGAACTCGCGCCAGTGGATGGGGCCGGAAATCGGCTACATCGCGATTCAACTCCTGCGCAGGTAAGGCCCAATGACCCGCACCGCGCTCGTGACCGGTTCCGCCGGATTCATCGGCTCTCATATCTCGTGCCGTTTGCTGGACGATGGCTTCAGGGTCATCGGGCTGGATGCGATGACCGATTACTACGACGTGAGCCTCAAGCAGCGGCGGCACCAGCGGCTGATGCAGAGCGAGGGGTTCAGCGCGGTGGAGGCGCGGCTGGACGAGCCGGGGCGGCTGGAGGAATTGCTGGAGGAGCACGCGCCCGAGATCGTGATTCACCTCGCTGCGCAGGCGGGGGTGCGCTACTCGATCGACGCGCCGGAGAGCTATGTGGAGGCCAACCTGATTGGCACCTTCCGCCTGCTGGAGGCTGCCCGTGCCCACCCGCCCAAGCATATGCTGATGGCCTCGACCAGCTCGGTCTATGGCGCGAACGAGAAGATGCCCTATGCCGAGACGGACCGGGTGGCGCATCAGATGAGCTTCTACGCCGCGACCAAGGCTGCCAACGAGGCGATGGCGCATAGTTACGCCCATCTTTACGGCCTGCCGATCACGATGTTCCGCTTTTTCACGGTCTACGGCCCGTGGGGGCGGCCCGATATGGCGCTCTTCAAGTTCGTGAAGGCGATTCGCGCCGGAGAGCCGATTGACGTGTACAACCACGGCAAGATGCGTCGGGATTTTACCTATATCGACGACCTGGTGGAGGGCATCCGGCGGCTGGTGGATGTGGCGCCCGAGCGCGGCGCACCGGTGGGCGAGGCCGACAGTCTTTCACCCGTGGCGCCGTGGCGGGTGGTGAACATCGGCAATGCCGCGCCGGTGGAACTGGGCACCTTCATCGAAGCCATCGAGGCGGCGCTGGGCGAGACCGCGCAGAAGAACATGATGGAGATGCAGCCCGGCGACGTGCCTGCCACGTGGGCCGATACCACACTGCTCACCGAGCTCGTTGGCCCGCTGCCACAGACCGATATCACGCAGGGCGTGCGCGCCTTCGTGGAGTGGTACGACAGGCATTATAACTGATTGTCAGGGGCTTACCCGGAAACAGAAAACGCCCGCCGGGTCTCCCCGACGGGCGCTTTAATTCTTGGCCGTTGGCCTGACCTCAGTTTTGCACAGCCTGGGTCGGCTCTTCGGCGGTGTCGTCGTCGGAGCCGGCGAGGGCGCCGATGACGGCCAGAGCCAGAACGCCGCCGATGATCGGGCCGGCGTTGGCGCCGCCGAGCGACGGGCCGCTGGAAGCCGAGCTGCCGCTCTCTTCAACGAAGACTTCGCCTTCGAGATCGGGCTCTTCGAAGCCGCCAGCGAAGGCGGAAGTGGCCAGCGCGGAGGCGAAGGCGGCGGTGGTGAGAATCTTGAACATGTCTGGCTCCGTTACGCGAAAACTTTCACAGCCATTATTGTTATCAGGGCGTTAACCGTAAAGCGGCAGATGACGTTTTCCGGCGCAATCGGCGGGAATCTTCGTATGACCTTAAGTCATCCTAGGGGTGTGGCCCCGAAAATCGTTTGAAAACAGAGGGGTTGGACGGCCCTGCACGGGCCAGTCCGACAGGGATTTGTGGCGGAATCGTCACGCTGCCCTCGGTGGGGCGTTTCAGCCCGCGAAGTTCTGGGTGATGAACAGAGATCCGCAGGCGCGACCACGAGGGTCATGCGCAACCGCCGTGGCAGCCATGTTGTACTTTCGCCCGAGAATGTTGACCCGGTGGCTGGGCGAGTTCATCCAGAGCGTGACCGTGTAGCGGGCGAGCGAGGCATAGCTGTGCCGCCCGATGCGCTTGCCCGCAGGGGTCGCGAACTGGCAGGCGGAGGCATTCACGATCCGGTAGCCGGTGCTGCCCTCGACCTGATAGAGCGCCACGCGGGCGATGTTCTCGGAGCCACGGCGGATTTTGAGGCCGGAGGCGAGGATGCGGGCTTTCACCGTGGCGCGGCCGGGGCGGGTGGATTTGTGGCTGAGCGTGCTGTTGCGGGCCATCCACTTGGCGTGGCCGAGGGCGGCATTGCGCAGCGCGGGTGCATCGGCCAGCGGAGACAGCCCCTTGCGGCAGCGCTGGTAGTTCACTTCAACGGCGATGGCGGCATCCAGCAGCGGCTGGTTCAGCCGGGCCGGGTCAATCGCTGCGTTTGCGCCGGAGACCGCACCACGGGTGCAGGCGTTGGCGGATGTGGACAGGCTCGCCACTGTCATCACGGCCCCGAGGGCCAGGCGAAGTGCCTTCTGCATTGGTTACCTCAAGCATCTGGCCCCCACCATCTGCTTTGAGTGCAGACAATCCCCCCGAGACGGCCAGAATAAGGCGCCAATTGGGAAACACCGTTGCACAGGTTGCTTTTGAGCGCCGCTGCCGCCATTCAGGGGCGGCAGAACCGCAAGGCGCATAAGGATGGGCGGACGATGAAGATTGCGATGATCGGCACGGGCTACGTGGGCTTGGTCTCGGGGGTGTGTTTCTCGGATTTCGGGCATGAGGTCGTTTGCGTCGACAAGAACCCCGAGAAGGTGGCGCAGCTGAACCGGGGCGAGGTGCCGATCTACGAGCCGGGGCTGGATGTGCTGATGGCCAAGAACGTGGCCGCCGGGCGCCTGACCTTCACCGAGGATCTGGCGCCTGCGGTGGCCGGGGCCGATGCGGTGTTTATCGCCGTGGGCACGCCGACCCGCCGGGGCGACGGCCATGCCGACCTGACCTATGTTTTCGCCGCCGCCGAGGAGATCGCCCAGTCGCTCGACGGGTTCACCGTGGTTGTCACCAAATCCACCGTTCCGGTGGGCACTAACCGGAAGGTTTACGAGATCATCGCGAAGACCTGCGAAGAGGGCAGCTTTGACGTGGCCTCGAACCCCGAGTTCCTCCGTGAGGGCGCCGCGATTGATGATTTCATGCGGCCGGACCGGGTTGTGGTGGGCGTCGAGGCGAAGCCGGCCCAAGAGGTGATGGGCGATATCTACCGCCCGCTCTTCCTGCGTGATTTTCCGATTGTTTACACCGATCTGGAGTCCGCCGAGATGATCAAATACGCGGCCAACGCCTTTCTGGCCACGAAGATCACCTTCATCAACGAGATCGCCATGCTCTGCGAGCGGGTGGGGGCCGATATCAAGGCGGTGTCCAAGGGGATGGGCCTCGACGGGCGGATCGGCAACAAGTTCCTCCACGCCGGGCCGGGCTATGGCGGCTCGTGCTTTCCGAAGGATACCAAGGCGCTGGCCCGGATCGGGCAGGACCATGCGGTGCCGCTGGAGATCACCGAGGCGGTCATTGCCGTGAACGAGGACATGAAGCGCCGGATGGTCGAAAAGCTCCGCGATCTTTGTGACGGCTCGTTCAACGGCAAGGTCGTGGCGGTGCTGGGCGTGACCTTCAAGCCCAACACCGATGACATGCGCGAGGCCCCGAGCCTCACCATCGTGCCCGCGCTGGTGGGCGGAGGGGCCGAGGTGCGCGTGGTCGATCCGCAAGGCCGCCGCGAGGGCGAGGCGCTGCTGCCCGGCGTGACATGGGAGGAAGACCCCTACGCCGCCGCCAAGGGGGCGGATGTGCTGGTGCTGCTGACCGAGTGGAACGAGTTCCGCGCGCTGGATCTGACCCGGATGGCCGGTGAGATGCGCGGCGCCCGCATGGCCGACCTGCGCAACATCTACTCGCGTGACGATGCCCGCTCTGCCGGGTTCGAGGCCTACGTTTGCGTTGGCCGCCCGGATGCCACGGCGCTGCAGGGCGAGCCGGGCGTCGCCGCGGCGGGCTGACACCGGGCCGGGCGGGAGACCTCGGGGTGACACCCTCAAAGCGGATCTTCGACGTGGCACTCGCGGTGTTGCTGCTGGTGCCGGGTTTGCCAGTGATGGCTGTGCTCTGGTGCGTGATCGCCCTGCGCGACGGGCGGCCGGCGCTTTATACCTCGGAGCGGATGAAGGCGCCGGGGGTGCCCTTTGACCTCTACAAGTTCCGCACCATGCGGAAGGGCTCGGGCGAGGCCGAGGTGGGCGTGTCGGGCGGCGACAAGGCCGACAGGATCACCCCGCTGGGCCGGACCCTGCGCCGCCTCCGGCTGGATGAGCTGCCGCAACTCTTCAACGTACTGAAAGGCGACATGAGCTTTGTCGGCCCGCGCCCGCCGATGCGGCAATACGTGGAGCAGTTTCCGGCGATCTACGGCGAGGTGCTTGAAAGCCGCCCGGGAATCACCGGGCTGGCGACGATCATGCACCACAGCCACGAGGAGCGGTTGCTGAAGCACAGCCGCTCGGCGGAGGAGACTGAAGAGATCTACGTGCGGCAATGCGTGCCCCGGAAAGCGGCCATCGACAGGCTCTATACCGCCCGCCGGAGCCTCTGCCTTGATCTCTACATTCTCTATCTCACCGCCGGAAAGCTGGCGCCCCTGCCCGGCGCGCGCCTGAACCGGCTGCGGGCCAAGGCGGCGCGGGTCTGAGCCCTTTTTCGGCGTTTTCACAGCATGGTTAACCCTTTGGTCAACTTGCGGGGGTATTCCGCCGAGAGACGGGCTTACGTGGGGATCAGGGTTTGCCTGCGCGGCGCTTTCGCGTAGAGGCAAAATCAAGGGGGTGCAGTGAATTGCACCTTCCGCGTGTGTGCGGAGCCGGTCAGGCGACGGCTTTTTGATGGAGACGATATGCTGGGTGTGGGTGCATGATGAAGGTGGTGATTACCGGCGCGCGCGGGTTCATCGGGCAGAATCTGGCCCATTATTTCCGCAGCACCGGCAGCAAGGTCACCCTCATCGGGATCGATCGATACAGCGACGGACCGGCCTCGGAACGCGATGTGTTCGACCAGTTTCACACCGGCTGTTTCACCTCCGACGCGGCGCTCAGGCTGGCGGCCAGCGGCGACGCGGTGGTGCATCTGGCGGCGCAGGCCTCGGTGCAGCAGAGCATGATCGACCCGCTCGGCACCTTCGAGAACAACGCGGCCCGCTCGCACCGGCTGATCGACCATCTGCGCCGCCACGCGCCGCATGTGCATTTTGTCTTTGCCTCTACCGGCGCAGTCTCGCAGGACGAGGGGCCGATCGACGAGAGCGCCACGGCCAACCCGGCCTCGCCCTACGGCGCATCCAAGCTGGCCACCGAGGCGCTGATGGCTGCCTATGCCAGCGCATGGGATTTTGCCGGGGTCTCGCTCCGGTTTTCCAACGTTTATGGCCCGCGGTCGCGGCGGCAGGGCGGGGTGATTCCGCACTTCTGCCGGCGGTTGTTGGCGGGCGCGCCGCTGCGGATCAACGGTGATGGCGGGCAGACCCGCGATTACATTTATGTCGATGATATCTCCCGTGCCATCGCAGGCGCGGTCGCCATGCGGGCCGAAGGGCTCTACCAGCTGGGCACCGGGGTGCCGACCTCGCTGAACGAGGTGGTGAGCATCTTCCGCGCGCTTGGTTCCGGCGCGGCGCTGCAGGTGGAGCATGGCCCGGCGCTGTGCGGGGAGATCCGCCACAACTGCGCCAATATCGCCCGCGCCCGCGCCGACCTTGGCTTTGTGCCGCGCCACAGCCTGCGCGACGGGATTGCGCGCACGTTCGAATGGTACGACGCTGAACTTGTAAGCTGAGAGAGGCGGGAGCCAGACTGCATGAAATTGCTGGTGTTCGGAGAAACCGGTCAGGTGGCGCGCGAGCTTGCGGCCTTGGCCAAGGCGGACCTTGAGGTGACTTGCGTGCCACGGGCGCAGGCGGATTTTGCCGACCCTGCCGCCGCCGCCGGGATCGTGGCCGAGGCGGAGGCCGATGCGGTGATCAATGCCGTGGCCTACACCGCCGTGGACAAGGCCGAGGAAGAGGAGGCGCTGGCCCGCAAGGTCAACGCCGAAACGCCGGGTGCCATCGCGAAGGCATGTGCCGACCGCGGGCTGCCGCTGGTGCATATCTCCACCGATTACGTCTTCGATGGCAGCGGCGATGAGCCCCGCGCGCCGGGCGCCGCTACCGCCCCGCTCGGCGCCTATGGCGGCACCAAGCTGGCGGGCGAGGAGGCGGTGCGCGCGGCGGGCGGAGCGCATGCAATTCTGCGGACATCCTGGGTGTTTTCGGCCCATGGCGCGAACTTCGTGAAGACCATGCTGCGGCTCGGGACCGAGCGCGACAGGCTGACGATTGTCGACGATCAGCGCGGTGGCCCGACCGAGGCCGCCGACATTGCCGCCGCTTGCGTGGCCATCGCCCGCGCCCTGCGCAACGAACCGGCCAAGAGCGGCACCTATCATTTTGCGGGCGCGCCCGATGTCAGCTGGGCCGAGTTCGCGATGGAGATTTTCGATCAGGCCGGGATCACCTGCGAGGTCGCGCGCATCCCCAGCAGCGATTACCCGACCCCGGCGCAACGCCCGCTCAACTCGCGGCTCGATTGCAGCGCGACCGAGGCCGCTTTTGCCATCCCTCGCCCGGATTGGCGGGTGGCTTTGGCGCGGGTGCTTCAGCAAAAATGATCCGCTCTGGCCGCATTGCTCCGGCCTGATTAAGATGACTTCAGCCAAAAGGCGAAAGGCACCGTGAAGATAGAACAGACCCCCCTGCCCGGCGTGATGCTGATTACCCCGCCGCGTTTTGGCGACCATCGCGGCTACTTCGCCGAGACGTACTCGCTGCCCAAGCTGGCGGAGGCGGGAGTCGACACGGTTTTCGTGCAGGACAATCACTCGCTGTCGCGGGTGACGCCCACGTTGCGCGGGTTGCACTTTCAGGCCCCGCCGCGCGCGCAGGACAAGCTGGTGCGGTGCGGGCGTGGCGCGCTTTTCGACGTGGCAGTCGATATTCGCAGGGGCAGCCCGACCTACGGCCAGTGGTTCGGCGCCGAGTTGACCGAGGAAAACGGGGCGCAACTGCTGGTGCCCGCGGGCTTTGCCCATGGCTTCGTGACCCGGGTGCCGGATACCGAGATCGTCTACAAATGCTCCGACACCTACGCGCCCGAGACCGAGGGCGCGCTCCTGTGGAACGACCCCGACATCGGGATCGACTGGGGATTGGAGGGCGCGGAGCCGGTGCTTTCGGAGAAAGACGCTGCGGCCAGCCGCCTCGCGGGTTTTGACAGCCCGTTCACTTGGGAGGGCAGCGCATGAAGCTGCTAGTGACGGGCGGTGCCGGGTTTATCGGCTCGGCTGTCGTGCGGCAGGCGATTGCGGCGGGGCATGAGGTGGTGAACCTCGACGCGCTGACCTACGCCGCCTGCCTCGACAACGTGGCCAGCGTGGCCGATGCGCCGGGCTATGCCTTTGAACATGTCGACATCCGCGACCGCGCGGCGCTCGACCGGGTGCTCGCGCAGCACAAGCCGGACGCGATCATGCACCTTGCCGCCGAAAGCCATGTGGACCGTTCCATCGACGGGCCTGCGACCTTTATCGAGACCAACGTGATCGGCACCTTCCAGCTGCTCGAGGCCGCGCGGGCCTTTTGGCAGGCGCAAGGCCAGCCCGAGGGCTTCCGGTTTCATCACGTGAGCACCGATGAGGTTTTTGGCTCGCTGGGGGCGGAGGGGCAGTTTACCGAGACCACGCCCTACGACCCGCGCAGCCCCTATTCGGCCTCCAAGGCGAGTTCCGACCATCTCGTGCGGGCCTGGCACGAAACCTATGGTCTGCCGGTGGTCATGACCAATTGTTCCAACAATTACGGGCCTTTCCACTTTCCGGAAAAACTGGTGCCGGTGGTGATTCTGAACGCGCTGGAGGGCAAGCCGATCCCGGTTTACGGGCGCGGTGAGAACGTGCGGGACTGGCTCTTTGTCGAAGACCACGCCGATGCGCTGCTGACGGTGATCCAGCGCGGCGCAGTCGGGCGGAGCTACAACATTGGCGGCGAGAACGAGGCCCGCAACATCGACCTCGTTCGGATAATCTGCCGCCTGCTTGATGAGGCCCGGCCCGCCGACCGCCCGCGCGAAGAGCTGATCACCTTCGTCACCGACCGTCCGGGGCATGACATGCGCTATGCGATCGACCCGAGCCGGATTGCCAGCGAGCTGGGCTGGCGCCCGAGCGTGACGCTGGAGGAGGGCCTGCGCCGGACGGTGGCGTGGTACTTGGAGAACACGGGCTGGTGGCAGGCCCTGCGCGACCGCGCGGGCGTGGGCCAGCGGCTGGGCCTTTCGGCCTGAGGAGAGCGATATGACCGACCGCAAGGGCATCATCCTCGCCGGGGGCACCGGCTCACGGCTCTATCCCATCACCATGGGCGTCTCGAAACAGCTGCTGCCGATCTACGACAAGCCGATGATCTACTACCCGATCTCGGTGCTGATGCTGGCGGGTATCCGTGACATCGCGGTGATTACCACACCGGAAGATTCTGACCAGTTTCAACGACTTCTGGGGGATGGCAGCCAATGGGGCCTGCGGTTTTCCTATATCGAGCAACCATCGCCCGACGGGCTGGCGCAGGCGTTTATCCTCGCCGAGGAGTTCCTTGCAGGCGCGCCTTCGGCGCTGGTGCTGGGCGACAACATCTTCTTTGGCCACGGCCTGCCGGAGATGCTCGCGGAGGCCGGAGCCAAAGACGATGGCGGGACCGTCTTTGGCTATCGCGTGGCCGATCCGGAGCGCTATGGCGTGGTCGATTTCGACGGCGAAGGCCGGGTGCGCGCGCTGATCGAGAAGCCGCCGGTGCCGCCCTCGAACTACGCGGTCACCGGGCTCTACTTTGTCGACGGCAGCGCGCCGGAGCGGGCACGGCAGGTGAAACCCTCGGCGCGGGGTGAGCTTGAGATCACCACGCTGCTGGAGAGCTATCTTGCCGATGGAAAGCTCGACGTGAAGACGATGGGCCGGGGCTACGCCTGGCTCGATACCGGCACCCACGGCAGCCTGCTGGATGCGGGTAACTTCGTGCGAACGTTGGAAAAACGGCAGGGGCTGCAGACCGGCTCGCTGGAGGAGATCGCCTACAGCAAGCGGTGGATCAGCCGCGAGGCGCTGGTTGAACGGGCGAAACTCTTCGCGAAAAACGACTACGGTGCCTACCTGCTGAACCTGCTCAACTGATCGTTTTCGAGGCGCTTGGCTGATTCGTTGGGCGGAAGCGTTAAAAGCGCTTTGAAGGATTCGGGCCAGAACCTGCCGAAGTGACCCAAGGGAACCTCGGAAGGGTGCGCGAGAAGGTGCCGATTGCCCCCTTCACCCCGGATTTCACTCACTTTTCCCCTTTGAGGCGAGCGACCGGCTGAGTAGAAGTAATCGACTCTTTACTGCTTCCTGTCAGGCTCGGGGAAGGAGCCATCTGGAGACGGCGGGCAAGGGTCGATGCGGGGGCGTTCCACGCGCTTTCGTAGGTTTCGCAGAGTTGCATGGCGTTCTCCCGCTGCGGGGGTTTGCTTGGTTGGAATGATTTTGGGGCTGGTCATGCTGCAATTGACGCCAGAATGGCGAAAAAGCGCATCTGGATACACGAGCAATCAGGAGTCGCAGCCCGTCACCGTGCTGATGGCCGTGCATCAGGGCGCCTCGCATCTGGAAGAGCAACTCGACAGCCTAACCGCCCAAGAGCACGAGCATTGGCAACTGGTCGTCAGCATCGATGGCGAGGACGACGGCTGCGCGAAGATCATCGAGAACCACGCGGCGAGCAACCGGATCAGCCAGATCAGCGGGCCGGGCAAGGGCGCAGCGGCGAACTTTCTGCACCTGATGCGGCAGGTGGACCCGGGCAACTACTGGGCCTTTTCCGATCAGGATGACTTCTGGCTGCCGCACAAACTCTCCCGCGCGATCGAGCGGCTGGAGGAGGTCTCGTGGAACACGCCGGCGATGTATCACAGCCGCTGCCTGATCACCGACGACTCGCTCGATAATCACCGGATCTCGCCCGCCCGTCCCAAGCCGCCGAGCTTTGCCAATGCGCTGGTGCAGAACATCGCGGGCGGCAACACCATCGTGCTGAACCCGGCGGCGAGCCGATTGGTCCACGCCGCGGCTCAAGACGTGGACGATGTGACCGTGCATGATTGGTGGCTCTATCAGCTCATCACCGGTGCGGGCGGCGTGGTGGTGCATGATGATGCACCGAGCCTGCTCTATCGCCAGCACGGCGCCAACCTGATCGGCGCGAATGACGGCATGCGCGCCCGCGCGCGGCGTCTGCGCATGGTGATGGATGGCACCTACAAGGGCTGGATGGAAACCAACCTGAAGGCGCTGAAGACCTGCGCGCCCTACTTCACCCCCGAAAACCGGCGCCTTTTGCGCCGGGTGATGGCGGCCCGCCGCCAACCGCTGGCGGTGCGGATGAAGATGCTGCGCGAGGCAGGCATTCACCGTCAGACCCAGTTTGCGAATTCGATCATGTGGGTCTCGGTGGCACTCGGCCGGCTCTGAGAGGCCGGTTAACTCCCCGAAGTCAGCACAGTGGGCGCGACCGTTTCAGGCCGCGCCTTCTGCTATGGGTTCCGGCAAAGCGCTGATGGCCGGGGCGGGCAGACGGTTGTCATACCCGAACTCCTTGAGAAGCGCTGTGTTGTGATGCTCGAAAACCGCCTCGATCCAGGCTTGGCGCTCGGGCGTGCGCCCGGCGTCAGGCGTGCTCGGGGCGTGGAGCGCCTCTTTCACCCGTTCGACGATGCGGCGGCCGGGCGATTCGCCAGCGGTGATCATCGCGGCGATGCGGTCACAATCCTCGGTGCGCAACGAGGGGTTGGTGAGGTGGCGCGGCACCTCCCAGCCGACCTCCGCCCCTGCGAGGAAGGGCTCTACGGTGGCGCGGATTGCCCGGTGGCTGGCGAGGGTGAAGCGAGCAGCTGGTAAGGCCTGCCGCCAAGCGCGGAGCCAGCCGCGCGGGTTCATCTGGCGGCTGCGGGCCACGGCGAAGCGCTCGAAACTCTTGCCGCCATAGGCGGCGCCTGCTGCGATGAAGGTGCGGAAATGCTGCTTCATCACCTGCGAGTAATCGCCAAAGACGATCTCGCTGAAGGGGCGGATGAAGGCCACGATCTCGACTTCGGCACCGAGGGTGGTGACGGCCCGGGCAAAGGGCTGGGCGGCGGCGCCTTGAGAGATGAGATCCTCATAGGAGAGCACCAGCCGGTCATGCGGGCCAAAGAGTGCGGCAAGCCGGGCGGCGTTGGCGGCTTCGATCCCCTCGGCATTGCCCGGATGGTCAACCCCCTTGTGCGGATAGGCGATGCCCGCCGCCTTGAGCCGGGCCTGATTGCGCAGCAGCACCTGCTGTAGGTAGGTCGAGCCGCATTTGTGCATGCCAATGTGAAGCAGGAGTTTGCGGGTCATGCGGCGGAAGCCTCCGGTTTGAGAAGGGGGAAGAGCCCGGCAGAAAGCTCGTCGATCATCGCGTCGAGCGGCAGGCCGAGCGGCGTGAGGTCAAGCTGGCGCTGGTGTTCGGGCACGGGCCCGGCGGCCCATGCCTGCGAGAGCGCGGCGGCGAGCGCCTCGGGCGCGGGCTCGGCGGAGAGGATGGCGGGCGAGAGGCGGCCAAGATCCTTGACGCCAAAGCGGTTGGTGACGACGCGCACCCCGGAGGCCGCCATCTCCAGCGGCGGGTGGCTCGGGTGGGGCGAGTACATCAGCGAGAGGGCCAGATCGACACCGAGGAGAAAGTCGGGATACTCCGCCCAAGGCAGCTTGCCGAGGCTCTCCAGTCGGACGCCGGTGGAGAAGGCGACCGGCTCGTGCCGGAGGCCGACCGAGACGAGGGAGATGTCATTGGGGCCGAGACCTTCGGCGGTGAGGAAGCCTTCGAGCGCTTCGATTGCCATCGGGAACATGTTGCGCTCCACCTCGGGCCGCCCGTAGAGCGCCAGCCGCCGGGGGCCGTTCCGGGGCAGACGGGTGCCGCGGGCATAGCGCTCGACCTCGATGGAGGGGCGGAAGGCGAGGGCATCGGGGGCGCAGAGGCCAAGATGGGCGAAGTGATCGCGCAGCAGGGTGGTGTTGAAAACCGGCAGATAATCCATCGTGTAGGAGGCCGCGGCATCGGCGCAGGTGGTGCCCCATGCATAGAAGTTGGGCTCGAAATCCTGAATCAGGTAGAGGAACTGCGGATTCAGGAACGGGTGCCTGCGGGTGAGTGTTTGAGCGACATGGGCGGTCCACCATGCGGTGGCGAGGTACACATCGCCGACGTGTTGGGCGATGACTGGTCCGTCTGGCCCGTTACTGTCACCCGTCAGCCCGCAGTGGAGGCTGATGCGCTGCATGGCCTGTGACCCGGCCTGCCCGGCACGGTCCTCGACGAAGGCGCGGGAGGCGGCGGGGTTGGCCATCGGCAGGTCTGTGGCGATCATCCGGACGCGGTGGCCACGGGCGGCGAGGCCGATGCCGATGTCAATCGCGGTGGCGATGCCCGCAAACGCCTCGGTCGGGTTGAGCGTGGGGACGAGCAGCGCAAGGGCCGGTTCCGGTGCGGTGAACTTGGGCGTCCACGAGGGGGTTTTTCGGGTATCGACGAAGGCGGCGGAGGGCTTGGGCTGCGCATGGGGCTTGGGCTGTGGCTGCGGATGCTGAACGTCAGGCGTGGGAAGGCGCACCACGTTGCCCGCCGGGTCGATCTCGGGCGGGGCGATGCCGGGCGAGAGGGTGAAGAGGCGGGTGTCGAACCGGGAGAGCGCGCCGAGCAGACCCTCGGTGAGCGCCTCGCGGAGGGACCACAGCAACCGGCCCGCCGCGATGGTGAACTGCGAGGCGGCAATGCTGGCCAATTCGCCGCGGAAGTGGAGCGCCAGCCGCAGGCTGTCGGTCAGATGCGGCAGGCCGAGGCCGCGCCGCCGGAGATAGGGGCGGAGGTCGTGGGTTGCGGGTTTGTCGGGGGCGAGGCGGCCTGAGATCACCGCTTCTGACACGCGGGCCTGCACGCAGCGGGCGAGATACCGTGCCAGCGCGTAGCTGGTGGCCCTTTGCCTTAGCCAGATCCGAAGCGCCGGGCGGCGGAACTGCCAGAGCCGCAGGCGACGGGCCCCGCCGATGGCCCCGACGGCATTGGCGCCGTGCTGGCGATAGTCGACCAGCGGCTCCTCGATCAGCGCCACGCGCCCGGTGGCTGTGGCAAGGAGCGCGAGCCAGAGATCATGGTAAAAATGCACACCGGACTGGCCGGGAAAGGGCAGGGAGAGTTCGGCCAGCTCGCGCCGGAACAGGGTGGTCATGCCGGTGACAGTGTTGCGGTAGAGCAGGTCACGCAGGGAGGGCGCGCGCATCCGCCGTTCCAGCGCGAAGACCGAAGGGTGCAGCTCGGCCCCCTCTGCATCGACGACACGCGCATCGGAATGAATGAGCTGAATTTCCGGATCCTCCAGCAAGGCGGCGCCGCGCGCCAGCCGCTCGGGGTGCCAGATGTCATCCTGATCGGAGAGGGCGATGAGGCTGTCGGGCGCGCTGTGTTCGACCGCGGCGGCCAAGCCGGCGGCGAAGGCCCGCGGCGCATCGAGGCCGCGTTCCGGCAGCACGAGATGGCAGGCGAGCCCGTGCCGCGCGGCGACTTCTTCCACCAACGGCCCCGAGGTCAAATCGGCGATCACAGCCACGATCTGCGCGGGCCGCAGGCTCTGCCCGGCGATGCTGGCCAGTTGGGCTTCGAGCTGCGCCGGGTCAGGCCGGAACGCGGCGAGCACCACGGTGGCGGACTTCCTCAGTTGTGAAGATTGCCCTGTTCCCAGATCGGAAGTGCTGGGGTATTCGGACACCGCCCCTTTCGGGACAGAAAGAGGCGCTTGAGGGAGCGGTGGAAGACCGCGAAGCGGCGGTGAATTGTGGACATTCGGTGCGGGGTGGCACGTTTTCGTCATTTATACGCCCTACGTTGGTCATTCGGCCCGTGGATGGATGGGCCCGGTCTGTGGTGCGTCGGCACTGCGATGGGCGGATAATGGATAGGAATGGTTTAAAATGTGTCAGCTTTGCTATCAGGTCGCGAAAGATGTTTCGATCTCACCGCTGTTCGGCATTTTCCAAGGCGAAGCGGCGACGCGACATTTCATCAACGATGTGCCCGATGCGGATGTGACGGAAGGCTCCACCGACGCGCCTGACAGCGCGGACCCGAGCTACTCCATCGACCTCGGCGACACATTCGAGGGCGAAATCACCTTCGGCGACAGCGACTACATCGCAATCTACCTCGAGGCAGGTGAGTCGATCGTACTCTCGGCCTACGGGACCAACGGCAATAACGTCGGCCTATCGGATTCGGTGATCCACCTGTACGGCTCCGACGGGACCACCGAGCTTGCCTACAACGATGCGGCCAACGAGTCGCTCGGACTGTATCACTCGCAGGTCGAGTACACCGTCACCAGCAGCGGGACCTACTACATCGAAGTCAGAGGCTTTGGCGGCGATACCGGCGACTACATTCTGCGCACCTCGACCAACGAGTTTGACGTGGACGATGTCGTCAGCCAGCTGACCGAGTTTGGCTGGGGCTACTCCACGGCCATCGGGCACGACGAAGACACCGGCGATATTATGACGGTATTTCTCAATGACCTGAACGCCGATGGCCGCCAGCTTGCAGAGTGGGCGCTGGAGCAATGGTCGATCGTCACTGGCATCACCTTTACCGAGACCGTTTTCAGCGGTTCTGCGGATATCGTCTTCGATGACAGCCAGGAAGGCGCCTTTGCCGGTCCGCAGACTTGGAGCGATTACAACAGTGGAGAGATCAGCCAGGCTCTCGTCAATGTTGGTACGGGCTCTGAATTGCCGCCGGGGGCGTATGACTGGCTTGCGGTCAACGGCACCACAATCGACAGTTACTCGTTCCAAACCTACCTTCACGAGATCGGCCATGCGCTGGGCCTCGTGCACTCCGGCAACTACGACGGGTTCGCGACCTACGGCGTCGACAACCATTTTATCAATGACACCACCCAGATGACGGTGATGTCTTACTTCGGCGCCGATGAGGCGGGGCTGGGCGACTATGTCACCATTGCCACGCCGATGATCGCTGATGTGGCGGCCATGTGGGTGCTCTACGGCGAGCCGACCACACCAGTCTACGCCGGCAACACCACTTGGTTTGGAAATTCCAACGTCGGCGGGACCATGGGGACGGTCTTCGGTTACATCTTTGATGGCGACACCTGGGATACCGATATCTACCAAGGCGGCGACCTCGGGATGACGGTGGTCGACACTGATGGCATCGACACTTGGGATCTGTCCAGTGTTGTGGTCGCTCAGGTTATCAACCTGATGGAAGGCGGGGTCAGCGATATTGGCGGGGTTGTCGGCAACATCGTCGTTTCGCTCGGCACGATCATCGAAAACGTGATCGGTGGTTCCGGGAATGACGACATTTACGGGAACGATGCCGACAACGACATTGAGGGCGGCGGCGGCAGCGACTGGTACTACGAGAGCCTCGGCAACGATACCTTTGATGGCGGCACCGGCTCCGACCGTGTGATCTACACTATCGACACCAGCGGCATCTCGGTGACCGACATGGGCGGCGGCACGCTTCAGGTGACCTCCAGCCTCGGCACCGACACCTACAGCAGCGTCGAGTTCTATGAGTTCACCGACGGGATCCTGACGGAGGCAGAAGTTCTGGCGCTGGCAGGTGGGCCGATCGAGGGTGACGAGGACCCGAACACTCTGAATGGCACCGAGGATGATGATGAAATCTACGGGTTTGCGGGGAACGATACGATCAATGGATTGGGCGGGAAGGACACGATCTGGGGTGGCGCAGACGATGACACAATCGATGGCGGTGGTGGCTCCGATACCATCTACGGCGAGTCCGGCGACGATGAGATAACTGCCCAAGGAGGTGCCGACGAAGTCTATGGCGGTGATGGTGAAGACCGGATTCTTGGTGGCGGCGGTGCAGACGACCTGAACGGTGACGGAGAGAACGACACCGTCAACGGCCAGGGCGGCGACGATGTGATCCGGGGGGGAGAGGGTTACGACACCTTGATCGGCGGGGATGGTGACGACGAGATTTACGGGGAAGCCGGAATTGACAAGATCTTCGGCGGCACTGGCGCTGACATCATCAATGGCGGTGGCGGGTCTGACAAGATTTACGGCCAAGACGGCGCTGACGACATCCGGGCCGAGGGTGGCGCAGACACGATCTTTGGCGGCGCCGGCAATGACAAAATCGTCGGAGGCAGTGGTAAAGACAAAATCTACGGGGACGCTGACAACGATCTTCTGAATGGCCAAGGCGGTGACGATAGAATCTTTGGCGGCACCGGTAATGACACCTTGATCGGCGGTGATGGCGCCGATGAGTTGCTAGGTGAAGACGGCATCGACAAGATCTTCGGTGGCAATGGAGCCGACATCATCAATGGCGGCGGAGGCTCAGACAAAATTTATGGGCAGGGCGATGACGATCAGATCGTCGCTGAAGGCGGCGCCGATACGGTTTTCGGTGGCGCAGGTCACGACATCATCGAAGGCGGCACCGGCAAGGACAAGCTGTTCGGCGAGGATGGCGATGACATTCTCGATGGCGAAGGGGGTAACGACAAGCTGGATGGCGGTCAGGGCGATGATATCCTGTCTGGCGGCAGCGGGGCGGATGAGTTTATCTTCACCGACTACAGCGCCATCGATACGGACAACATTCTCGACTTCCACTCCCCCGAAGGCGATTTCATGACGCTTGGGGGCGTGGCCGGTGCGACGGATGTGGACAAGTTCAACAGCCTCACCATTTCTCAGTCCGGTTTTGACACCGAGATCACATGGGCGGGTGGTCAGACGGTGGTTCTGCTCGACTACACTGCGACGGATCTGACGATCAGCGACTTCAATTTCGTCTAAGCGGCGAACGTTAAGGCACGGCCGGTTGGCGCGAACAGCGCCTGCCAGTCAGGTGTTGTTGATGATGTTGCGGTGGTTGCGGTGGAGAAACACGAGGCCCAGCGCCATGGGCACCGCGCCGAAGGCGATGACATAGCCCGCAGAGGCGTAGCTTGCATCATAGGTGGCGTAGACGCCGGAGCGCACGATGCCGACGCAATGCACCAGCGGGTTGTACCAAAGCCACTCCTGATAGGGGTGGGGGATGTCATCGTAGATGAAGAAGATACAGGACACGATGAAGAGCGGGCGGTTGAGGATTGCCCATGTCCGCTCCCATGAGGGGTAGGTCGCCAGCAGGTAGCAGTTGAGCGTGCCAACCCCGAGTGCCACCCAAAGCGCGAGGAACATGCCGAGGGCCATGGCGGGCACATCGAGGATGACGCTGACATCGAAGGCGATGATGATGCCGGTCAGAAGGATCATGAAGGCGAGGATCTCTGTCACAGCGTTGAGCATGAACCGCGCGATGATCGCGTCGATGAAGGTGACTGCCGGGTAGATGATGAGCTGCCGTGAAAACCGGACCGACTGGGCGACCTTGTTGCTCACGCTCATGTAGGCAAGGAACGGCAGCAGCCCTGAAGCATAGAACAAAGGAAAGTTGGTGCCGATCGAAGGCGAGCGGAAGCCGATGGAAAAGATGATCGACATCAGTGCGATCCCCGCCACCGGCTCGAGCACCGCCCAGACGTAGCCTGCCGCATTGCGGCCGTAAGTCGTGGACATTTCGCGGATGAAGAGCGCCGCGATGGTCCGCCCTGTCCGGAACCGGGCAGGTTTGGCCAGCGGCAGCTCCGGGATGGGCACGCTCTGGGCATCTGCTGAGCTGGGGATCGTCACAACTGGCGCAACCTGTCGGGGTTTGTTACGTCTAAATCGCACAGCCTAAGGACGAAGGGCAACAGATTGGACGAGAATCCGAGTAACGAGTCCGCAAACCCCGAGGCCCAAGGCAAGGCCGACCCGCAGAAGGCACGCGGGGGAGGTGCAGGCAAGGGGCGCAACGCGCAGGGTGGTGGACCCCGGGCGAAGGCGGCTCAGTCCCCGAAAAAGCTGGCAGGCGCTGGACAGGGCGGGAAGGCAGGGGCGTTCGCGCCCGAGGCGGCCGACTCCTACGTTCCGGCAAAACCTGCGCGCGCAGCACGGCCAAAGCGCCGGCACTGGGGCCTGCTGGTTACGTTCCTGTTTCTGGTCGGTGCCCCTGTCGGCGTGACGGCCTGGTATCTCTTCACCGTTGCGGAAGACCAATACGCCAGCAATCTAGGCTTCTCGGTGCGCAAGGAAGACATCGGCAGTGCGGTGGAGATCCTTGGCGGGATCACCGACCTCACAGGCGGGTCCTCGACCAACGATACCGACATTCTGTTCGAGTATATCCAGAGCCCCAACATGGTGCGGGCGGTGATGCGGGATGTGGACCTTGTTGCGGCCTACACGCGGCCGACTGACCCGGTGTTCTCGCTGGGGGATGACACGCGGATCGAGGCGGTTTCGGACTATTGGGGGCGGATGGTCAATGTGTACTTCGACCGGTCCAGCCACCTGATCGAGATCCGGGTGAAGGCCTTCACTCCGGAGGATGCGCTGAACATTGCCGAGGCGATCCGCAAGGAGAGCAACCGCACGATCAACGAGCTCTCGGCCATCGCGCGCGAGGATGCAACGCGCTATGCCCGCGCGGAGCTGGACCGCTCTCTGGAGCGGCTCAAGCAGGCCCGCGCGGCGCTGACCGACTTCAGGACGCGCAACCAGATCGTCGACCCGGCGGCGGATATTCAAGGCCGGATGGGGCTGCTCAACACGTTGCAGGCGGAGCTGGCCAATGCGCTCATCGACCTGGACCTGCTGCGCCAGAACAGCCGGGAGGATGACCCGCGGATCGTGCAGGCGGAGCGACGAGTGGAGGTGATCCGGGTGCGGATCAGCGAGGAGCGGGCCCGGTTCAGCGAGGATGGCGACGCCAGCCAGGAGCAGGAGGCCTACTCGCAGCTCATCAGCCAATATGAGGCGCTGGCGGTCGATCAGAAGTTCGCCGAAGAATCCTACGTGGCCACGCTGGCTGCCTATGACGCGGCGATTGCCGAGGCGCAGCGACAGTCGCGCTACCTTGCGACTTATATCGAGCCTTCCGCCGCCGAGACGCCGCTGTTCCCGCGCCGCTGGACGACCCTGCTCACGCTCTTTGGCGCGCTGGCCACGGCATGGACGGTGCTGACGATGATCTACTACTCGCTGCGCGACCGGCGCTGACTGCTGCCGCCCGTGCCGGACCCATTGCGATGATCGAGCTTTGCAACCTCACCAAGTCCTACAGCGTGAAGGGCACGCGCAAGATCGTGGCCGACAACCTGAATGTCACCTTTCCGGCGCGCACCGCGGTTGCGATCTTGGGGCGGAACGGGGCGGGCAAATCGAGCCTGTTGCGGATGATTTCGGGCGCGATGGAGCCGGATTGGGGCGAGGTGAAAATTCGCGGTACGGTTTCGTGGCCAGTGGGGTTTGCGGGCAGTTTCCACCCCGAGTTGACAGGCCTTCAGAACGTGCGGTTCATCGGGCGCGTCTACGGGGTGGATACCGATGAGCTGGTGGAATTCGTCGAGGATTTTGCCGAGCTGGGCGCGCATTTTCGGATGCCGGTGCGGACCTATTCCAGCGGGATGCGCTCGCGGCTGGCCTTTGGCGCCTCGATGGGCGTGCATTTTGACACCTACCTGATCGACGAGATCACGGCGGTGGGGGATGCCTCGTTCAAAGCGAAATCGGAGGCGGTGATCCGGGCGCGGCTGGAGAAATCGGGGGCGATCTTTGTCAGCCACGCCCTGCCGCAGGTCAAACGGCTGTGCAGCCAGGGGGCGGTGCTGGAGGAAGGGCAGCTGCACTATTACACCGATGTGGAAGACGCGATTGCCCACCACATGCGGCTGATGAAGACGGACCGCAACGAGTAGGCGCAAGCGGCGCGGCCCGGCTCAGAGGAAGGTGAAATCTGCGAGGGTGAGATCGGTCAGATCGACGTTCTCGAGAATGATCGTGTGGCCGGAATAGGTGAGCACCACGTCATCGCCCAGCTGGGTCGGGGTAAGGGCGGCGAGGCGGCCAGCCAGTGAGCTGCCGGAGATGCCCGCGAGCTGGAGCATGTCGCCGCCTAGGCAGTCGAAATCTGTGATCACATCGGTCTCGCCAGCAGTGAATGCGGCGAAGACAAAGGTGTCGGCGTCGGCGCCGCCGGTCATCACATCATCGTCGGTGCCACCATTGATGCGGTCAGAACCGGTGCCGCCTTCCAACGTGTCATTGCCTGCGCCGCCATTGAGCTGGTCGGCTCCGCTGCCACCCCAGACGTGATCATGCCCGTCTCCGGCGCCGACTACGTCATTGCCGCCGCCGCCGCGGATTTCGTCGGAGCCTGCGCCGCCGCCGATGTTGTCATCGCCAGCGTTACCATAGATCAGATCGGTGCCCGGGCCGCCCGCGATATGGTCGTGCCCGTTTCCGCCATAGATAGTGTCGTTTCCATAGGTGGCGGAGAGCTGGTCGTTGCCATCGCCGCCGGAGAGGTAATCGTCCCCCGGGCCGCCGCCGAGGTGGTCATTGCCGTCATCGCCATAGAGCAGATCGTTGCCATTGCCGCCGCCGAGCGCATCGTTGCCCGCGCCGCCATGCGCCTCGTCATCACCGTCGGAGGCCGCGATGTTGTCGTCCCCGGCGCCACCTTCGATGTAATCGTTGCCGCCCCGGCCCAGCAGCGAGTCGTGACCCTCTCCGCCGATCAGGATGTCGTCGCCCTCCAGCCCGTCGAGCCAGTCGTTGCCATCGCCGCCTTCGAGCCGGTTGGCGAGGGCATCGCCGGTGAGGCTGTCGGCCAGCGCGCAGCCGATCAGGTTTTCGATGTCGTAGAACAGGCTCTCCGCCGCCGCGCCCGCGTTCTGGCTGGAGTCGGAGAGGTTGATGGTGACCGCCGTACCAGAGCCTGCAAAGCTCACGGTGTCTGTGCCTGACCCGCCCCAGAACCTGTCTGTTCCGCCGCCGGAGATCATCAGGTCGTCGCCGCCGCCTGCGTGC
The DNA here is from genome assembly GCF_019801175.1 of Vannielia litorea. Lineage (NCBI taxonomy): Bacteria > Pseudomonadati > Pseudomonadota > Alphaproteobacteria > Rhodobacterales > Paracoccaceae > Vannielia > Vannielia litorea. The sequence goes on from NZ_JAHVJR010000002.1 coordinate 356,328, forward strand.
ATGTCGTCATCGCCATCGGTGCCGTTGAGCACATCATCCTCGACCGTGCCGATCAGGTCGGCGCCTGTCTCTTCACCGGCCTCCTCCAGCGGGGCGCGGACCACCTCGTAGTTGCTGGAGAAGGTGAAGGTGATGTTGTCGAAGTCGGCGAAGGTCAGCGGCTGGCCGTCGGCGGAGAAGATTTCGAGGCTTTCGGTGCCGTAGTTGATCCGCAGGGCGCCGTTGTGCCACTCGTAGACATCGAGCCAGGCGGTGCCGTAGCACATGGTCCAATCGGAGAGGTCGACGGTGTCGATGCCGATCTCGAAGTCCATGATCCGGTCGCGCTCGAGGTCGCCGCCGATGATGACGAAGGCATCGGCTCCGGCCTCGCCATAGAGCCTGTCCCTCCCGAGGCCGTCGACGATTATGTCATCGCCCGCGCCGCCATAGGTGTAGAGGGTGCCAAGTGCGTCGAGTACGATCAGGTCGTCCGCCGCAGTGCCGTGGTGGCCGCTGGCGGTGGCGAAGTCGAGCGGGCCGAGGTCGGTGACATCGAGGGTGTATTGCACCGCGCCGGGCGCACCCTCGGTGGTGACGAAGAGGTCGAGCTGGGCGCCGGAGAGGTGGGTGCCGATGGCAGAAATCCTGTCGAGCCCGCTCTCCAGATCGCCCTCGATCACCTGAAACGGGACGAGGTGGCCATCCGGCAGAAGGGTATAGACCGTGAGCCCGCCATCACTGCCGCCGGCAATGACCAGGGTGCGCCCGCCGCCAAGCTCGACGATCTCCAGCGCGGAGACGCCGTCAAGGCGCGTATCGAGACTATCGACGACATGTTCGGCAGGGGCCATGAGGCCGCCGGGCTGCACCTCGACCACGCTGAGCGAGCTGGAGTCGGAGGCGGCGATGATGGCGTAAGTGGTGCCGTTGATCTCGGCGCTGTCCATCGCGGTCACGGTTTGCACGGGCAGGCTCTCGTCACGGCCGAAACTGTCGACCTCGGTGAGGGTGCCGTTGGCGTTGATCCGGTAGCTGCTGACACCGTCTTCGCTGGACGAGCCAGCCAGCAGGTAGGGGGTGCCGTCCACCGTGACCATCGTCATGGCGGATACATTGGCGGCGTAGTGGCTGTAGGCATCGGGCTGGCTCTCGACAAGGGTGAGTGTGTTGCCGGAATCGGTGACGGCATAGACGGCCACGCCCGCGCCGTTCTGGGGCGCGACGAAGAGATAATCGGTTCCGCCGACGCTGGCGCAGATGAGCGTTGCGGCATTGGCCTGGCTCTTGATGGTGGAGAGGAAGGCCCGCTCGGAGCTGGTGTCTCCGGCGGCCAGCTCTGCCAGCATCGCCTCGATCACGCTGCTAGCGAGGCTGACGCTCTGGCCGAAGAGGGTGAAGCTGATGCGCCCGCCGAGGGCCGAGCTGCTGCCGGTGCTCGCCAGCCCCGCGCCGGTGGCGTCGTAGCTCACGACCGCGTCGTTGCCGTGGTCGATGAAGGTGACGCCGGTGGATGTGCTGGCGAGTGTGCCCAGCATCACGGGAAAGGGGCTGCCGTCTCCGGGAAGAAGGCCCACGAACTGAAATGCCGCCATGATTGCTCACCTGAAAAGCTGCGATGGCGGATTTCTGGCGGCTGCCACGGGCGGGAGCCGGGGCGCGATTGTGGCTGAACGGCGCATCTTGCGAACAAGCTGCTTAAAATGATGGTAAAAATCTGAGTGATTCCAAGGGCCCTTGGCCTCGGGTGGCGGGAGGGTGCCGCTGCGCAAGGACCGCAGCATCTTGGTTGACCTGACTGCGCCTGCCCCTCTATTTTGTGCCCAAGGTGCGGCGCAAAGACCGCGTCGAACGGGCGCAAGGGACAGCGGCGTGAAGATTCTCCGGCCATTGATCGTGATGTTGCTTCTGGCGGCCTGTTCGCTTCCGCGGGGTGCCGCGATTTCGAACGAGGTGCTGAAGGAGCAGAATGCGGAGAACCCGCAGATCGCGGTGTACCCGGTGACCCGCGCCCTGCTGCCCCGCTTTGCCTCCTGGCCCTATACCGGCAGCGGCATCCGCTCGGACGGTTGGCTGCGTGGCTCCGGGCGCACCGGCGAGCCGCATATCAAGCCCTTCGACCGGGTCGACCTGATCATCTGGGATTCAGAGGACAACTCGCTCATCACCCCGACTGGGGCCAAGCTGGTTGAACTGCGCAACCTCCGGGTCAATCAGAGCGGCCATATCTACGTGCCCTACCTTGGCGAGCAGCGCATTGCCGACAAGACGGCCGATGCCGCCCGCCGCCAGCTGGAAAGCCGGATGATCGAGATTGTCCCCTCGGCGCAGGTGCAGCTCACCGTGCTGCCCGGCACCGCAAGCGCTGTTTCACTGGTGGGCGGGGTCAACGCGCCGGGCACCGTGGCGCTGCCCGATGGCGGCTTTACTGTGCTTGGCCTGATCGCCCAAGGCGGTGGTCCGCAGGCAGGGCTGCGCAACCCGCGTGTGCGGCTGATCCGCGGCGGCCACACCTATGCCACCTCGCTGCAGCGGCTCTATGACAACCCCTCGCTCGACACCACGCTGGTGGGCGGCGACAAGGTAATGCTGTTTGCCGATGATCGTTACTTCCGCGCGCTGGGCGCCAGCGGCACCGAGCAGCTGATCTACTTCGAGAAAGAGCATATTTCGGCTCTGGATGCGATGTCGCTGATCGGCGGGCTGGAAGATACGCGGGCCAACCCCAAGGGCGTGCTGATCCTGCGGCACTACAGCCCGCGCGCGGTGCGGGCGGACGGGGTGAAGGGGCCGCAGAACGTGCGGACGGTCTTCACCATTGACCTCACGCGGGCCGATGGCCTGTTCTCGGCCGAGAAGTTCGCGATCCACCCGCAGGACACGGTGCTCGTGACCGAAAGCCCGGTGACGAACGCGCGCACGATTTTCTCGCTGGTGGGCAGCGCGGTGGGTGTTGGCAATCAGCTGAGCAACTGACGGGAGCGGGCCGGCGCCGATGCGGCGCGAACGGCCCCGCCTGTCAGACGAAGCCCAGCCGCTCGATGGCCTGAAGCGCCAACTCGCGCGAATCGGAATTGCCGCGACGGACCCCGTCGTTCAGCAGGTGCAGTTTGGAGCTGAGACGTTTGTGCGATACTTCACACCGAATGAAATCAGCGACTTCGACGTCGCCGAGCGACAGGATGTGCTTGGCAACCGCTTGGACACTCTGGTCTGGCATGTGAATCCCCCGATGGCACATGAATCTCCCCGCCAAAACGCTAGCGAGAACGTCGCTTTTTCGCAACGTGCAGACCGGGTTTGCACGTATGGCGGGAGGTAGCGGCGCGATGGCGGTTGCGCGGGCGGTCGGCTGTGACGGCGGCGGAAGCGGCTCGCGGCTTGTGTTGCTGTGGGACGGTGCCCGCCATGAGGTGACGGGCGGGCCAGCCAATGCGACGAGCGACAGGGCGGGCGCGGTGGCGGAGATTGCGGCGCTGCTGGCGCGCGCGGCGGAAGCGGCGGGCGTTGCGGTGGAGGCGTTGAAGGGCCTCCCGGCGCATTACGCGATTGCGGGCGTTGTCGACGAGGGCATCGCCCAGGCAGTGGCGGAGGCGCTGCCGGTGCCGGGCGTGGTGGAGGAAGACCAGCGCGCTGCGGTGCGGGGGGCGCTCGGCGCAGAGCCGGGCTTCGTGGCGGGCATCGGCACCGGCTCCTACCTTGCGCGGCAGGGAGAGGCCGGATTTGCCACCATCGGCGGGCACGGGCTGGTGCTGGGCGACGAGGCCTCGGGCGCGTGGCTGGGGCGGGAGCTGTTGCGGGCCGTGCTGGCGGTGGCGGACGGGATGGAGCCTGCTACGCCGCTGACGCGGGCGGTGAGCGCTGAGTTCGGTGGCGCCTCTGGCGTTGTGGCCTTCGCCGCCAGCGCGAGGCCGCAGGAGTTTGCCAGCCTTGCGCCGAGGGTCTTCGAGGCCGAGGGCGACTCGGTGGCGCGGCACATGCTGGTGTGCGGCGGCGACTACATTGCGCGCGGGCTGTTGGCGCTGGGCTGGTCGGCGGGCGATGTGATTTGCCTGACCGGCGGCGCGGGGCCGCGCTATGCCGGGTTTCTGCCGCAGGAGATGCAGGACGCGCTGGTGCCTGCCTGCGGTTCGGCGCTGGATGGGGCGCTTGCCCTCGCGCTGGAGCAGCGCCCGTGAGCGCCGTCGCCTATACCGCCGGGGCCGTGCATGACGGCACCGCGCTGCGCCGGGGCGTGGCACTGGTGGTCGAGGGGCCGGTGGTGCGCGGGCTGGCCGCGGCGGGAGAGCTGCCCGAGGACTGCGCTTTGGTGGAGACCGGGGTGGCGATCATCGCGCCCGGCTACGTGGATTTGCAGGTGAACGGCGGCGGCGGGGTGATGCTGAACGACGGGCCATCGCCGGAGCGGTTGCGGGTGATGGCGCGCGCCCACGCCGCCTGCGGCACCACCTCGATTCTGCCGACCCTTATCACTGCTGCGCCCGATACCACGGAGCAGGCCATTGCCGCAGTTGAAACGGCCATTCCGGGCGTGATCGGGCTGCATCTGGAGGGGCCGCACCTTGACCCGGCAAAGGCGGGGGCGCACAGCCCCGGGCTGATCCGGGCGATGGGGGAGGATGACCTTGCGCGGCTTCTGGCGGTGCGGGGGCGGCTGAAGGTGACGCTGGCGCCTGACAGCGTGAGTCTGGGGCAGGTCGAGCGGCTGGCGGCGGATGGTGTGCTGGTGTCGCTCGGGCATGCCGCTTGCACCTATGAGCAGGCGAGAGACTATGCGGCGGCAGGCGCGCGCTGTGTGACCCACCTGTTCAATGCGATGAGCCAGATGGAGAGCCGCGCGCCGGGGCTGGCGGGGGCGGCGCTGGCCTGCGGCGAGTTGAGCGCCGGGCTGATCTGCGACGGGGTGCATGTGCACCCGGAGACCATGCGCTTGGCGGCGCGGGGCAAGCAGGGGCCGGGGCGGCTGTTTCTGGTCAGCGATGCGATGGCCTGCGCGGGCAGCGAGATTGCCAGCTTCACGCTGGACCGGCGCGAGATCCTGCGGCGGGACGGGCGGCTCACGCTGGCCGATGGCACGCTGGCGGGCGCCGATCTGGTGATGGCGCAGGCGGTGCAGAACGCGGTGCGGCTCATGGGGCTGAGCGTGGAGGAGGCGATTGCGATGGCGACCGGCGTGCCTGCCGCGCTGGTGGAGGCCGAGGTGGGGCGGCTCAGGCCCAAGGCACCGGCCGACTTCATCGCGCTGGATGAGAGCCTGAACGTGCAGCGCGTCTGGCAGGCCGGGTCAGAGCTTTAGCGGCGCCCGGCTGAGGGCATTGCCCGCCTCGGTGGCCTTTTGCAGCAGGCTCAGGAAGGTGGCCTGCTCGGCGGTATCTAGCCCCGCTAGGATATCGGATTGCAGTGCGGCGACGACCGGCTTGGCCTTGGCCAGCAGGGCGGCCCCTTGCTCGGTGAGGGAGAGTTCGCGGGCGCGGCGGTCTCGCGGGCTGACCCGGCGGGCGACGAGGCCCTTGCTCTCCATCCGGTCAAGCACGCCGCCGATGGTGACCTTGTCATAGGCCACGGCCCCGGCGAGCGCGGCCTGCCCCAGCCCCTCGGATTCACCCAGCGTGGAGAGCACGGCATATTGCACCGGGGTCAGCTCAAGCCCGCGTTCGGCCAGCCGCTCGGTGAAGATCGCCACCGCAATCTGGTTCAGCCTGCGGATCAGGTGGCCGGGCATGTTGTGGATGGCGGGCAAGACGGGCCTCTTGTGGTGGGGCGGATGGCTTGGCAGGGTAGACTCGCGGAGGGCAATTGACAAGCATGCTTATAGTAAGTATGCATACCAATAACGCGATAGGGAGGAAGCGATGGCTCTGCTCGGAACACTCGAGGAGCTTCCGGAGGACTACCGGGAAGACATGACGGCGGCGGGCGTGGCCCCGCTCTGGCCGATGATGCGCAACGTGCTGCCTCATGGCGCACCCAAGCCGGTGACCAAGCCGGGCCACTGGCGCTACGAGGCGATCCGCCCGCTTCTGCATCGCGCGGGCGAGCTGACCCCGGTTGAAAAGGCCGAGCGCCGGGTGCTGGTGCTGAGCGATCCGGGGCGCGGGACGGGGTCGATGCAGGCGACCTCCTCGATTTACCTTGGTCTCCAGTTCCTGCTGCCGGGCGAGACCGCCCCGGCCCATGTGCATACACCCAGCGCGGTGAGGATCATCGTGGAGGGCGAGGGCGGTTATACGGTGGTGAACGGAGAGAAGCTGCCGATGCAGGAGGGCGACCTTGTGCTCACCCCCGGCGGCGAGTGGCATGACCACGGGCATGAGGGCAAGGACCCCGTTGTCTGGCTCGACGCGCTGGACCTGCCGCTCTTTGTTTACCTCGAAGGGTCTTATGCCGAAGAAGGCCCGCTGCAAAACCAGCGCAACCGGCCTGACCCCAGCCAGATCGACTATCGCGCCGCCGGTCTCGCCCCGGCCCGCAAGCTGGGGGCGCAGAAAAAGCGCTACCCGATGGCGCGCTACCCCTGGGCCCGGACCCGCGAGGCACTGGTGGAGACGATGAAATACGATGGCGGCCCGGTGGTGGAGCTGGATTACATCAACCCCGAGACCGGGACGGATGTGCTGCCGACCATGGGGTTCACCGCCATGATGATCGAGGCGGGCGGCACGGAAACACCGCCGCTGCGCTCCTGCTCCTCTGCCTTTCATGTGATCGAGGGCAAGGGCCACTCCATCGTCAACGGCGAGCGGATCGACTGGGCGGCGAAAGACACGTTTACCGCCCCGGTCTTTGCAGAAATCACCCATCACGCGGATGAGGAAGCCTTTCTCGTTCGCATCCATGACCGCCCGCTTCAGGAGAAGCTGGACTACTACGAGGAGCGCGCCCGATGACCGACTACCTGTTTGATGCCCCGGAGGTGAAATCCGTGCCGGTGGAGGGTGAAAGCGCGGAATACCCGATTCACCGGATCTTCTGCGTTGGCCGGAACTACGCCGCCCATGCCGAGGAGATGGGGTTCGAGGTGGATCGGGAGGCGCCGTTCTACTTTTCGAAGCAACTCCATGCCGTGCTGCCGACCGGGAGCACCCTGCCCTACCCGCCCGGCACCGAGGACTTTCATTACGAGATGGAGCTTGCGGTGGCGCTGGGCGCGGAGGTGTTCAAGGGCACGCCCGAGCAGGGGGCGGCGGCGGTGTACGCCTATGGCTGCGGGCTGGACATGACCCGGCGCGACCAGCAGATCGCCTCGCGCAACAAGAAGCGCCCGTGGATGCTGGGCAAGGACGTGGAAGGCTCCTGCGTGCTCTCGCCGATGACCAAGGCGAACGGGTTTAGCGTGGGCACGCAGCGGATTCATCTGGAGGTGAACGGGGCCCAGAAGCAGGATTCGACCCTCGACCTGCTCATCCACAAGGTGCCCGAGGTGATCGCCCACCTCTCCGGCTTCTACCACCTGCGGCCCGGTGACATCATCCTGACCGGCACGCCCGAGGGCGTTGGCCCGGTGGTGGCGGGTGACAAGCTGACCGGCGGCATCGACGGCCTCGCGCCGATCGCACTCGATATCGGGCCAGCGGAATGAAGTTTCACGGCTACTTCCGGTCGTCCAGCAGCTACCGCTGCCGGACCGCCTGCAACCTGAAGGGGGTGGATTATGACTTCGTGTCTGTTCACCTCACCAAGGATGGCGGCGCGCAGAAGGGGGAAGGCTACAAGGCGCTGAACCCGCAGGGGTTGGTGCCGAGTTTCGAGTTGGAGGGCGGCGAGGTGCTGACGCAATCGCCCGCCATTCTGGAGTGGCTCGACGAGACCTACCCGGAGCCGAAGCTGCTGCCAGATGACCCGATTGAGCGCGCCCATGTGCGGGCTTTCTGCGCCGCCATCGCTTGCGAGATCCACCCGCTGCAAAACCTGCGGGTGCTGCAATACCTGCGCGGTGAATACGGGCAGGATCAGGAGGGTGTGGAGGCTTGGTGCCAGCGCTGGATCGGCAACGGGCTGGCGGCCTGCGAGGCGCTGCTGGCCAAGCGGCCGGCGCAGGACTTCTGCTTTGGCAACGCGCCTGGGATGGCCGATATCTACCTTGTGCCGCAGGTCTTTTCTGCCGCGCGGTTCAAGGTGGACCTGAGCGCCATGCCCAACCTGCGGCGCATTGCGGAGACCTGCAACGCGCTACCGGCCTTTGCCGAGGCGCACCCGAGCAAACAGCCCGATGCAGAATGACCGGCGCTGACTAGCCACAACGGGGGAGGAGACCCGATGAGCAACGACCGTTTCGTGATTGCAGGCGGTGGGATAGGCGGACTCGCCCTCGCCATTGGCCTTGCCCAGAAGGGGCAACGCTCCATCGTGCTGGAGAAGGCAAGCCAACTCGGAGAGATCGGTGCGGGCATTCAGCTGGGGCCGAACGCCTTCCATGCCTTCGACTACCTTGGCGTGGGTGACACCGCGCGGGAGATGGCGGTGTATATCGACAACCTCCGCCTGATGGATGCGATGAGCGGTGACGAGATCACCCGCATTCCTCTGGGCGAGGACTTCCGCACTCGGTTCAAGAACCCCTATGCGGTGGTTCATCGGGGCGATTTGCACGGCGTCTTTTTGAAAGCCTGTATGGCGCATGCTCTGGTCGAGCTGCGCACCTCCTGCGAGGTGACGGGCTACGAGCAGGACGAAAGCAGCGCCAGCGCCGTGCTGGCCAGCGGCGAGCGTGTCACGGGCAAGGCGCTGATCGGGGCGGAGGGGCTTTGGAGCAAGATCCGGCAGCAACTGGTTGGGGACGGGATGCCGCGCGTGTCTGGCCACTCGACCTATCGCTCGGTGATCCCGACCGAGGACATGCCGGAAGATCTGCGTTGGAACGCGGCGACGCTCTGGGCCGGGCCGAAGTGCCATATCGTCCATTACCCGCTTCAGGGCGGCAAGACGTGGAATCTTGTGGTGACCTACCACAACCACGCGCCCGAGCCGGTGGCGGGCAAGCCGGTGACGCATGAGGAGGTGGCGCAGGGCTTCGAGCACATCAGCCCGAAGGCGCGGCAGATCATCGAGAAGGGCAAGGACTGGAAGGTCTGGGTGCTGTGCGACCGTGACCCGGTGTTGAACTGGGTCGATGGCCGCGTGGCCTTGCTGGGCGATGCGGCGCACCCGACGATGCAATACTTCGCGCAGGGTGCCTGCATGGCGATGGAGGATGCGGTGGCCCTTTCGCACCTTGTCGAGCAGGGCGGCGAGGTGGGGGCGGTGCTGACCCGCTACAACGAGATGCGCCGCCAGCGCACCGCCCGCATCCAACTGCAAAGCCGCGAGATCGGCACACACGTTTACCACCCCGAGGGCGCCCATGCGGAGCTTCGCAACACCGTGATGAGCGCCAAGAGGCCGGAAGACTGGTATGAGGCCGTCGCTTGGCTTTATGGTTCGACCGGGCTTGAGGGGGCTGTCTCGAGTGAGACATTGGGCGCAGCGCCGGCATAAACAGGGTTTACAGGTGCGCGTCCAATATAGTTATGTGCCATAACGAAATTGCAGGGCTTCGGCGGCGGTGGATGAATCTTGCGGGAGCATCATTCAAAAACCGAAAGTGAAGCTGGAAATGGCGTGCAACTCAGGCTAGGGGAGCCGCGTCGCCAGCCTTAGGGAAACAAGGCCGGGCGCGCCCTTGGGGAGGGGGAGACAGTGCTTAGATTCATGACAGGTCTTGCAAGAGGCATGGCGTTGGCTGGCGGGGTCGTGCTGGTGGCGCTGATCCTCCTCACCTGCATCAGCGTGGTCGGGCGCGGGCTCAACACCTTTGGACATTCCGACTTTCTGCAGAACGCCGCCGAGGGGCTGGCCAACACGCTGCTCGGCACCGGGGTTGGCCCGGTGAACGGCGATTTCGAGATCGTCGAGGCCGGCATCGCCTTTGCGATCTTCTCCTTCCTGCCGATCTGCCAGCTCTTCTCGGCCCATGCGACTGTGGATGTGTTCACCTCCTTCCTCTCCAAGCGGAAGAACGCTGTGATCATCGCCTTCTGGGAAATCGTCTTTACCGTGATCGTGCTGCTGATCACATGGCGGCTCTACTACGGCCTCGAAGACAAGATCGGCAACGGTGAGACCTCGCTGCTGCTGCAATTCCCGATCTGGTGGGCGTTCCTCGCCAGCTTCATCGCCGCCGTCGTCGCCTCGCTTGTGGCGATCTATTGCGCCGTGGGGCGGGTCATGGAGCTGACGACCGATCAGCACTGGCTGCCCAAAGCAGAAGGAGCGGCACATTGAGCGTGCTCGAACTGGGATACCTCTCGTTCCCGATCCTCCTCATCATGATCTTCCTGCGGGCGCCGATTGGCCTTGCCATGCTCGTTGTCGGCCTTGGTGGGCTCTACTACGCGACCGGCGGCACGACCGTGTTTCTCGCAAAGCTGAAGAGCGAGGTCTACACGACCTTCTCCAGCTATTCGCTGAGCATCATCCCGATGTTCCTGCTGATGGGCCAGTTCGCCACGCTCTCGGGCATGTCGACGGCCCTGTTCAAGGCGGCGGAAAGCTGGCTGGGTCACCGGAAGGGCGGCGTGGCGATGGCCTCGGTGGGCGCCTGTGCGGGCTTCGGCTCGATCTGTGGCTCCTCGCTCGCCACCGCAGCCACCATGAGCCGGGTCGCGCTGCCCGAGCTGCGGCGCTACGGCTACTCGGGTGGGTTCAGCACCGCCACGCTGGCCGCGGGCGGCACGCTTGGCATCCTGATCCCGCCCTCGGTGATCCTCGTGATTTACGCGATCCTCACCGAGCAGAACATCGCCAAGCTGTTCCTCGCCGCCTTCATCCCAGGCGTGCTTGCGGCCATCGGCTACATGATCACCATCAGCATCTACGTGCGGCTCTACCCCGACGCCGCCGGCACCCGTGAGCCAGTGCCCTACAGCGAGCGCATCCGCGCGCTGCTCGATGTCTGGCCGGTGCTACTGGTCTTCGGTCTCGTGGTGGGTGGCATCTACCTTGGCTGGTTCACCCCGACCGAGGGCGCCGCCGTGGGCGCGGCGGGCACCGGGCTGATCGCGCTGGTGAGCGGCCAGCTTGATTGGGCGCGGTTCAAGGAAAGCATCATCAGCACGGCCCAGGCCACGGCGATGATCTTCTTCATCGTGCTGGGCGCGGGCTTTTACAACTCGTTCCTCGCGCTCTCTCAAGTGCCGCAGGAACTCTCGAACACAATCGTCGGCCTCGGCTGGAGCCCTTGGATGGTGCTGATCATCATCCTCGCCTTCTACCTCGTCTTCGGCTGCCTGATGGACAGCCTCAGCATGATCCTGCTGACGATCCCGATCTTTTTTCCGATCATCTCCAACCTCGATTTTGGCCTGATCTCGCTGCACGCGCTGCAGGAGGCCCGGTTCGAGAGTTGGTTCGCGGAAGCGCAGATGTGGTTCGAGGGGCTACAGGCCGGGGCGATTGAGGGTATGCGCGAAAGCCGCTTTGCCCGGGAGTTGGAGGGCGCCAACGAGCAGATGGCCGTGCTTGGCCTCGGAACCGTAGCCGACGCCGCCAGCCTTGCCCCGATGCAGATTGCCGCAATCTTCGGCGAGACCACGCCGGATGTGGTGCAGGCCGCCCGCGCCACGCTCGAATCGGGCGCGACGCTGGATGACGAAACGATGAAGGCCATCGGCTTGCGCGGGGCGAATGAGTCCAACCTCGCTCGTGTCTCGCTGGAGCATGTGGCGATCTGGTTCGGCATCCTTGTGCTGATCGTGGTCGAGGTGGGGCTGATCACGCCGCCGGTGGGGATGAACCTGTTCATCATCAACGCGATGGACCGCAAAACGCCCATGGTGGAGACCTACAAGGCGGTCATGTGGTTCGTGACCTCCGACATCGTCCGGGTGGCCATCCTCGTGGCCTTCCCGGTCATCACGCTCTTTCTCATTCCGGTCTGACACCCGCGCCAAAGCCGAGCGCGGGTGGCTTGCGCAAATTTAGGTATGAGTTATAACTGTTTTAAATTCGTCTGGGAGGACTCATGGATATCAGCGGAAACGTAGCCCTCGTGACGGGCGGCGGAAGCGGCCTTGGCGCGGCGACTGTGCGGCACCTGGCCGGGCTTGGCGCAAAGGTCGCCGTGCTCGACTACAACGCCGAGGCCGCAGAGGCCGTGGCGGCAGAAGTTGGCGGCGCGGCCTGCCCGGCGGATGTGAGCAACGAGGCGGCAGTGCAGGCGGCGGTCGAGAAGGCCGCGGCCGACTTGGGCGAGGCCCCGCGCATCGCGGTCAACTGCGCGGGCCTTGGGTTGGCGGCGCGGATCGTGGGGCGGGAGGGCAAGCTCTCTACCGATCTCTTCGAGAAGGTCATGAAGGTAAACCTTTTCGGCACCTATTACGTGATGTCCCATGCTGCCCGGCTGATGCAGGAGTTGCCAGCGCTGAACGAAGATGGCGAGCGCGGCGTGATCGTGAACACCGCCTCCGCCGCCTACCAAGACGGCCAGCTTGGGCAGGCGGCCTATGCGGCCTCAAAGGGAGGCGTGGCCTCAATGTGCCTGCCAGCGGCGCGTGAGTTCGCCAAGACCGGCATCCGGGTGAACGCCATCGCTCCTGGCCTCTTCAACACGCCGATGATGGAGAGCCTGCCGGAAGAGACGACGCAGGCGATCATCGCAAACGTGCCCTACCCGCACCGTCTCGGCCTGCCGCGAGAATACGCCATGCTGGTGCAGCACATGGTCGAAAATGCCTACCTGAACGGCGAGGTGATCCGGCTCGACGGCGCCACCCGCCTGCCGCCCCGATAAGGAAACACGATGAGCGACATGCTGAAAATCGACGTGAGGGATGACGGCATTGCCGTGCTCACCATGAACCGCCCCGGCAAGCGCAACGCGATGTGCGACGAACTGCTGGAGGCGATCGACGGGTTCTTCCGAAAGGTGCCCGAGGGCGTGCGCGTAGTGGTGCTGACCGGCACCGAAGGGCATTTTTGCTCCGGGCTCGACCTGAGCGAGCACAAGGCGCGCGACGCCGAGGGCACCATGCGCCATTCGCGTGGATGGCATGAGGTGATGGACCGTATCCAGTTTGGCGGGGTTCCGGTGGTTTCGGCCATGTATGGCGCCGTGATCGGCGGCGGGCTGGAGCTGGCGACCTCCACACATGTCCGCATCGCCGAAGCCTCGACGATCTTCCAGCTGCCCGAGGGGCGGCGCGGGATTTTCGTGGGCGGCGGAGCGACCGTGCGGGTGGGCCGCATCCTCGGCGCCGACCGGATGATCGAGATGATGCTGACCGGCCGGAAGTATGGCCATGAGGAGGGCAAAGCACTTGGCCTCGCCCATTATGCCGTGGGTGAGGGCGAGGCGCTCGATCTGGCGATGGATCTTGCGAAAAAGATCGCCTCCAACGCGCCGCTCTCCAACTACATCATGGTGCAGGCCATCGCCCGGATCGAAGACATGGCCAAGGCGGACGGGCTCTTTACCGAAAGTCTCTGTGCCGCCCTGACACAAACATCGCCGGATGCGCTGGAGGGGCTGGCTGCCTTTCTCGAAAAGCGCGCGCCGAAATTCAGCTGATGCCAGCGCCGCGCCCCCAACTGGTGCAGCCGGACCCGGATGACGAGGGGCTGCGCGGCCACGTCGGCTACAACATGAAGCGGGCGTTTCACATGATCCAGATGGATGTGAACGCCACGCTCGCGCCCTTCGGCCTGCGGATGGTGACCTTCTCAGCGCTGGTCGTGGTGATGGAAAACCCGGGGCTGCGGCAATCGCAACTGGCGGAACTGCTGGCCATCGAGCGCCCAAACCTCGTGGTGATTCTCGATGAGCTAGAGCAGGCCGGGTTGCTCACCCGCGATCGCGCCCCAGACGACCGGCGAGCCTATGCGCTGCACGTCACCGCCAAGGGCCTCGCGCTCTGCGAAGAGGCGCGGATCGCCGTGAGCGCGCATGACAAACGCATGGCCGAGGGGCTGACGGACGCCGAACTCGACCTGCTGATCACCGCCCTGCGCCGGATCGAGCGCAACGGCAAACTGGGGAGGAGCCCGAAATGACCACCGACAGCCGATATCTGGCGCATAAGGTCGAGCAGGAGACGCGCGCAGATGGCACCATGCTGCTGCGCTCCGGCTACCAGATGAGCACGCCCGCGCCTGTCACAGGCGATTGGCTGCACCGCTGGGCCGAGGAGGCACCGGACCGCGTGTTCATCGCCGAGCGCTCCGGCGCTGGCTGGCGCGAGTTGGCCTATGCCGAAGTGCTCGAGCAGGTTCGTGCCATTGGGTCGGCTCTTGTGGGCCGGGGCCTTGGCGCCGACACGCCGATCCTCGTGATGTCGGGCAACGGCGTGGACCACGGACTGCTGGCACTCGCGGCCCAATACGTGGGCATCCCGCTGGTGCCCGTGGCCGAGCAATACGCGCTGATCCACGGCGCCCACGGGCGGCTGAAGCATGCGGTGGAACTGGTAAAGCCCCGGATGATCTACGCCGATGACGCCGCCCGCTACGCGGAGGCGCTGGCGCTGCCCGAGATCGCAGCACTGGAGCGGTTGGTTTCAGTGAATGCAGAACCGGGGATGGTTGCGTTCGATGAACTTCTGAAAGGCGACACTGGCGTTAACATCGATACTATCCACGCGGAAATCGGCCCCGATACAGTGGCGAAATACCTGCTGACCAGTGGCTCCACCTCCAACCCCAAAGCCGTGATCACAACGCATGGGATGATGTGCGCCAACCAGGCCCAGCTGCTCGACGCTCTGCCCTTCCTCGGCACCAAGCCGCCCCGGATCGTGGATTGGCTGCCGTGGAACCATGTGTTCGGCGGGTCGCACAACTTCAACATGATGCTGGCCAACGGCGGCTCGATCTACATCGACGACGGCAAGCCAACCCCCGCGTTGATCGACCGCACGCTCGAGAACCTGACCATGAAGGCCGGCACCATCTGGTTCAACGTGCCGGTGGGCTTTGGCATGGTCGTGGACGCGATGAAGAGCGACGAAGCCCTGCGCCGCAGCGTGTTCTCGGAACTCGACATGATCTTCTACGCTGGCGCCTCCCTGCCGCAAGACGTGTGGACGGCGATGGAAGAGATGGCGATGGAGGTGCGCGGCGCGCTCCCGCTTATGACCTCCTCTTGGGGCCTGACCGAAACCGCGCCGGCCACCATGCTCCAGCATGAGCCGACCGACCGTTCCGGCATCGTCGGCGTTCCGCTGACCGGGGTGACGACCAAGCTTATCCCCGATGAGGAGATGCGCTGCGAGGTGCGCGTGAAGGGGCCGAACATCATGCCCGGCTACTTCGAGGACGCGGCCAAGACCGCAGAGGCGTTTGACGAAGAGGGCTACTTCATCACCGGCGATGCGATGGTCTTCGTCGACGCGGGCGATATCAACAAAGGGATGAAGTTCGACGGCCGGATCTCGGAGGATTTCAAGCTGCAAACCGGCACTTGGGTCCGCGCCGCGGGATTGAGGATGGAGGCGCTGAAGTTGCTGGATGGCATCGCCTCCGATCTTGTGATCACAGGCGCCGACCGCAAGGAGATCGGCCTGCTGATCTTCCCAAACATGGGAGCGCTCAAAAAGGCCGGCTTCGAGGAAGACGCCGCCGATGGCGCGCTGGTCGGCGAGCATCTGAAGCGCGAAATCCGTCACCGCCTTGCCGAGCGGGCCGGCCAAACCTCTGGCTCCGCCTCACTCATCACGCGCGCCCTCGTTCTCTCCGAGCCGCCCTCGATGGGCGACGGCGAGATGACCGCGAAGGGAAACCTCAACTTCCGCAAGGTGCTGACGCGCCGCGCCGAAATGCTGGAACGGCTTTACGACAACGCCGATCCGGCTGTGATCACATTGAAGGACAGCTGACATGGTCGATATATCCAAGGTCCGCGCGATCGACATTCACACCCACGCCGAGGAGCCCTGCGGCTGCCATACGGATGACGGCTACGACGACCTGCAAAGCACCATGGCCAAGTACTTCCGCGCCCCGTGGGAGCACCCGCCGACCATCCCCGAGACGGCGGCGCACTTCCGTGAGCAGAACATCGCCGCGGTGATCTTCCCCGTCGATGCTGAGCGCGAGACCGGCTATCGGCGCTACTCCAACGATGAGGTCGCTGAGCTGGTGGCCGAGAACAGCGATGTGCTGATCCAGTTCGCCTCGATCGACCCGTGGAAGGGCAAGATGGCCGCCCGCGAGGCGCGCCGGCTGATCCGGGAATACAAGGTGAAGGGCTTCAAGTTTCACCCCACCATGCAGGGCTTCTTCGCCAACGACCGCATGGCGTATCCGCTCTACGAGGTGATCCAGGAAGAGGGCTGCATCGCACTTTTCCATACCGGGCAAACCGGCGTGGGCAGCGGGATGCCGGGCGGCAACGGGATGCGGCTGAAATACTCGAACCCGATGTATATGGATGACGTGGCGGTGGACTTCCCCGACATGAAGATCATCCTCGCGCACCCCTCCTTCCCTTGGCAGGAGGAGGCGCTTGCGGTCGCCCAGCACAAGCCGAACGTTTACATCGACCTCAGCGGTTGGTCGCCCAAGTACTTCCCCGAGATCCTTGTGCGCTACTGCAACTCGATCCTCCGCAAGAAGGTGCTCTTTGGCTCCGACTGGCCGATGATCACCCCCGAGCGCTGGCTGGCGGATTTTGAGAAGATCGCGATCAAGGACGAGCTGCGCGAAGACATCATCAAGGGCAATGCCGCGCGGCTCCTTGGGCTGGCATAGAGACTGATGAAGCCGTTCAAAGCGCCGCTGGAGGACATTCTTTTCAGTCTCGAAGCCGTGGCAGGGGCCAAAGGCCTGCCGGGGTATGACCCCGAGCTGACCGCCGAGATCGGGGCGCATTTTGCCGCCTTCGCGGAGGGTGAGCTGGCGCCGCTGGACGAGGCGGGTGATGCCCAAGGCGCGCGGCTGGAGAATGGCAGGGTCCGCCTGCCTGATGGTTTTGTGGCCGCCTACAAGAGCCTCGCCGAGCAAGGCTGGCAGGGGCTCATGGCGCCCGAGGCCTATGGCGGGCAAGAGATGGGGCGGCCGGTGTTTGCGGTGACCTCCGAGATCTTCACCGCCGCCAACCATGCGCTGCAGATGCTCACGAGCCTCGCGCATGGAGCGATCGACACGATCCTGCAATTCGGGACCGATGAGCATAAGCAGCGCTGCATCCCGCCTCTGGCGTCCGGCGAATGGCTCTCGACGATGGCGCTCACCGAACCGGGCGCCGGCTCTGACCTCAGCCGCATTCGCTGTCGGGCCGTGCCAGCGGGCGATGGCTGGAAGATCACCGGCGAGAAGATCTTCATCTCCGGCGGCGATCACGATGCGACGGAGACGATCCTGCATCTGGTGCTGGCCCGCAGTTCGGATGACGGGCTGCGCGGCCTAAGTCTGTTTCTTTGCCCGTCCGCGAAGGCGGATGGCAGCCGCAATGCGGTGAGCGTGACGCGGATCGAGGAGAAGATGGGGATCCATGCCCAGCCGACCTGCCAGCTTGCGTTCGACGGCGCGGAGGCGGAACTGATCGGCAAGGAGGGCGAGGGGCTGATGGCGATGTTCACGATGATGAACCACGCCCGACTCGACGTGGCCCTGCAGGGCGCCGCCCATGCTGCTCGCGCCTGGGACGTGGCCAGCAGCTATGCCGCCGAGCGCGTGCAGGGTCGCGGGCCGGAGGGCGAGGTAACGCTGGATGCCCATGCGGATGTGCAGAGGATGATCGACGAGATCGACGCCCATGCCGTGAGTGCCCGGGCGATGGCTCATGTGGCGCTGGTTTTGCTGGAGTCGGGCGACAACCCGGCGCTGGTGGAGTTTTTGACACCGCTGGCGAAGGTGTGGTGCACCGAGGCGGGCATGCGGGCGACCAAGACCGGCATGCAGGTGCTCGGTGGCTACGGTTACCTCAAGGAATATCGGCTGGAGCAAAGCTACCGCGATGTGCGGATCGCCGCGATCTACGAGGGTGCGAATGGCATCCACGCGCGGACGCTGGCGGAGCGGTTCGTGCGGGGAAAATATGCCGAGAGCGCGGATGCCTTTGGGGCATGGTTAGAGACTGTTTCAGCCGAAGCAGGGTCTGATGCCGTGGCACAGGCCGCGCGGGATTGGGGAGAAGCGCGTATGGCTTTGGCCGGAGCGGAAGACGCTGCGCCCTTGGCGCACGACTTCTGCCGCTTGTGCGGCTGCACCATGGCGTTGGCGCTTTGGGCAAAGATCGCAGCAGTCGCAGGCGAGAGCCACGCGCCGGAACGGTTCACCCGGCTGGCGGCGGATCAGACCCGCCGCCTCGCCGCCGAAATTTCCATGCTAAAGGGCTTGCTGACCGCTTAGTCCGGCAGAACCTTTCCGGGGTTCAAGATGCCCTTCGGGTCCATCGCCTGTTTGATCGCGCGCATCGGCACAAGCGCCGGGCCGTGCTCGGCCTCCATGTACTTGCGCTTTCCGAGGCCGATGCCGTGCTCGCCCGAGACGGTGCCACCTAGGCGCAGGGCGGTTTCGGCGAGATGGGCCGAAAAGGTCTCTATCATGGCCAGTTCGGCGGGATCGTCACGGTCGAAGCCGATGCCGGTGTGAAAGTTGCCGTCCCCCACATGGCCGACGATGCAGGGCTCCAGCCCAAGCTCCCGGGCCTTGTCCTCGGCTGCGGTGACGGCTTCGGCCAGCTGAGAAATCGGCACGCAGACATCGGTCGCCAAGATGCGCTTGCCGGGGTAGAGCGCCTTGGAGGCGTGGTGGCCGTTGTGGCGCATGGCCCAGAGCGCGTTGCGCTCCTCCATCCGGGTGGCGCGCTTGAAGTCCTGCGCTTCAAAATCGGCGGCGATCTCCTCGAACATGGCTGATTGCTCTTCGACCGCCGTCTCGGAGCCGGAAAACTCGAGGAAGAGATGCGGTTCCTCGGGCAGGCCTGCGTTGCTGGCACGGTTGAAGCCGCGGACCATGGTGCCGTTGACCAACTCGATCCGGGCCATCGGGATGCCGGTCTGGATCGTTGTGATCACACAGTTCACGGCGTCTTCGACCGTCGGGAAGCGGCAGGTGGCGGCGACGATGCTTTCGGGTTGGCCGTGGAGCTTGAGGGTCAGCTCGGTGATGATGCCGAGCGTGCCCTCGGAGCCGATCAGCAGGTGGGTGAGGTCGTAACCGGATGACGACTTGCGGGCACGGGAGCCGGTGCGGATCACCCGGCCATCGGCGAGCACGGCCTCAAGCGCCAGAACATTCTCGCGCATGGTGCCGTAGCGCACCGCCATCGTGCCGCTCGCACGGGTCGCGGCCATGCCGCCAAGCGAGGCATCGGCGCCCGGGTCGATCGGAAAGTAGAGGCCGGTGGCGCGAAGCTCGTCGTTGAGCTGGGTCCTGGTGACGCCGGGCTGCACGGTCACATCCATGTCGGCGTCATGTACGGCGAGGATGCGGTTCATCAGCGAAAGATCGATCGTAAGGCCGCCCCGAACCGGCAGGTGATGGCCCTCCAGAGAGGTGCCGGTGCCGTAGGCGACCACGGGCATCTCCTCGGCATGGGCGATGCGCATTACCGCGGCGACCTCCTCGGTGCTCTTGGGGTAGGCAACCGCATCGGGCAGCATATCGGGGAAATGCGCCTCGTTCTGGCCGTGGGCCGCACGCTCGGCATCGGAGCGCTTCAGCCGGTCGCCAAGAAGGCTTTCAAGCTGAGTTAGAGCCTTTTCATGCGCCATTTCAGCTCTCCAGAACCTTGCCGATCCGCGACAGCGCTTCGCGGATGTTCTCCTCGCTGTTGGCATAGGAGAACCGCAGGAACCCTTCGCCGAAGGCGCCGAAGCTGGTGCCCGCAACGGTGGCGACGCCGCATTCCTCGAGGAAGCGGTCCTGCGCCTCGCGGGCCGAAAGGCCGGTGCCCTCGATGTTGGGGAAGGCGTAGAAGGCGCCTGCCGCATCTGCACAGCGCACGCCGGGAAGCGCGTTGAGGCCTTCGACGATGACCTGGCGGCGGCGGTCGAACGCCTCGACCATCTTCACCACCTCGTCCTGCGGGCCTTCAAGCGCGGCGATACCGGCGAACTGGGTGGGCGCGTTCACGCAGGAGTGGTCGTTGATGCAGAGGCGCGTGGCATGGTCGACCAGCGCATCTGGCCAGACGGCATAGCCGAGGCGCCAGCCGGTCATCGCGTAGGTCTTGGACCAGCCGTCGAGCATGATGAGGCGATCACGGATTTCGGGGTAGTTCAGGAGGCTCACATGGGAGCGGCCGCCGTAGAGCATGCAGGAGTAGATCTCGTCCGACATCAGCACCACATCCGGGTGATCGGCGAGGCCCGCGACCAGCTTGTCGATCTCTTCCTTGGGGGTCACGCCGCCGGTGGGGTTGGCGGGGGAGTTGATGATGATCAGCCGGGTGCGCTCGGTGATCTGGCCCAGAACCTCCTCGGCAGAGAAGGCAAAGCCCTTGTCCTCGCGCAGCGCGATCGGCACGGGCGTGGCGCCGGAATACTTGATGACGCTCTCGTAGATCGGGAAGCCGGGGTTGGGATACATGATCTCGGCGCCGGGCTCGCCCAGCAGCATGCAGGCGAAGAACATGGTGGGCTTGCCGCCGGGTTGCACGACCACGTTATCGGGGTTCACCTCGCAGCCGTGGCGGCGATGCAGGTCGGCGGCCACCGCCTCGCGCAGGGCGGGCAGCCCGTTGGCAGGGGTGTAACCGTGGTGGCCGTCGCGCAGCGCCTTGATCCCGGCCTCGACGATGTGGGCGGGCGTCTGAAAATCGGGCTGACCGATGCCGAGGTTGATGATGCTCTTGCCCTGCGCGGCGAGCTTGCCGGCGCGGGCGAGGACCTCGAAGGCGCTTTCGGTGCCAAGGCGGCCGGTGCGCTGCGAAACTGTGACCATGGGTGTCTCCTCCTTGACACAGCTTTTGGCCCGTGGGCGCGCAAATGAAAAGGCCCGAGCGCCGGCGCACCCTTAAGCTGGGCTTCAGGATTGATCGACCCGCCCGCGCGGGCTAAACCCGCCCGGCGTGGTCCCGTGGCTCAACTGGATAGAGCAGCCCCCTCCTAAGGGGCAGGTTGCAGGTTCGAATCCTGCCGGGGTCGCCAAAAACACCTGAAAAATATGGCTTATTTGCAAGAGGTTCTGCGGAAGCGTGCAGAAACACCCGATTTGTTCTCCGCCGAATTCCCCGAAAACGACCGAAATCTCGTACGAAGCCTGTACAAGATTCGCACGCTCGTGCGGCTTTTGGGGCTTTCCAATGAGCTGGCGGGTAGCGAATGCGTGCGCCGAGCGGAAGCTCGGGAGTGCGGCGCGCAAGCAGATCATCATGTTTTTGGCAGACAAGGCGTCGGATGACGGCTCGGGGATTTGGTGTTCCAAGGGGACGATCCAGCGACACACGGAGCTAGGGGAGACCACGGTCAAACGAACGATCCGGGATTTCTTGAAGGAAGGCATCCTGGTCGAGACCGGCGCGCGGGGATGCAAGAACGGATTCACCGTCGTTTACCGGATCGATCTGGCCCGGATCGAGGCGCTGGAACTGACTGCCGAGCCCGATATCGAGACGGGGGCCACAGTGGACCCCGTCCACACCGGACCCGGAACGGGGGCCACAGTGGCCGGGGTACCGGGGCCACAGCGGCCCCCAAACCATCCTAAAACCATCCAGAAACCCCCTACGCGCGAGCGCGTGGCGGCGGAGGATGACGAAGCCGAGAAGGTGTTGGCGGCCTATCCACCGGACCGAGTGCGGAGGAGGGCGGATTGTCTCAGGCGGATCAGGGAGGCCCTGGATGCCGGGACGGAGGTCGAGGACCTGTTGCCGGCCGTGAAGGCCTATACGACCGAGAGTTCGGGCTTCACCCGGTCGAAGGTCTGTTTCTCCGATAACTGGTTCAAGTCCGGCAGGTGGCGGGCCAAGTCGATGCGTTGCTGGCCGCAAAGCTGGTGACAAAGGCGCAAATCCAGGCGGCGAACCTCCCCTTCGAACCCCACCGGCGCGGGCAAGCCCCGCGCAAAGGAGCCGTTGACGGAGACCTTCGTCTTCCGTTGCACGGCGACCGAGAAGGCCGAGCTGCGCGCCAAGGCCGAGGCCGCTGGCCTGCCCGCCGCAACTCTCCTGCGCGAGGCGCTTGGCCTCACCGAGGCCCGCCGCCGCAAGCCCGTGCCACGCGTCGATCCGGCGCTTGTGCTGGCCGTAGGGCGCATCGGCGGCAACCTCAGCCAGATCGCACGCTGGCTGAACCGCGCCATGAAGGCTGGCCGCACTGACCTCGACAGTCTGACCGTCGCGCGCCGCTTGCTGGTAATCGAACGCCAGCTCGCTCAGCTCCTCGATGAGGCGCGGCGGTGTTGATCAAGTTCTTTCCCAACGGCAAGGGTACAGGCGCGGGGCCGGTCGGGTATCTCGTGGCCGAGCGCGTGCTGTCCTATGACGGCAATCGCGACCTGGTCCGCGATGCCGAGGGCCAACCCTTGACCGCGGCCCGCGACCCTTTGCCCGAGGTGCTGCGCGGCGATCCAGGCCGCACGGAGGCGCTGATCGACGCCAGTCGCCACCAGTGGACCTACCGCGCAGGCGTGATCAGCTTCGCCACCGAGGATGCGCCCACCGAAGCGCAGCAGGCCGAGGCCATGGACGCCTTCGAAAAGCTGGCCTTCGCAGGGCTGGAAGGAGAGCAATACGACATACTCTGGGTCCGGCACAGCGACGAGGACCGCATTGAATTGCACTTCTGTACCCCGCGTCTTGAGCTGACAACTGGGCGCAGCCTGAACATCGCACCGCCGGGCTATCAGGACGCCTATGACAGCCTGCGCGACCTGATGAACCAGCGCCACGGCTGGGCCGACTCGATGGAGCTGGAGCGCGCCCAGGGGGTGCGCGACACCATCGAGGCTCCGACCCGCGCCCATGGCCGTGGCGAGCTGCATGCGTGGATCCTCGATCAGATATCGATGGGTCTAATCGAGGATCGCGCCAGCATGCTCGATGCCCTAGCCGATGCGGGCTTCGACCTGCCCCGCGTCGGCAAGGCCTACCTCACCGCGCAGGACCCCGAGACCGGCGAACGCTGGCGCCTGAAAGGAGAGATTTTTCATGAAGACTGGCAAGCCGACTCGGCTGAGCGAGAAATTGAACGCGGAGCTGGACACGATACGCCAGGACTACGCCGCCTCGATGGCATCCCAGCTGGAGAGCTTCAGGACCGATTTGACAGCCATTGCGAGCGACGCGCGGCGTACCATCGAGAGCGATACGCGCCACTTCCTGAACGAGAACAGGAGCTTGTTCGAGACGCGGACCGAGCAGATCAGGCTTTGGCTGACGATCTCGCCCTGGGTGATCTCGGGGCTGATCGTGACGGGGATCGCCTCGATGATGGCCGCGAGCTGGTTCTGGACGGCCATGCTGACGCGCTCGGAGATGGTGGAGCTGGGTCAGACGCGGATCGAGCAGGGGGAAGAGACCTGGCTGACGCTGGACCCGGCCAGGACCGAGTTGAAGACCTGCACACTGGCCGGGACGCCGGTCATCTGCATCAAGATCGAGGAGAGATGAATGACGACGCCCCTGACAGCCTTGGAGCGCGACTTGCTCGCCTGCGTCGAGCGGTTGGTGACGGCCTGCGAAACCTCAGCGCAGGAATTGAGCGGCTTGGGAGCGCGCTCGACGAAGAGGCTGCAAGCCCAGCTGGATGGTATCGCGGCCTGCGCGACGTTGCTCATACGCTCGCAGATCGCGTCAATGCAGGCGTTGCGTGGCTTGCTGAGCGAAGAGGCCACCTACAACGCGCTGGACGCGAAGTTGAACGAGAGCTTGACCTTAGCGAGGCACGCCGAAGAGCGGCTGAAACAGAGCTAGAGGTGCAGGATCGGGGCATAGACCGGGGGCTGACGCATTAAGTTTGAGCGATAGCTGCCATAGCGTGGTTTGGCGTTCCATGAGATTTCGCCATACCATAATACTGCAATATCCGAACAAATGCCATATTTTGGAATTACAAACTGATCCAGTATGCAAACTCACAGGTTGGCAAATGTCCGTTTCTCGCGCAAAACAGCGGCAAGCAGAAGGCAAGATCAATCAAGCCAGACAAGTGGCTCAAGCATTCGCCAAGCCACTTGGGGGCTGGATTGCGACCTTCCAGGAAGCCATCGGCATGAGCGCACCCGCGCTGGCCGAGCGGTTGGGCGTGTCTCGCAACAGCGTCTACAGCTCTATCCAGAACGAACAAGCCGGGACAATCTCCCTGAACCAGCTCGACAAGATGGCCGAGGCAATGGGCGGCAAGCTGGTCTACGCGATCATCCCGCGCGAAGGGCCGGTCGAAGAGATTGTCACGGCCCAGGCCCGCAAGAAGGCCAGACGCATCATCCAGCGCACACGCGCGCACATGGCCCTTGAAGAGCAGACCGAAGGCTTACGCAGCCAGGACGAGATGATCGAGGACCTGGCGGGTGAAATCGCCCGCGAAATGCCGAGGGATTTCTGGAAGTGACCCTGGAACTGCACGAACCCACCGGCGCGACCCCACTCACGCCCGACGAGTTGCTTGGCCTCAAGGCCAAGCACATCACCACGCGCGGCGAGTTGAACGAGCTGGAGGGCGAAAACATCATCGAGGGGTTGACCTGGCTGGACCGGCGGCCCAAGTCTTTCAACATCCTGACCGACGATGCAGCCCCCGAGGTCCACAAGCGGCTGTTCGGGCAAGTCTGGGATTGGGCGGGTGTCTATCGTCTGACCGAGAAGTACATTGGCGTGCCAGTCTGGCACATATCGACCGAAATGCGCACCTGCATGGACGATGCCCGCTACTGGCGCGAGAACGGCACCTACGACCCGCTGGAAGCCACGGCACGCTTCCATCACAAGCTGGTCTGGGTTCACCCCTTTGCCAACGGCAACGGACGCTGGGCAAGGATGATGGCGGATACCTACTTGGCCACGATTGATCCGGATATCTAACTCGATTGGTCAGGTGGCGGTACATTGACGGCTGATAACGACCATCGGGCTCGCTTCATCGCGGCACTGCAGGCTGCGGATGTGTTTGAGTTCGGGCCGTTGGTAGAATTTGTTACGGTCATCGCGGGATGAAGGCATGCACGGCGAACAGGGATAGGCTGCTCTTTCTGATTAGTCCAATCCTGTGTACTGTCGGGCTGACAAGAGTCGGCAGAGACTGCTTGAAACACCACTTGTACATAAACAGTCGATTGACAGAAGCCCTTGAGAAGGCACCAAGAACTCATGAAGGACAGAAGAGCACATATCATAGTGATCTCTGGCCCGACCGGAGTCGGAAAAACGACATTGGCGCAAGAATTGGTCAAACGCCTCGGGGCGCTCCATGTCTCAACCAGTTCGTTGATTTCCAGCATCCGACCTGCGCTATCGCCGGGAAGGGCGTTTCTGCAACTCGCGGGGAATAGTCTCGACGAAGAAACCAATTTTCGTTGGATCGCTGACGAAGTGTCAACGCTTGAGCGCGAGTTTCCTGATCATTCATTGGTGGTCGATGCGGTGCGCAAACCGGAGCAGGTTCTTGTGCTTCGTGCGCAAACTACCCTGAATCTGACGCACGTTCACCTTGGGGCCGGCTATGACCACCTTGTTCATCGTCATAGTCTGAGATCGCGGGACATAGATGCCGGACAAGATTACAGCGTCCTCGCAAAAGATGTCAGTGAAAGCTATCAGTCAGAATTGGCTGGAATTTCCGACCTCATGCTCGATGCAGAGAATGCCTCTCCGTCACAGCTGGGAGAAAAAGTAGTGTCGTTTCTTGACGTTGCGGTCACCGATATCGCTTAAGCTCTACGCCACTTCCGACAAGCTCGAAATCGCTTCCAGGAGTTTGGAGGAACGCTCTTCGATAGTACCGCGCACTTCGAGGGTTGGCATCCTGAAGTGATCCAGCAGTTCTCGGATGACTCCATCGATGTACGCCTGGTACTCAAGGTCCGCCGGTCTCAGTTCGTCATGCTCCATCGGGAACTCAATCGGCAGGTATACGTATAGCCGGGTTCTGTGCTTTTCCGCATGTATCTGCTCAACGATCAGCTTCTCAAGTGAGTACGAAAACCGATGAGGGAACTGGTCACGAGTGTAGGCATAGAGGTCGAGGATCGATCTGTCGGTCAAGACGAGCTTGGTTTGAACTTGGCGCACCTCGGCCAGGCAGTAGCCTAGGTACTCGAAGACGCCATCAAGCGATATTTTGTCATTGACGTAGAAGCCACGCTTGGCGATCTCCCTTGCTGGTTCGCGGATGACGCTGATGTCTTCCCGCCTTGCCGCTTGCGCGGTTACTTCCTCGATTAGCGAGGTCTTGCCGACGCCGTGCGCGCCGGTGATCGTGATGAAATGCTGATCCATCGCAGACGACCTTTGAGGTTCTTTGCTTTACCGCCGTTTGTGCCAATAGTACCAATGTGGTGAAGGAACTTACAGCGCCGATACCACTAAGGGGGAACGATGGCCACGCAAGGTGAAGTTGAAGTCGAGCAGCCATCAGGTTTCCTGCTTAAAAAGGACATCCGCGACCTGAAGATCATCAGCGAAGGCTCCGCTGAACACTGCTTCAAGCCCGCTAGTTACGATTTGAGAATCGGTGATCTCTACGTAAGCACCGACGGTAAGCAACAGTTCGCACGAGAACCCCTACAAGGCTGCAACGTCGTAGTACCCCCCTTGGGTAGCTTGATTGTTTCCACAAGAGAATTCTTGAGGATGCCGGGCAATGTGGTAGGCGATTTTGATCTTCGTATCAAATTGGCCGTGAAAGGCCTCTTTGTGCAAATGGGCACTCAAGTCGAGCCACACTACAAGGGAAGGCTTTTTGCAATTATTCACAATGTGACTGCATCTCCGGTCGAGCTGAAGTGGGGAGGCGACGACGCAGAACGAATATTTACTATACAATTTGCGTTTACCAATGGAGTTGCGGAAGAACCAGAGGAGCTAAAGGAGTTTAGGACTCTGAGAAATTTTCTGGAGAATACAGAATTTGCAGAAAACCAAATCGGCGGCCTCCTCAAACTAGTCGAGGAAAACAGAGACGAATTAAAAACTGCGATGACCAAAATTGAGTCCTCGAAGACAGAGCTGGAAAGGTCTCTCGATGGGTTAATTGAGAACAGATTTGCTGTTTTGCAGTCAAAGTTGGACGCAAAAACTGAAGTCGATCGGGCGCTAACAGCTCTTCAGAAAGACGAGCGGGCTTTTAAGAAGCAGCTTTTGCTTGGCGGCTTAGGCATCGCTGCATTTTCTGTGCTCATTCCCTTCCTCATAGGATTTGCTATCAACTTTGCTCGTCCGCTGGCCTTTACTGACTTCGACCAAGACCTGGGCGGGCAACTCTCCACTCTGGAAGCGGAGATCGAGACGATCAAAGACTCTTCTAATGGCAATAACAGACTGGACGCTGTCGCCACTCGCATAGATGAGATCAGCACACGCCTCCTGGAACTCCAGCGGCAGATTGAAAATTCTCCGGAAGTAGTGCAAGATGAAGTGCAAAATCCGAGCGCGAACTCGGAAGTGGAGCAGTAGAGCGATGTTTAAGTACGCCCTCATCGGCGCGGGTCCAGCCGCCTTAAATTCAGTTGTCGAATTGCCTCTCGACGACCGTTTGTCGTCTGTAGTTCTCGACGCAGGCCTCAGGGGCGAACGGAAGGTTTGCCCGTCGCTGAAGCGCCAGTCTTGTTCAAGTTGTTTCGAGCAGAAATGCCATGTCATCAATGGCATAGGTGGGGCATCAGCAACGTTCGGCAACAAGTACTGCCACTTTCCTGCCAGTTCTGGCGTCCAAGAATTGATGAACGCCCAACCTATCGCGCTGGCCGAGGCATCCACTCATGGAAGACGCGTTGTGGTTCAACACCCCAACGTGCCGAACCGCAAAGTATATGACGTCAGCATCGCGCATGCGGATAGCTACAGAACTACCATCGACGACTTAGTCTCGGACGTGCAATCAACGACACCTATCTTCGAAGGTTGGTCGGTGGAGCGCGTTGAGCGCCTTGGTGCCAACTGGTTCAGACTGGTCTCGGAAACGGGTGAGACCATCGAAACCGAGAACGTTGTGATCGCAACTGGTAGAAGCGGGCACATTGCCTTGCGACGGTGGTTGGATCAGCTGGGCATTGAATATGCTGAGAACTCGCCGGACATCGGTGTTCGGATCGAGACCCCGTCGAACACGATCAGCAGGCAGTTCCTTTACCAGGATGACCCGAAGTTTAAGTTTGATTTTGGGGGGCTGGGACAGGCGAGAACCTTCTGCACATGCAAGGGCGGGCAGATTGTTCCCGTCAAATTTGGAAACGGCTTCTTTGCGGATGGTGCCTTTGTAAGAAAAGACACCGGGCGGACCAACGTCGCGCTAATGGCAAGAACTGGAGAGGTTTTTGAACCGCAGCTCCTTGAGGAATGGTGCCAGTCCGTTAACGAGGCGAGTGAGGGTCGGCTACTCCTCGGAGCCATTGACAAGTTTTCGGGAAGCGATTCCACGTTGGAGCAAGATATTCTTGACGTGATCCCCGAAGGACCGAGCCCGCAGTACAAAAAGGTTCTTCAGGCTTTGCTTCACAGGCTTCTCAACGACCAGTCTTGCCAGGTTTTCGATGATGCCAAAGGAGAGCATGGGCCTCTCAAAGTGTTCGGTCCCTCGATCGATCTGTACTGGCCCAAGGTGCAACTGTCTCGAGGGTTCAAGGCGTCGGTCGAAGGTGTTTATGTCATCGGGGACGCTGCAGGAGTGTCGCGCGGTATTGTTCAGGCAATGGCCGCAGGGAAGTCCTGGGCGCATTCAGTCAGTTCCAGTGCTGCCCGCAACGTTGCCCGATGGTGAGGTTTGGTGTCGCAGGATACCCGTTGGCTTTCATTGAAGGCCCTGACGGAAAAGACCGCTCAAAAATCTTTGAATGGGTTTCCAAAATTGGCTTGGATGCGGTTGAGCTGCAGATGACCTATGGTCCGAGGACCAAGCCTGAAAAATGCATAGAATATAAGGCGCTAGCTGATGACCTTGGGATAAGGGTATCGGTGCACGCAGCATACTACATTGTCTTGACAAGTAGTGAGGAAGAAAAGATTTCTCGCTCGATCGACACGTTGAACAAGACCTACGAATTGACCGACCTACTCGGCGGCAAAGAGGTGATTCTTCATCCAGGACCACTGTACGGTGGAGATGAAGACGAGGTTTCGGCTCGGTTTGCGGACAATGCGGCCAAGTTCGTCGAGCAACTTGGTTCCACTGACATTGGACTGTTTATCGAGACAGCTGGGAAAGTCGGTCAGCTGGGTTCTGTCGATCAAATCCTATCGTTATCGAAGCAAATTGAAGGTGTTCATCCTTGCATCGATTTTGGGCACGTGCATGCGAGAACGTTGGGAACTCTAGAGAACGCGGATAACATTTTCGCTCTATGCAATGAAATTCAAGGTTTCCTGGATAATAACCCACTGAAACGAGCGCATTTTCACTATACTCCGATCCATTTCGGGCCACGGGGAGAGATTCAGCATCGTGCAGTAGATGATCACTATCCCGAACCAGAGCAGAAAGACCTTTTTGGAGAAGCCGCTGTGGGCGAAAGCTCAAGAGACGGCTTGTTCCATCCCAGGCCGGACCCTGTCGCGGAGGCGCTTCGCACGTTGCCTGGAGAATTCACCATCATCTCCGAGACCCATAACAGCCAAGAAATCGGCGCAAAGGTGCTAAAAGAGAGCTTCTTTTCCAATGACCGGGAAATGCGCGTAAAGGCAGGAAGATCTCGGTAGGTCTTATAAACTGGGGCGCCTTTACTCGAGGAATAGCATTTCCGACAAGGAGAACATATCCTTCGGCACTATTCGGTGTAGCCCCTCGGCGTATCGTGCTCGAACCCAGTCACCGTTGTCTCGGTAAGTCCAGAAAACGTTGCGATATTCGCGGTGCTGCACCCTGATCTTGTCGATGTTTCGGTCGGATTGAAGGCGCCCGGTTTCGCCGTCATCCTTGATCTCGACCAAGGCAATTGCGTTTGGCGTGGCGCGTCCGGCGACACCAGCAACGAAGTCCGGAAAGAAGTTCTTGCCGCTCGGCAGCACGATCCTAGTTGCCCAGCGTTCGTTTTCCGGATTTCGCATCCACCAGAGCACGGTGCCGGTCCCATCCTCATCGAGGACCTCTGCGAACTTCTGCTCTTCCTCGTTCAGGCGTGCAGCAAAGACGCCATAGGCTGACTTCCTGGCGACCGGCTGGCCATCGGGGCCGTATTAGCTTTCGGGGATCGCTCGGCGTCAGACAGCCGCACGTTTCGGCCTTGCGCAGTCTTCATCGCCTCTTTCAGCTTCTCCGGCTCACCCATCACCGCGAAATCCAGCGCGCGGCGCAAGTCGCGTTCCTCTGCATCGATACCCTCATCATCAACCACCCGGCGCAGCTCTGTGATCAGCGCTCGTTTCAGCAATCTCGGATCGATGGCGTCGTTTAAGTTGAAGGCCATCTGCGCCTTCTCTGCGACCCGCGCATTCGAGAGACGCAGACGCAAATCGACCTCTTCGGTCAGGTCCACGACGAACAAATCGCGCAGGCTCATCTTGGCCTTGGTCTTCCGCTTCTGCAAAAGCGACACGGTGTTCGAGCTCTTGCAAAAGAGCTTCGCAGTGTCATCGACCAGCTTTTCCGCGCTGCCGGGATCGGGCGGCATTTCCCGCCAGAGGCCTTTCGGAAGGTCGATATCTCTGCGCAGGGGGTAGTGGCGAAGATTGGGCTTGGCCGGTATGCTGGCCCCGGACGCAGGGCGTTCTGCTTCCGGCAGGTTGCCGAATAAGGGCGTTTGCGCCAACTGCTGCCATGCCTCGCCCGCAAGGATGGCGCGGTCTTGTTCGGCTTCAGGCAGCTGCGATACGTCCGATTTCACCAAGCCGCTCTCGATCAAATTCGAAAGCCGCATCTGGCGGTCTTCTGGCGTTGTCGGCATAGGGGGCATAAACCGGGAGGTTGTAGCGATATCGTTGCACACAAGCGGTTTTGAAGCGCTTCCAAATTCGAAGACATCGAGCCGATCCGTAATCAGCTCAATGCTCTGGCGCACCGCCTTGACCTCTTCGACGGCGGCATCGAGGCCCGCTTGCAACTCAGGGTCTGTCAGGAACACATAGCCACGATCCAGCAAGGCATCCTGCCCGTCAATGGGGCGGATCAGGGGGTGCACCCGCATGATCCGGCCAACAATCTGGAGGCCGAATTCGACGCCACGGTTCGGACGAACGGAAACCAAAGTCCAGGCGCGGGGAGCATCGAAGCCAGTGGCGACCGCAACCTTGAAAATCAGCACTTCCTTGTCTGGGTCATAGGCGAGCGTGTGGAAATCAGGACCGGGTTGTCCAGAGGTATGGGTGGCAATCGCGGCATCAGGCACACCAACTTCGATCAGCTTTTCCCGAACCCTTGCGACCGGATCATCGCGGCCCTTTGACTGATCCTCCACCTGAACCAGCATCAGGGGGGTCAGTGCTATGCCGCGCTCCGCCAGTCTTGTCTTAAGGCGCAGATGCTGCGTCCACCCGGCGGTAAGGGTGGCTTGCTCGTGGTCCACCAAGTCGCGATCCGCATCACTCATGCGAATTACGCCCATCATCAGGCCTTCCTTGTTCAGTCCAGCTTCTACGACCTCTCCTCGCGGGACAATTACTCTGCTCGCAACTTCGACACCGGCTTCTTCCTCGAATGCTTCAAGCCTGGTATCATTCGGCGTTGCCGTGGCAAGGATCGTGAAATCCGGCTTCAGAGCATTTAGATAGAAAGAGGCGGCGGCGGCTGCGGACGCGCCGAAATTGAGGTGCGCCTCGTCGATCACCACACCGATGAAGAATCCGTCGTCGCGCAGCGTCTCGATCATGTCGTCCAGCGACAGCGCGCTTTCCTTTGTACGCCTTACCTTGCGGGCGTCCCTGTTGTTCGCAGCGACCGCACCCCAGGTCTGGACGAATACATCGCCGTCGCGTGTTCCAACTGGCTCGCGATCCTTGGTGATGCCCCGGACCCAAAGCGAACCACATTGTTCGACAATCGAATCCCGGGTCTGCGTGACCAGCCCTGCATAGGGCGCGAACCAGAACCAAACGACAGGACGCGACAGCCCCCCGCGCAACCCTTCCAGTGTGCGCCCCAGGACCAGTGTCTTGCCCGAGCCGGTCGGTGCTTGAAGCAGTGTCACGCCACTCTTCAGCGCGATCTCCTGTCGGTGCTGCGGGCGGTTGTCGTGATATTCCGTCACCTTGCGGATCACGCCGGTCAGCGCCGCGACCGCGCGGGTTTGGTATCCTGCCAGTGCGTAGCGCCCGTCGCTCATTGCTGGAAGCTCCGCACTAGCGTGTCACGGACCGAACGGATTTCGACCTCAACGCCGGACAATTCCCGCGCCAGTTGCCCCGGTGCCCAGGCATAAACAAAGACGTTCTGGCGCGACCGGTCACGCAGCCAGTCCAGCAGCGCGGCGTCATAGCGGTCCACCATGACCAGCGTGACGCCGTCACCCTCATGCGCGTTCCACGGGGTTGTCCTGTCGTAGACGCTCAAGGGCAGGCCGTGCAGGGTTTCAAGCGCGGCCCAGGCATCCTTGGGGGCCAGATCGTAATCCAGATCCTCAAAGGCGATTTCGCGGGTGCGCAGATAGGCAAAGGGCGCGGCAAGATCGGCATATTCCGGATCGTCGCTGGCATTCAGCCGCCGTACCCGTTCCGCCATCACATCGCGGCAAAGGTTCTTGTCCGGTTCCTCCTCCGCAGCCTCGGTCGAGGAGACCATGATGAACCGCCGGTCGCAGCCATCCTCGGCGTCCAGCTCCATAACCGCATGAGCAGTTGTGGCTGAGCCAGCAAAAAAATCAACGACTATGTCGCTACAACTAGAAGCCTGAGCGGCCAACTGTTTGATGAGTGCTTTTGGCTTTGGATTCTGGAATGCTTTCCTTCCAAAGATACCTTGAATTTCGTTGGTGCCAGCACCGCCGCCGGACCCCGTTCTAAGTGTAAAAAGATTATCGAGTTCATCCTCGTTCATTCGTGCGATCCAGCTACTCAACGGGGATACATGGCTTCGCAGATCTTTCCAAAACTTCTTGAAACCTGGGCGGCCAAATCCAACTTTCTTCCCAGCCCAAAAATCGGGATAGGTATCTATTCAGATCAATGGTTTTTTATCTCTGGGCGCAACGGGAGCAGCGCCTAGCTCGATAGCAGAAAGCACTTCTTCCTTGGAATTCAAGACCACTACTTCTTGCTGCTCTGGAAACAATATCATTCTGTTTTCGATATGCGCTTCCATAGTGTCTGAGCGTGTCTTTTGACCCGGTTTCAGCCGATCTTTGGATGCATAGGCCCACACACGATCAGGGTCACAGTGATACCAAATGTCGGTTCTGGGATCGTGCAATGGGTAGAACAAGTTCTCTCGATCATCTCGATCGAACGCAAGTGTCAGAGGATCAACATTCCATATCCCACGAGGATCATTGTCTGGGTTCTTATACTTTTTGTTCGACTTTTGCTTACCCGTGAAGATGAAGTTAGGCTTGACGTATACCAAGATGTGCTCGTGAACGTCCGAGAAGTTTCCACCTTTCGCACTGGTTGTATCTCGAGTCCTCCAGACCAAAGAACCAAGTCGCATTCCCGGTATTGCCTGGTCCATCATGAGCTCCAATACCGCTCTATTGTCATCATTGATCGAGACAAGTATCACCCCATCCTCCGCCAGAAGATCGCGGGCCAGCGTGAAGCGGCGGTACAGGAATTCCAGCCATGTGGACTGGCGGAACCGGTCCTCGGGGTCCATGTAACGGTCGTTATAGACCCAGTCCTTGTTGCCGGTGTTGTAGGGCGGATCGACATAGATGCATTTGACCCGCCCCGCCCCGCCAGCGTCATCCGCAGCCAGCGCAGCGCATCGAAATTGTCGCCCTCGATCACCATGTTCGGCCAGGGCGCGGGCTTGTCCGACAGCTCCGGCACGATCTCGCAGGCGATGAAATTCTCGTCGATGGCCTGATCCGCCGCGATTTCATCGCGTTCCCAGACCAGCCCAAGCTTCTTGGTCCGGTCGCGCTTTTCCAGAAGCTCGATCAGTTGCGCCTTGTTGAGATCATCGTATTTGCCGGACATGCGGATGCCTTCTTTCTTTCGTTTCCCGCAACTTATCGCGGGATGCTGCCATTTACACAAGGTTTGGCTGGTTTGATTGCAACGCTTACTCGCTCGCCAATTCTTCCAGCTTGCGATGGGCGAAATGCAGGGTCAGCACCGATCCGGTCAGAAAAGGTACCAAAGCCCCCGCTAAAGCCGCAATCAATAGCTGCGCCGCCGTGATCCAGTTGAGATCGGCGCCATGGTCGAAGAATTGGAAACGCAGGAAACTGGTCAGTTAGCAAACACAAACGCCCACATAAATCATGTATAATGGCGTAAGTGGTTCTATCGCGGTCCTGCGGACGCGTTCCAATGTTGCCCTGCGCAAGTTCTGCCACTTCTTGCTTGGTTTTTCCAATCGCCTATTCCCTTGCGAACTCGATCCAAGTGTGAACTTCATCATCCGTTACTTCCCGCCCCTTGACATGTGACTCGTACCAGCGCGCGACTATTGCCCCACGCTTCTCGCTTTTGATCTTGATGCCAGCGCTCACCAGGTACTGATCGAGCGAGGTCTCGATCTCTTTCAGCGCATCGAAATCGTGACCGGCGCGGATTGATTTCATGCCGAGCAGCAACCAGGCAACGTCAACCTCATATCGGCTTTGCAGCTTGACCAATGCTTCGACAGGGATGCCGCGCTTGCCTTTTTCGTAGCTGTGATAGGCCCGATGCGAGACGCCAATCGCCTCTGCCATCGCGGCCTGCGAAACGCCGATTTCGCTGCGGGAGATGGCTAGGCGCGCACCTATCTCTGCAAACAAATCCGCATCTTCATGCGCCATTTTGACTTCCCAATCGACGGTGGCGCAATTTTGTATAAATATCGCACAAAGTGACGCATATTCACGGTTGATCCCATCTGAGCACGTCAGAAGGTACTGAACAAGCGATTCCATGCGTATTTCTGAGCTCAACCATAGCGGACAAGGACGACTGAAATGGCAGAGACCGAAAACTCAGACAGCTCGCAAATCCTGGGGCTTGGCAAAACGCCCGCGCAATGGGTCGAGGTCATGGCAGGCATGGGGATCGACATCTCCGAACGTACCTTGCGCGAAAAGGCGAATGACACGGGCGCGTTCTACCGGCTTGGACGGACCATGCCCATCACGCCTGCGCAGATCGACAAGATTTTTGAAGGAGGCCAGTCATGCCGCTCCAAATCTATAAGAGGGGCCGCGTCTACTGGGCTACGGGCTGGGTCGAGTACAACGGCAGGCCAATCGCAGGCCCATACCGGCGAAGCACTAAGGCATCTACAGAAGCAGGCGCAAGGGACTGGATTAACCGCGAAACCGAGATGCAGATACGCCGCCATGTGGTCGGCGATGAACCGAGCAAGACCTTCTCGGATGCGATCATGATTTAAAACGCGTCGCCGAAGACCGCGAAGCAGCTAATCCCTATTGTCGAAGAGATCGGCGACACGCCTCTGGGCGCGATTTCTGGCGCTCTCCTTAAAGGGCTAGGACCGAGGCTGAAGCCAAAGGCATCGACGGACACTTGGTGGCGCGAGATCGTGACGCCCGCGAGCGCAGTCATCAACAACGCGCATGAGCTGGAAGGGACGCCGCTCATTCGAGTGAAGCCTTACGACAAATTTGAGCGGATCGCACAGGACAAGCGGCGCGGCAAGCATAGCCGGGTTGAACGCAAGCCCGCCGACAAGGCTTGGATCGAGGCGTTTTGCCGGGCCGCTGATCCGTACAACGCGGCCCTGGTGCGGTTCATGTTTGAGACAGCGGCGCGGACCGGTCAGGCTGTCTCGATTGAGCCTGACGATCTGCGAACCGCCGAAAACAAGGTCAGGGTGAAAGCGTAAAAAGGACACCCAGAAAGCTGGATCACCGTATCGCCCCAGATGATGGACGAGTTCCTAGCATTGCCGCCGAATCGGCCGAAAAACCGCAAGACAGGCAAGTTCATGAAGCCGCGTGTCTTCGGTTATGGAAGCTCCACTGGCTAGAACACACGCTGGAAGACGATCTGCAAGAGCGCGGGCATCCCATACCTCTCTGCCCACCCAGCAGGACGGCACGGTTTTTCACGGAATTGGTCGTGCGCCAAGGCGTCGACCCGGTTACTGCGGCCAAGGCCGGGCGTTGGTCTGACCCCAAATTGCCGATGCGCATCTACGCTCATGCAGAGACGGATGAGGCCGATGTCAGAGCCCGTTTTCGTACAAACCACGTACAGGCGGACGCTGTACAAACACCCAATCGTAAGAAATCACAGAAGGAATAGCGCTATGAACGGTTCCCTCCTAAGGGGCAGGTTGCAGGTTCGAATCCTGCCGGGATCACCAGCCCTCATGCCAGAACCCGCAGCGGCGCGCCGTTGAGCCAGCCGCGGATGTTTGCAACCGCTTCGGTATAGAAGCCTGCGTAGTTGTCCTGTGAGACATAGCCGAGGTGAGGGGTAAGCACGGTGTTGGGGGCGGTAAGCAGGGGCGAGGTGCCGTTCAGGGGTTCGGGGTCGTGCACATCGACCCCGGCGCCGGCGATCTGGCCGCTGTGTAGGGCTGTCGCGAGGGCGTCGGTACCGACCACGCCGGCGCGGGAGGTGTTGAGCAAATAGGCGGAGGGCTTCATGGCGGCGAGGGCGGCTGCGTCGATGATGTGGCGGGTGCTGTCGTTTAGGGGTACGTGCAGGCTGACGACATCGGCCTCGGCCAGCAGGGCGTGCAGGCCGTTTGCCCGGCGCACGCCCTTCGCGGCGGCGGCCTCGTCGGTCAGG
Organism: Vannielia litorea; assembly: GCF_019801175.1. Classification (NCBI taxonomy): domain Bacteria; kingdom Pseudomonadati; phylum Pseudomonadota; class Alphaproteobacteria; order Rhodobacterales; family Paracoccaceae; genus Vannielia; species Vannielia litorea. Next base: position 393,202 of record NZ_JAHVJR010000002.1, read on the forward strand.
CTGCGGCTGAAGGCGAGCACCTCCATCTCGAAGGCGAGGCCGTAGCGGGCCATCGCTTGGGCCACCCGACCAAAGCCGATGAGGCCGAGGGTTTTGCCCTTCAGGTCCATGCCGAGGGTGGTTTGCCAGCCGCCAGCGCGAAGGGCGGCATCCTCTTGGGGGATGCGGCGGGCGAGGGCGAGAAGCAGGCCCCATGTCAGCTCGGGCGTCGGGTGGCCGAGGCTGGCGGTGCCGCAGACAGTGACGCCTTGGGTTTTGGCGGCCTCCATGTCGATGGAGGCGTTGCGCATGCCGGTGGTGACCAACAGGCGCAGGTTGGGAAGGCGGGCGAGCAGGGCAGCGTCGAACGGGGTGCGCTCGCGCATGGCAACGATCACCTCGAAGCGCTGGAGCCTGTCCACGAGGGCGTCGCCCGAGATCGTGTCGGAAAAGACGACCGGTTCGACCGCCGGGGCGAGGCCCGACCAGTCGGCGCAGGTGAGTGCCACGCCTTGGTAGTCATCGAGAATCGCGCACTGCATGGCCATGGGCCTGCCTCCCCTTGTGTGCCGCCCGCAAGGCATGCGGGCGCTCGGGCCAAGCTACTGCGGTCAGGCCGGGGATGGGAGGGGCAAGGGGCGGATCAGGCTGCGGACTTTCTCAGCGCGGGGCTCTTCTCGACGGCGGGCAACATCCTCGGGCCGTAGAGCAGCAGGTCGGGCTGGTGCGAGCGCTCCGGCCCTTGCATCTCTGCGGCGAGTTCTGCCATGCGTTCGCTGCGTTCGAGGATGGTGTTTCGGTGCGTGTTGGCCCGCTCCTGTGCGGCGGCGAGTTGGGCGATGATGTCGCCGATCCCGGCATTGGCCTCGCCTGAGCGGCTGTCCTCGATCTTGAAGGCGACGCGCAGGGTGTCGAGGCCGAGCAGCATGCGCTTCATGTCGCGGCAGGAGGCGACGATGCGGCCTGCCTCGCTCGCGACCTGGGCGAAGGCCTCGCGTGACTTGGCCTTGTAGCTGGCCTGCAGCTCGCTCAGCATCGTCCGTTCTGGCATGATATCGACCCCGCCCAACCCGCGCCGCTCGGCCAATAGCTGCTTGTCGCAGCGGGCGAGAATCGTGGCGACCGAGCCCACCAGCATGGCGCGTTCGATGGTGCCGCGAATCGAGGAAAAGCTGGTGTTCTCGCCCACCACATGAGCCTCGAACCATTCCGACATGTCGATCGACATGCCCTCGTAGTTGCGGGCCAGCACGCTCAGCGGCCCATCGGTGCGTTCGACGCGGGCGGCCTTGATCTGGAGGTTGCGGGGGATGCCCTCAAGGTATGAGAACTCGCCGGACAGCTCTCGTGTGGCCTCGACGATCTGCTTGGCGAGGTCGACGAGCTCGGTGGCCCCGGTGACGTTGGCGGTTGGGGGAATTCCGAGTTCGCGGCATTCGCTCACGAGTTCGGTGCCCAGCGCCTTGAGCACGAAATTGTCGTAATCGGCAAAGCCCATTGCGCGCAAACCGTCCAGCAGCGCGGCGGCACTGTCATCCACCGAGCTGCCCTGCACCTCGGCCTTGTGGAGCTTCTGATAGAGCGCCTTGACCGGCTCCAGCAGCTCGCTGGTGGGCTTGATCCGGGCCGAGAGGTAGCCGCCCTTGCATGGCGCGACGATGGCGAAGACCCAATAGTGCAGCCCGTCCTTGGCGCGGTTGTTCACATAGGCGGCGGTGACCTTGCCGGCCTTCAGCTCATCCCAGAACACGCGGAACACGGCCTTGGGCATTTCGGGGTGGCGCACGGTCTTGTGCGGGGCGCCGATCAGCTCGTCCCACTCGTAATGGGCGACGCGCTGAAACACGTAGTTGCCGCTCTGGATGATGCCGCGTTCATCGGTGCGCGAATAGAAAACTTCGCCAAGATCAAACGGCGCTTCGCCCCGTTCCGGGCGCCATTCCTGCCGCCGCTCCTGTTCAACGCTCATCCACCGCCTCCTTGCGAGTGCGGGCGCGACTGGCCGCGCCCACGCTCTCAAGGTGCTAAGATGAAAGCCCTATCTTTTCGTTAACCGCGACAGGGCCTTGCGTTCATTCGCCGATCTTCTCGTCGAGGATGGCGGCGAAATCGTCGTAGCTCATGTTGGTATGCTTCTCGCCGTCGATGATGAAGGACGGCGTGGAGCTGATGTCATCGGCCTCGGCGTTCTTCAGGAAGACGGCATAGAGGGCCTGGGCCTTCTCGGCATCGGCGAGGCAGGCGTCGACCTGCTCGGCACCGAGGCCCGACTTGATCGCCAGCTTGCGCAGGTCACCGTGGATTCCGGCCAGATCGCGGGTTTTGAGCCACTCGGTCTGCTCCTTGTAGATCGCGTCGGAGAGGCCGAAGTAGCGCACAGGGCCGGCGCAGCGGGCGACCATGCCGGCCCAGAGGCCGGGCTTGTCGAAGTAGATCTCACGGTAGGTGAAGTGGACCTTGCCGGTGTCGATATAGTTTTCCTTCAGCTTCTTGAACACGTTCTGGTGGAAGCTGGCGCAATGCGGGCAGGTGAAGGAGGCATATTCGATCACCTTCACCGGGGCGGTCTCTTCGCCCAGCGTCATCTCGGCGATGCCCGAGGTGTCGACATCCGCTGCCGTCTGGGCCTGTGCCGCAAGGTCGAAGCCGGTGCCGGCCGGGGTGCTGGTGCGACTGATGGCAAAGTACGTCCCGGCGGCGATGGCCACGGCGAAGACGGCGGAATAGAGAATCTTGGAGTTCATAAAGGGCCTTTCGGACTTCTGCGCGGGCCTTCAGCCGCGTTCGGATTTGTGGATGACATGGGCGCCGAGCCGGCTCAAGGCCGCTTTCAGCGCGGGATCGGTGACGCCCTGCGCCAGCACCTCGGCGGCCTCGCGTTGGGCTGGGGCGGGCTGGGCGCGGCGTTTGGGGGCGTGGTTGAAATCGGCCTGCCCCTCGGCAAAGCCGGTGGGGGCCGTCTGGGTGAACTGGATGCGCTGGATCGCGGCAAAGCCGTAGACAGCATTGATCCGCTCGCGAATCTGCTCCTTCTGCATTTCGAGCATCGGGGCGTGGGCCCCGGTCGTCAGCACGCGCAGGGTGGCACCAAAGGCGCCGCGCCCGAACTTCACATCGATCGGGCGGGTGACGGCGGCGGTTTCCTCGCCTACGACCTCGGCCCAATGGGTCAGCACGCGCATCTCGGCAAAGCCCCGTTTCTCCGTTGCCTTGCGGATATCGCCGGTCACGAACTTCGCCGTCTGGGCAAAGCCGCGCATGTGGCGCTTGGGAGGTTTTGCAGGTGCCTTGGCCATGGCCTCGCATTTCAGCTGTGTGGCCCCTATCTTACCGCCCGCGGCCACGGCGGGGCCAGCCAAATGCGGGCAGGAGAGCCATAAACATTGCGTGACGAGTTACAGGCCGGGGAGATGAGCGGGGCGCTGCTGGAGTGGTATGATGCCCACGCCCGCGTGCTGCCGTGGCGGGTGCCGCCGGGCAGCGGCGAGCGGGCCGATCCTTACCGCGTGTGGCTGTCGGAAGTGATGCTTCAGCAGACCACGGTGGCTGCGGTGAAAGACTACTTTCACACCTTCACCCGGCTCTGGCCCACCGTGGAGGCACTGGCGGCGGCGAAGGACGAGGATGTGATGGCCCGGTGGGCTGGCCTTGGTTACTACGCCCGCGCTCGCAACCTGCTGAAATGCGCCCGCGTCGTGGCTAAGCGCGGCGGCTTTCCCGACACCGTTGAGGGCCTGCGCGATTTGCCGGGCATCGGCCCCTACACGGCAGCGGCGGTGGCGGCGATTGCCTTTGGCCGCTCGGAGACCGTGGTGGATGGTAATGTGGAGCGGGTGATGGCGCGGCTCCATGCGGTGCAGGAGCCGCTGCCCGCGAGCAAGCCGGTGCTGGTGGGTCATGCCGCTGCGCTGACGCCTGAGGCGCGGGCGGGAGATTATGCCCAGGCGGTGATGGACCTTGGGGCTACGATTTGCACCCCGAAGAACCCGGCCTGCGGGATTTGCCCGTGGCGGGAGCCCTGCGCCGCGCGGGCGGAGGGCATCGCGGCGGAGTTGCCGAAAAAGTCTCCGAAAAAGCCCAAACAGGTGCGGCTGGGGCATGTCTACGTGATCCGCCGGGGGGACGGGGCGTTTTTGCTGGAGCGGCGGCCGGAGAAGGGGCTGCTGGGCGGGATGCTCGGCTGGCCCGGCTCGGATTGGGCCGAGGAGCCGCCAGAAGGCGCGTCTCCGGTGAGCGCCGCGTTGGAGGAGGTCGGGGAGGTGCGCCACACCTTCACGCACTTCCACCTGATCCTGCGGGTTCATGCCGGTATGGCCGAGGTCGACGCGCCGGACGGGCTGCATTGGGAACGGCTGGCGCCGGCTGCGCTGCCCACCGTGATGCGCAAGGCCTACGACCTTGCCGCAACGTCGCAAGCGCTGAATGTCACAGGCGATTGAAACGCCGCCCTGCCCCCGTATGATCTGGCCGGGGCGCGCATGACCATCGGGAGAGGGCCAATGGCCTCTGCACCTATCTCAAGTTTCCGCGCGGCGGCGCCCTTCTGGGTGTCGCTCCTGACCGTGCCTCTGGTGATCGCCTCCGCCGCGTGGGGCGGGCTTTGGGTGCTAGGGGTGCCGCTCTTCACCCTCGTGGGCTTCACCCTGCTGGATGGGGTCACCGGGCTGAACCTCGACAATCCAGAGACCGAAACCGAGGAGGCGCAGCTCTTCTGGTACAAGTTGATCACGCTGGTCTGGTGCCCGGTGCAGGTGGCGCTCTTGCTGCTGATGCTCGCATGGGTGCCGGGGGCGGATCATCTGAATGTGGTGGAGAAAATCGTGATCTTCTTCGGCATCGGCGTGACCAATGGCGCGATCGGGATCGTCTATGCCCACGAGCTGGTGCATCAGCGCAACCGGCTGGAGCGGTGGCTGGGGGATATCCTGCTGGCCTCGGTGCTCTACTCGCATTTCCGGTCGGAGCACCTGCTGGTGCATCACGTGCATGTCGGCACCCGGCGCGATGCGGTGACGGCGCGCTATGGTGAAAACTACTGGCGTTACCTGCTGCGGGTTGTCCGCGAGGAGCCGGTGAGCGCGTTCCATGCCGAGAAGGCAATGCTGGCGCGCAAGGGGCTGCCGTGGTGGCACCGGAGCAATCCGCACTGGCGCTACTGGGGTCTGCAGCTGGCCTTTGTCATTGCGGCCATCGCGCTCGGCGGTTGGGCTGGGCTGCTGCTGTTTCTCTATCAGGCGGGCACTGCGATCTGGCTGCTGGAGCTGACCAATTACATCGAGCATTACGGGCTGACCCGGAAGCACCTTGGCAAGGGCCGCTACGAGCCGGTGCGGCCGCATCATTCGTGGAACGCGTCGCACAGGGCGACGAACTGGCTGCTGATCAACCTGCAGCGGCACTCGGACCATCATTACAAGCCATCGCGGCGATTTCCGCTTCTGCAGACCTACGATGCAGGCGAGGCCCCGCAGCTGCCATTCGGATACCAGGCGATGGGGTTCATGGCGCTGGTGAGCCCGCTGTGGTTCAGGGCGATGAACCCGCGGGTGCGGAAGTGGCGGGCGATGTATTACCCGGAGATCACCGATTGGGGGCCTTACAAGCGGGGGGAGTTGCCGCTGCCGGGGTGATGGAGTGCGCCCGCCCGATGCGCGCCGCAGGCGCCGGGCAGCGCCGTCCCGCCCCCCGGGGCGGCGCTTCGGTGAGGTTGCGGATAACCTCGCATGGAAGATGACCTCTGCGCCATAAAGTGACCCAAACACCCGTTGATGGCGCCACCCCGCGGGACGGCGCTACCCGGCGCCTCACACCATCCGGATCACGTCCTTGTCGATGGCGAGCATGTAGCCTTTGCGGGCGATGTTCTTCACCAGCAGTTCCGAAACCATCTGGTTGCCGAGTGAGTCGCGCAGGCGCTTGATCCGGGTGGCCCCGGCGGCCTCGTCGCAATCGGCCTCAGGCTTGCCCTGGATCACGCCCTCGATGGCGGCGCCGGAGAGCACATCTTCATCCATCCGGGCCTCGGCGAGCACGGCGAGGGTCTCGATGGCGGCCTCGGTGAGCTTGAATTCCATGTTGTTCAGCAGGACCACCCGCTCCTCGCGGGAAATGACCAGCGAGGAAACCTGAATCCCCTGCTTCTCGATCTCTCCCATCCGCTTGTTCAGCGCGATGATGGTGACCAGAAACACCAGCGCGGCGATCAGCAGGGCGGTAGAGAAGATCAGCAGCACGAAAATGACGATCCGGTAGCTGACCAGCACATCGCCGAAGGCGGTGCCGGATTGGGCCAGCACCTCCAGCAACTTCACCGCCTCGGATGTCACCAGCGCATCGTTCTCGGTGAAGATCTGCTCGACCCGCTCGTTGAAGGCGTTGCCATCCGGCAGGGTCAGGAACAGGAACACCGCGGCAAGGCCGAGGATCGCAACGATCCCGGCGATGCCGAATGTGACAACACGGTTGCCCGTGCTCCGCAGGTCAGTAGCGAAGGAAGTTTGATCCGGCATTCTGCTGCTGCGCCTTGCTGGGGGTGCCCTCGAAGAGCGAGATGACATTGAGTAGCACCCAACCGCCGCGCTGCAAACGGGCGGCGACCTGCGCCTTGGCATCGCCGCGGGGCGGGCAGGCTGGCCCGAGCTCCATTACGCCGTAATGGAGCTTGAGCGGATTGTCCTGCTTGGCCTTGTACTCGGCGTAGCAGGTGGCCCCCGCAGGGGCGGCCGCCAGCGCGAGAGCCAGCGCGGCGGCAGGGAGGGTGAAGAGCGTTTTCATGCGCATAGTCATGCGGTTACCGGCGCCGATATTCAATAACAACAGCGCGGTTTCGGCCTGATAGCCAATAGCCGGGCGGCGATATTGTTTGTCCGGCCCACCCCCGCCCATCCTCATCTCATCACCGCCCCGGCGCGTCTCGGACAGACGCCCATCCCGGGCTCCTGAGACGCAAGAAAGGACAACGCCATGTTCAAGACCCTGACCGCAACCGCCCTCGCCGCCGCCGTGGCGCTCACCTCCTTCAGCTCGCCCGCACAGGCCGAGATGGACCGGGGCGAAACCCTCCGCCTGCTGCTCGGCCTTGGTGCCATCGGCGCGCTGGTGGCCGCCAACGAGCGCAACAAGGACCGCGCCAGCACCTCGCGCCGCGACACCGACCGGGTGATCCGGGTCACCCCCGGCTACGGCGGCGACCGCTACAAGGATCGCAATCGCCATGCGCGGCTGCCGCAGCGCTGCGAAACCGCCGTGCCGACCCGCCGGGGCACGCAGATCTTCTACGGCCAGCCCTGCCTCGACCGCAGCGGCTTTCGGGCCCGGCTGCCGCAGAACTGCTCTTACACGCTCGACCTCGGTCGCAAGCGGGTGAAGGCCTACGAGCAGCGCTGCCTGCGCCGCGCCGGCTACCGGACCTGATGCGCCGGAACTGAACACCGAACAGGCAAGGCGCGTCCCGGTCTCCTGGGGCGCACCGCCGAGCAGGGCGTGGCTGTCATCCCCATGGGGCCACGCTGGACTGGGGGCGGAGGGTGAGGCTCTCCGCCCCATTTTTATGGCGCATTTTTATGGTCTCTTCCCCATTGCGCCCCGCCGCTTGCCGGGTGATGGGAGGGTATGAAGAGCTTTCCTGATTTCTCGCTTGAAGAAGCTGCCTTTGCCCGCGGCCTCGCCCGCGTGGCCGGGGTGGACGAGGTGGGGCGCGGCCCGCTGGCCGGGCCGGTGACGGCGGCGGCGGTGGTGCTGGACCCTGCGAATATTCCGCCCGGGCTGAACGACAGCAAGAAGCTGACCGAGAAACGCCGCCTTGCGCTGAACGAGGCGATCCATGCGTCGGCGCAGGTTTGCATCGTGCATGTGAGCGTGGAGGAGATCGACGAGATCAATATCCTCCAGGCCGCGCTCACCGCGATGACCCGCGCCGTGGCTGGCCTGCCAAACGCCCCGGACCACCTGCTGATCGACGGAAACAAGCTGCCGCAGGGCTGCGGATCGGCCGAGGCGGTGGTGAAGGGTGACGGCAAATCACTCTCCATCGCGGCGGCCTCGATCGTGGCCAAGGTGGCCCGTGACGCGCTCATGGTGGATTTGGCGCAACAACACCCCGGCTACGGCTGGGAGAGCAACGCGGGCTACGGAACGAGTGTGCACTTGAGGGCACTCCAGCAATTGGGGGTCACACAACATCATCGGCGTTCCTTTGCCCCGATACGCAATATCTTGATGCAACAAAAATCTACAAACCCCTGATTCAAAAAAGAAATTGACCGCGAATCGCCTCTGACTCATGCTCAAGTCAACAACACCGAGCGCCAAAAGAGCGCAGGGACAGAGGCAGACACATGACGAAGACGACGACCCGACAGGGGCAGCGTGAGCTGCCGCTCAACCAGATCTTGGCTGGTGACTGCATCGCGGAGATGAACAAGCTCCCCGAGGCCTCGGTTGATCTTATCTTCGCGGACCCTCCCTACAACTTGCAGCTCAAGGGCAACCTCCATCGCCCCGACAACTCGCAGGTCGACGCCGTCGACGACCATTGGGACCAGTTCGACAGCTTCAAGGCCTACGACCGCTTCACCGAGGAGTGGTTGGCTGCCGCGCGCCGGATTCTGAAACCAGATGGTGCGATCTGGGTGATCGGCAGCTATCACAACATCTTTCGGGTCGGGACCAAGCTACAGGATGCGGGTTACTGGATTCTGAATGACGTGGTCTGGCGCAAATCCAACCCCATGCCCAACTTCCGCGGCATGCGGCTGACCAACGCCCATGAAACCATGATCTGGGCCAGCAAATCCGAGGGTGGCAAATACACCTTCAACTACGAGGCAATGAAGGCGCTCAACGACGACGTGCAGATGCGGTCGGACTGGGTGCTGCCCATCTGCAATGGCCACGAGCGGCTCAAGAACTCCAGGGGGGAGAAGGCGCACCCGACGCAAAAGCCGGAAGCCCTGCTCCATCGTGTACTGCTCGCCACGACGAACCCTGGCGATGTGGTGCTGGACCCGTTCTTCGGGACCGGCACCACAGGCGCCGTGGCCAAGATGCTCGGGCGTGATTTCATCGGCATCGAGCGCGAGGCAGAATACCGCGAAGTTGCCCAGAAGCGCATTGATAACGTGCGGAAAATCGACAGCGACGCGCTGACGGTCAGCACCTCCAAACGGGCCGAGCCGCGGGTGCCCTTTGGCCAGCTTGTGGAGCGCGGGATGCTGCGCCCCGGCGAGATGCTGGTGAGCGGCAACGGCAAGAACGCGGCCAAAGTGCGGGCAGACGGCACGCTTGTGGCCAATGACGTAAAGGGCTCGATCCACAAGGTGGGGGCGCATCTGGAAGGCGCGCCGAGCTGCAACGGATGGACCTATTGGCACTTCAAGAAAGATGGAAAGCCGGTGAGCATTGATGTGCTGCGCCAGCAGATCCGCGCCGAGATGCGCGACTAGAGCCCTTCGAGTTCACAAAGTTACCGCCGGTGCCTGTGGCCTGACACATGGCACGACCTTCGGCCCCGTTTGCCCCAGTGGCAACGGGGCCCCTTTTTTGCCCGGCGCGGGCCTTGGGCCGGGGCAGCGTGCCTTGTGTTAACCCATAGGGGTTAACGGCATTTCGGGGCATGCACATCCGATGCACAAGTGATGCACATCCCATGCATACGCACGTTGGGTTTTGGGCATTAACTAATACAACGCACGCTGGTCGGGGTGTGGTGTGAGGCGGAGTGAGACGAGTCCCGGCCTAGGGCAGGGCGGCGTCGAGGGCGGACCAGTCGGAGAGTTCGAGGCGGACGGGGAGGGTGAGCACCTTCTGGCGGAAGTCGGGCGGCAGGCGCACGGCGTCCTTCTCGGTGGTCACAAGCTGGGCGCCGAGGGCTTTGGCCTCCAGGTCCAGCCGGGCCATGAGGGCGGGGGTGAGCGGCTGGTGGTCGTCCAGTGCCTCGCCCCGGATCACATTGGCGCCGAGGCCGCGCAGGGTGGCGAAGAACTTCTCGGGGTGGCCGATTCCGGCGAAGGCGAGCGTGGGTAGACCCTCCCAATCCATCCCGGTTTGCAGTGGCTCAAGGTGGCCGGTGAGGTGCGGCACGGTGATGGCATGGCCCCAATCGGCGGCGAACTTCTGCTGCGCGGCTTCCGGGCCAATGGAGAGCAGCAGGTCCGCCCGGGCCAGCCCGGCGGCAACCGGCTCGCGCAGCGGCCCGGCGGGCAGGCAGCGGCCATTGCCGAAGCCGCGATGGGCATCGACTACGACCAGAGAGAAGTCCTTATGGACCGAAGGGTTCTGGAAGCCGTCATCGAGGATGACTGCCCGCGCGCCTGCGGCCTCGGCGGCGCGGACTCCGGCGGCGCGGTCCTTGGCGACCCATGTAGGCGCGAAGGCAGCGGTGAGGAGCGGCTCGTCGCCGACCTCGGCGGCGGTATGGCTGCGCTCGTTCACCTGCACCGGGCCTTCGAGGCTGCCCCCATGCCCGCGCGAGACGATGTGGACGCCTTCGATGCGCTGGGCCAGCGCGATGGTGGTGGGGGTCTTGCCGGTGCCGCCCGCGTTGATGTTGCCGATGCAGATCACCGGCACCGAGGCGCGCATGCCGGGGCGGGCGAGGCGGCGGGCGGTGGCGCGGGCGTAGAGCCAGCCGAGCGGGGCGAGGGCGCGGGCCTGCCACGCCGGGGCCTCTGGCGCGGTGTACCAGTAGAGCGGGGCGCGCATCAGATCGCGCCCCCGGTTTCGAGCTGGGTGCCGAGGTGGGTGGCCAGCCGCGAGATGACGGCGGCGCCTTCGGAGATTTCCGTCCATGCGGCGGCGGCCAGTTCGGCGGCGCGGTCGGGCGAGAGCAGTTCGGAGACGGCGGCGGGCAGCGCGGCGCCATCGGCCAGTGCGCGGGCGGCGCCTGCGCCTGCGAGTCGCGCCAGCGTTGCCGCCTCCGCCTCGCCGTGGGGGCCGAACGTGATGGCCGAGCCGAGCGCGGCGGCAGGGGCGGCGGGTTGCACAGGGGTGCCGGTGGTCAGCGTGCCGCCGAGGTAGCAGAGCGGCGCAAGGCGGAACCAGAGACCATCTTCCTCGGGGGAGAGCCGGTCGGTCAGGTAGATCTCGGTGCTGTCGGCGGGTTCCTCGCCTTCGGCCCGGCTGGCGGTGCTGAAGCCCTGCGCGGCGAGGCGCTCGGCGAGGGCGGCATCCTCGGGGCAATCCTCCCCCGGCATCAGCAGCAGCAGGGCGCGGTGGGCAATGGCGAGCGCGGCGCGGTGGGCGGCGAGCACATGGGGCAACTCATCGGCGGCGGGGCGGGCGGCGAGCCAGACCGGGCGGGCGGCGAGGCGTTCGGCCAGTTCGGCCCGGTCACTCTCGATGCAGGGCGGCGGCGCGGGCGGGGCGAAGAGCGGGCCGGTGACGCGGATGCGCGAGGGGCCGATGCCGGTGGCACGGGCGGCCCCGGCAACGCTGGTGCTGCCGACCCAGATCTCGGCCACCAGCCGGAGCGCGGCGCGGGTGGCGCGGTCTGCCCCGGCGAGCCGGTCGTCTCCTGCCGCGATCAAGGTGGTCGGGCAGGCGGTGCCGAGGGTTGTGAGCAGGGGGGCATTGTCGGGCGGGCCGACCCAGAGCCCGGCATCGGGCCGCCATGCCGCGAGAAAGGCGCGAGCCGCGGTGCGCCCGGCCACGGGCGGCGCGCGAAACAGCAGCACCCCATCGCTCTCATCATGGATTGCCGCGCGCTCGCCCAGCCCGGTGACAAGCAGGGTGACCGGGTGGCTCTCGGCCATGTCGCGGGCGAGTTCGATAAGGGTCTCCACATCGCATCCGCCCGCCACGTGGCACCACACCAGCCGCCCCGGCGGGCGCTGCCCGGCGGGGCTGGGTGCAGGCGCAGTGCGGCTGCGGCCGGTCAGACCGGCGAAGGCCCGGGAGAGCGGCGAGGGGCTCATGGCAGGCCGGGCGCGGAAAGGGCGGTCAGCCCAGTTCCTCGGTCGGAGAGGCCTCGGCCTCCTCGTCGCGGAGGCGGTGGATATGGGCGATGTAGTAGCGCATGTGGGCGTTATCCACGGTGCGCTGGGCTGCGGCCTTCCAGGCGTCGAAGGCGGAGGCGTAATCGGGGAACATGCCGACGATGTCGATGGCGTCGACATCCTTGAAGGCACTTTTGGACGGGTCGATCAGCTCGCCGCCGAAGACGAGGTGAAGGCGCTGGGTCATCAGGGTCTCCCGTGGTTGGGGTGGGTTGCGGGCAGGGTAGAGGATTATGCCGGGGGGTTGAAGAAGGGTTGAGGCGCGGGCGGTGCGTGCAGTTTGGATCACCTTGTTCATTTTCTTGCTGCAAGTATTCCCGCCGGAGGCCCTGAATCTCTTTTGGCCGGGCGGTTGCCGTTTGGCGCGTTGGGTGGGGAGGCCGGAAGGAGGCCGCGCGGGACGCCCTTCCACCCGGCGCAGAAGCGCTTAGGGTGGGGGCCGAACCTTCGCCGCCCGGATCTGCCGATGCATCCCAACCCGATCTACCGTGACGCGCCCACCGCCCAGAGCCTCGAATTTGCCGCCGAGCGCGGTTTCGGCACGCTGAGTGCCAATGGCGAGACGCTGCCGCTCACGGCCCATGTGCCCTTCGTGCTCGATACCGAGAGCGGGGTGGCACTGTTGCACCTGATGCGCTCCAACCCGCTGGCGCGGGCCTGCACGGCACCCTTGCCCGCGCGGCTCTCGGTGATGGGGCCGGACAGCTATATCTCGCCGGACTGGTACGAGATGGACCATCAGGTGCCCACGTGGAACTATGTGGCGGTGCAGCTCGACGGCACGCTCCACCCGATGCCGGATAGCGAGCTGCGGGCGGTGCTTGACGCGCTGTCGGAGCATTTCGAGCAGCGGTTGCTGCCAAAGCCGCCGTGGACCGCGGACAAGATGCCAGCCGATGCGCTGGCCCGGCTGATGCGGATGATCGTGCCGTTCCGCTTTGCCGTCGAGAAGGTGGAGAGCACGTGGAAGCTGGCGCAGAACAAGCCGGCGGAGCACAGGATGGCGGCGGCGCGGCAGGTGAAGGGCTATGGCATCGGGCAGGAGGTGGCGCTGCTGGCGGCGCTGATGATGGGCGCGGGAGACTGAGCCTGCGCGGCGATCCGTGGCCGGAAGCGGGCCGCCTATAAGGTTAACTTGCCAGTGGCGCAAACTTCGGCCAACGTGAATATCTCACAAACACAGCCGGTTGCTCCACCATGCCCTACATTCTCCATCACAGCCCCGCCTCGCCCTTTGTCCGTATGGTCATGGTGGTGGCCCATGAGGTCGGGCTGGCCGATGAGATCGATTGCGTCGAGGCCGTGGGCACCCCGCTGGAGCCGGGCACCATGCCGGTGGCGCAGAACCCGCTCGGCAAGATCCCCACGCTGGAACGGCCAGATGGCCCGGCGATGTTCGACAGCCGGGTGATCTGCCGGTTTCTCGACACGCAGGGCAGCGGCACGCTCTATCCGGAGAGCCGGATCTGGGAGGTGCTGACGCTGGAGGCGCTGGCGCATGGCTTTACCGAGGCGATTCTGGCGATGACCTATGAGGGCCGGCTGCGGCCCGAGGCGATGCAGAGTGCCGAGATCGTGGAGGCGCAATGGGGCAAGGCGCAGAGGGCGGCGACCCATGCCAACGCGCGCTGGATGAGCCACCTGTCCGGCCCGCTCGACGTGGCCCAGATCGCGCTGGCCTGTGGCCTTGGCTATGCCGATTTCCGCCATCCGCACCGCGACTGGCGCGCGGGCAACGAGGCCTTGGCCGAGTGGTACGCCCGCTTCTGCGAGCGCCCCTCGATGCAGGCGACCCGGCCGCCCGAGGCGTAACCGGCGCTCAGCCTGCCGGGCGGGTGCAGGCACCCGCCGCTTTCATCAGAACTTGTAGCTCACACCGATGTTGATGGCGTTGGTGAGGATGTTCGATTCCCACTCGCCGCCACCTGCGAGGTCGCCCTTGTTGGACGAATAGGTGCCCTGATACTCGCCAAACACCGACCACGTGTCGTTGATCGCGTAGGAGGCGCCTGCCAGCCAGCGCGCGGCGGGGCCGGTGAACTGGTATTCAAAGGTCTTGGAGCCGCCGGTGGGGGTGATGTCCACGTGCGGCACGGCGATGCCGAGGCCTGCACCCACGTAGGGCGTGACCTTGCCCGAGGCCCACTGGCCGGGCCAGCGGTAGAGCACGTTGGCGGTGATGATGTTCAGCCCGTCGGTCAACTCGAGACGGTCAAAGCCGTTGTCGGCAAGGGTTTCGTCGGAGGCATAAACCTTGGTGTGGGTGAACTCGGCGCCGAACCCGAGGTTGGCGTTGCGCCACCACGTGGCGCGAATCCCGTAGTAGGGCGGCATCTCGAAGCTCCGGCCCTCCCACTCGGACAGGAAGGAGAAGTCGGCGGTGCCGTCATTGCCCTCGACCCGGCTGTGCGGCGCGGTCTGGTAACCGGTGTAGACGCTCAGCTCCATCTCGGCCTGTGCCGGAAGGGTGACGGCCAGCGTGCTGGCGAGGGATAGGGCGAGGGCCGCGGCGATGCGGGGCAGGGCGGAAATGCGCATGTGGGCTGTGCTCCGGGGGTCTTCAGGTGCGTTCTCCCTCACCTAGCACGCCGCTGGCGGATTTACAGCCAGCGGCGCCCGCGCCGCTGCAGAACCGGCCTGCCTGTGCCATTTTTCCGGCAGTTCCGCGATTTTTGCGTCACTTGGCCGCAACTGCGCGGGAATGTCCGCTGGACTGGCGCGGATGGGCCAGCTAATAACCGCGCGAAATGGCTGGGGTTCACGCCCTTGTCATGCCGCGTCATGGCCCGCCACGCGCCGGGCCGGTGAGAAGGAGAACAACCCGTGTCGGACACTCACGAGCCCGAAGGTACACGCCGGGATTTCATCTATTATGCAACCGCAGCGGCGGGCACCGTCGTTGCTGGCGGTGCAGCATGGGGTCTCATCAACCAGATGAACCCCTCTGCCGACGTGCGGGCGCTCAGCTCGATTCGCGTCGATGTTTCGGGTGTCGAGACCGGCACCCAGCTGACCGTGAAATGGCTCGGCAAGCCGGTGTTCATCCGCCGCCGCACCGCCGAAGAGATCGAAGAGGCGCGCGCTGTCGAGGTCAGCCAGCTGGTCGACCCCGAGGACCGCAACGCCAACAAGCCCGGCCTGCCCGCGACCGATGAGAACCGCTCGCTGGACGAGAACGGCGAGTGGCTGGTGATGATGGGGGTCTGCACCCACCTCGGCTGCGTGCCGCTCGGTGATGGTGCTGGCGAGTTCGGCGGTTGGTTCTGCCCCTGCCACGGCTCGCACTACGACACCTCGGGCCGTATCCGCAAAGGCCCGGCGCCCGAGAACCTTCCGGTGCCTGTCGCCGAGTTCGTCGACGAAACCACCATTCAGCTCGGCTAAGGGAGAAAACGCGCATGTCCGGTATCCCGCACGACCATTACGAGCCCAAGACGGGCATCGAGAAATGGCTTCACTCGCGCCTCCCCATCGTTGGGCTGGCCTATGACACCCTGATGATCCCCACCCCCAAGAACCTGAACTGGTGGTGGATCTGGGGCATCGTCCTGACCTTCTGCCTCGTGCTGATGATCGCCACCGGCGTTGTGCTGGTGATGCATTACACCCCGCACGTGGATTACGCCTTTGCCTCCATCGAGCACATCATGCGCGATGTGAACGGCGGCTACTTCATCCGCTACACCCACATGAACGGCGCTTCGCTGTTCTTCTTCGCGGTCTACATCCACATCTTCCGCGGCCTGTTCTACGGCTCCTACAAGGCGCCCCGCGAAGTGACCTGGATCGTGGGCATGCTGATCTACCTCGCGATGATGGGCACCGCCTTCATGGGCTACGTGCTGCCTTGGGGTCAGATGTCTTTCTGGGGTGCCACGGTGATCACCGGCCTGTTCGGCGCGATCCCCTTCATCGGCCCCGACATCCAGACCTGGCTGCTCGGCGGACCGGCCGTGGACAACGCCACGCTGAACCGCTTCTTCTCGCTGCACTACCTGCTGCCGATGGTCATCGCGGCGCTGGTGGCCGTGCACATCTGGGCCTTCCACACCACTGGCAATAACAACCCGACGGGTGTTTCCGTGCGGACCGCGACCAAGGAAGAGGCCGAGAAAGACACGCTGCCCTTCTGGCCCTACTTCGTGATCAAGGACCTGTTCGCGCTGGCGGTGATCCTCGCGGTGTTCTTCGCGGTGGTGGCCTTCATGCCCAACTACCTCGGCCACCCCGACAACTACATCGAAGCCAACCCGCTCTCGACGCCTGCGCACATCGTGCCTGAGTGGTACTTCCTGCCGTTCTACGCGATCCTGCGGGCCTTCACCTCCGACGTCTGGGTGGTGATGTTCGCCGAGTGGATCAGCTTCGGCATCATCGACGCCAAGTTCTTCGGTGTGCTGGCGATGTTCGGCGCGATCGCGGTGATGGCGCTGGCGCCCTGGCTCGACACCTCCTCGGTGCGCTCCGGTCGCTACCGCCCGATGTTCAAGTGGTGGTTCCTGCTGCTGGTCATCGACTTCGTGGTGCTGATGTGGCTTGGCGCCATGCCGGCGGAAGAGCCCTACTCGAGCTTCTCGCTCGTCGCCTCGGCCTACTGGTTTGCCTACTTCCTGGTGATCCTGCCGCTGCTCGGCGTCATCGAGAAACCGTTGCCGCGCCCGGCGACGATCGAAGACGACTTCAACGCCCACTACGGCAAGGCCAAATCGGCCACGCCCGCCGAATAAGAGGACGGAGAGAGAGACATGATCCGCAAACTCGCACTCACCGCCCTCCTCGCGCTGGCAACGCCGGCGACCTCCGCCCTCGCGGCGGGGGCCGAGGGCCACGTCGAAGACTTTGCCTTCTCCTTCGAGGGCCCCTTCGGCAAGTATGACCAGAACCAGCTGCAGCGCGGCCTGAAGATCTACACCGAGATCTGCTCGGCCTGTCACGGGCTGAAATACGTCTCCTTCCGGTCGATGGCCGAAGAGGGCGGGCTGGGCTACTCCGAAGATCAGGTGCGCGCCTACGCCTCGCAGGTCGCGATCCTCGATGAAGACGCCAACCGGGATTACTACGATGCCGAGACGGGCGAGTTCCGCACGCCCACCCCGGCAGACAACTTCCCGGCCGTGACCACCGCCAACGCGCCCGACCTCAGCCTGATGGCCAAGGCGCGCGCGGGCTTCCACGGGCCTTACGGCACCGGCATCAACCAGTTCTTCAAGGGCATGGGCGGCGCCGAATACATCGCCTCGCTCCTGACCGGTTACACCGGCGAGGAGAAGACTGAGTATGGCGCGACCCTCTACGAGAACACCGCCTTCCCCGGTGGCTGGATCTCGATGGCCCCGCCGCTCGCCGGTGAGGACGTGGACTTTGACGATGGTCACAGCAACGACCTGCACCACGAATCCGAGGATATCGCCGCCTTCCTGATGTGGGCTGCCGAACCGAAGATGATGCAGCGCAAGGAGACCGGCTTCCTGATCGTCGGCTTCCTGATCTTCCTCTCGGTGCTGCTCTACCTGACCAACAAGCGCCTCTGGGCGCCGCATAAGGCGAAGGCCAAGGCGCTCAACGCCAAGGACTGAGCCTTGACGGCAGACTGACAAAAAGGCGCGGACCGCAAGGTTCGCGCCTTCGTCGTTTGGGGGGTTGCTCATCCGCCCTTCGAGGCGTCTTCGCAGTGGCGAGGAATGGCCAGGGGCCGATGACGAGCTACCCTAGATAGGCCCGCAGCGCCTCGGGCGGATCATCGAGCAGCGGGCCGGTCTCGACCGGCGGGGCGGCCTGACCATTGGCGACCACCACGGTTTGCCCGGCGAAGGCGCGGGCATCGGCGGGGTCGTGGGTGACCATCAGGACCGTGGCCCCCGCGTCGCCCGCGATTTCCTCCACCAGCGCCAGCATCTCGCGTTTCAGCGCAGGCCCCAGCGCGGCGAAAGGCTCATCGAGCAGCAGCACCGGGCGGGCGCGGAGGAGCACGCGGGCGAGGGCCACGCGGCTGCGCTGGCCGCCGCTCAGCGCGCGTGGGAGCCGGTTGCCCATGCCCCCCAGCCCGACGCGGTCCAGCGCCGCCTCGACGTGCCGCAGCTCCTCGGCAGAGAGCCGCAGGTCGGGCCGCAGGCCGAGGCCGGTGTTGCGGGCCACGCTGAGGTGGCCGAAGAGGTTCTCTTCCTGAAACAGTACGCTGACGGGCCGCGCGCCGGGCGGCAGGGCGCTGATCTCGGCGCCGTCCCAGAGCACCCGGCCCGCCGCAGGCTCTACGAAGCCCGCGATGCCCATCAGCAGGGTCGATTTGCCCGCGCCGGAGGGGCCGATGACCGCCGCGCGGGCGCCGGGGGGCAAGGCCCAATCGGCGGTGAGGGTGAAACTGCCCTGCGTGAGCCGCAGCCCTTCAAGCGCCAGCATTTGCGCGCCCTCCCCGATCGAATCCCCAGAACAGCGCCAGCGAGAGGGCCAGAAGCAGCAACGCCGCGCCTGCCGCCTGATCGATCCGGTAGGAGGCCATCAGGCGGTAGAGTTGCAGCGGCAGGGTGGCGGTGTCGCCATCTGCAAAAAGCGCGATCACCCCGAGGTCGCCCATCGAGAGCGCGGCGGCGAGGCCGAGGGCAAAGCCGATGGGGCGGCGGAGGACAGGAAGGGTGACCAGCCGCATCCGCGCCCAGCCACTCATGCCGAGGCTGTCGGCCAGCCGCCCGGAGCCTGCGCGCATCTCGCGCGCGGCGGGCACCAGCGCGGCGAGGGCGAACGGCAGGGCCAGAACCGCGTTGACGAGGGCGGTCACCGCCAGCGCGATCTCATCGGGGCGGACCCAGCGGTAGCTGAGGATGAAGAGGCCGGTGCCAATCACCAGCGGCGAGGCGGCGATGGGCAGCACGCCGACAAGCTGCACCCAAAGCCCGCGCCGGGCGGCGAGCGCCATTGGCAGGGCGAGGGCGAGACAGAGCGCGGCGGAGGCGAGGGCCACGAGGATCGAGCGCAGCGCGGCCCACCAGACAGCGGCGGGCATCTCGGCGAGGCCTGCCACGCCACGCAGGCCCACGGCCAGCAGCGGTGCGAGCAGGAAGAGCGCGGCGAGCGCGATCACCGTGGCATCCTGCAGGCGCAACCAGCCGCCGCCATCCCAGCGGCGCACCACGCCGCCCAGCCCCCCGGCAAAGACGGCAGGCCGCGCGAGGCCCCAAGCCAGCGCGGCGGCGACGCCCGCGAGGGCGAATTGCACGAGGCCGAGTACCGAGGCGGCGCCAAGGTCATAGTCAAACCGGAAGGCCTGGTAGATCGCCAGTTCGACGGTGGTGGCGCCCGGCCCGCCGCCCAAGGCCAGCGCCACGGCAAAGCTGGTGAGGCAGAGGGCGAAGATCAGTAGCCATGCGCCGGGCAGCACGCTGCGGAGCATGGGCCACTCCAGCGCGCGCTGCACCGCGCCTGCCTCCATGCCCAGCGAGGCGGCGAGGCGGAAGCGTTCGGCAGGGATCGAGAGCCAGCCTTGCAGCACGAGGCGCACCGCCAAAGGCAGGTTGAAGAAGACATGGGCCAGAATCACCCCCTGCGCGCCGTAGGGGCTGACCTCGGGCAGGCCAAGCGCCCGGAGTGCCACGTTGACCACGCCGGAGCGCCCGAAGACGGCGACGAGGCCCAGTACGGCGACTATGGTGGGGAGGATGAAGGGGGCGCCCATGAGGGTGATCACCGCCCCCCGGCCGCGAAAGCGCCGCCGGGCGAGGGCGCGGGCCACCGGGACGGCAAGAATCACGCTGAGGCTGGCCGAAACCACGGCCTGCCAGAGGGTGAACCAGAGCGCATCGCGCGCCGCAGGCCCGACCCCGGCAAAGCCCTCGGCCCGCCATGCCACGGCGGCGAGCGTGCCCAGCGTGACCGCCAGCACGAGCGCCGCCGCGAGCGCGGCGAGGCTGCGGGTTACTGGCTGAGACCCTGCCGCCACGTTTCGATGGCCTCATCGCGCATGGCCTCTGCCGTCTCGGCATCGACGTAGAGCGCCTTGTCCGGCACCGGGAGGGTGCGGAAGGTTTCGGGCAGTTTCTCGGCGTCCAGCTTGGCCGGGAAGCTCCAGTTGCCCTCGGGGATGGCCGTCTGGAAACCGTCGCTCAGGATGAAATCCATGAAGCGCTGCGCAAGGTCGGGCTGGTCGGTGCCGACAAGCTGCGCGGCCAGTTCGACGTAGAGGTAGTTGCCCTCTTCGAAGATCGCCGCCTTCTTGCTCTCATCGCCCTCGGCCATGATGTGATAGGCGGGCGAGGTGGTGTAGCTCAGCACCATGTCGGCCTCGCCCTCGGTGAACATGCCATAGGCCTCGCTCCAGCCCTTGGTGACAGTGAGGATCTTGGGCGCCAGCCGCGCCCAGGCCTCGCCCGCCTTGTCGCCGTAAAGCTCCTCGACCCACATCACCAGCGCCAGCCCGGCGGCAGAGGCGCGTGGGTCTTGAATGACGATGCGGGTGTCATCGGGCATGGCCAGCAGCGCCTCGAAGCTGGTTGGCGGGGTCTCGGTGCGCTGGTCGTAGATGAAGGCGAGGTGGCTCCAGTCGAACGGCAGGAAGGTGTCATCCTCCCACGAAACGGGCATGGTCAGGGTCGAAACATCCTGCCCATGGGCGGCGAAGAGGCCGGAGGCGGCGGCGCGGGCCATTTCATCCTGGCTCAGGCCGATGGCGACATCGGCCTCGCTGCGGGCGCCCTCCAGCAGGATGCGCGGCAGCACGTCGCCGGTGACAAACTCAAGCTCGCAGCTGCACTCGGCCTCGAAGGCGGTTTTGATCGCGGGGCCGGGGCCCCACTCGCTGGCGAAGTAGTCAGGGGCATAGACCGTCAGGGTTTCCGCCGTCGCCATGCTGGCGACAAGGGCAAATCCCGCGGCGATGAGGGGGGTCTTCATGGGTATCCTCCATTGCATGCGGACGGAGCGGGCAATCGAGGGGACTCGAAACCTTCCCTCCGCCGGTTCTAGCCGGTTCAGGTTCGACGGGTTCGCGGGCGCTTGGCCGGCATCTCAGCCCCACTGCTGGGGCACCCCGAGGTGAGGCGCAGCATAGAGCGGTGCGGTGCAATGGCAAGGAGGTCACAGATGCTGCGCTGCGGCACGCCCGGGCCTTCCCTTTTGATGCGCGCGGCCTAGCATTTGTGACTGTTCAATGGAGACCGACATGATCCGCCCAATCGCCCTCGCACTGGCCTGTCTTCTGCCGCTGCCCGCCGCCGCGCAGCAGGCCACTGGCTTTGAGTCCTTCGGCGTTACGCTGGAGGGCGGCGGACATCCGGCGGGGGACTACCTTGGCCTCACCGGCGAAGCCCGCGCGATCTATGGGCTGGGCTGGGGCGAGCTGGCGGTAGACCTCTCGCTCTCCACCACCGAGGCCGGGTCTGAGAGCCTGACAGCCGCCGGGGTGCTGGTGCATGCCTCCGCGCGGCCCGCCAGCTGGGTGGCGCTTGGCCCCTATCTCTGGCTCGGCAGCCAGAGCGAGGGCGGCGGGGCCTATGCGCTGGGGGTCGAGGCCGCAGTGCAGACCGCCTCCGGCTGGGGCGGCGAGCTGTGGTTTGGCGAGACCCGGGGCGGCGTGCTGGGCGATGAGGGCTATGCCACCAACAAGGGCCTGCGGGTGGGGTACACCGGGCAGGGGCCGGTCTCGGCCTATGGTGCCTTCCTGAAAGACACCGCCAACCTCGCCTCGGGCGATCAGGATTTCTACCGCCTCGCCCTCGGGGTCGACACATGGCTGGAAATGCCCGGCTCGGGGCGCGAGATACAGCTCTCGGTCGCCGCCGGGCAGCATCATTTTGACCTGCTGGACAAGCGCGAAAACTGGGTGGCCGTTGGCATCACCATTCCGCTCGACGGGCGGCGTGCGGCGCGGCCGGAGTTCTCCTCGCGCCGCGGGGTGCTTCACAACCTTCCGTTGCCGTAAGGAAAATCACTCGCTTTTATAGGGTGTTATCCGAAGTTAACCCAGCGTAACCCATCTGCAACATTCCCGCCGCCGCGTGCGGATTGGCGCGAAATGCGAAACGGTTCGCGCCGGGTTGTGGTATGTTCTCTGACATAACGAAGGCGCTCCAAGCGCCTCGCAACGACCAGTGTGGTTACGATGCCCCCATGGTTACCGGGGGTTCGTTGCTGAACTGAATCGGCAGGAGCTCGGGCCCCCCAATATGCCACCGGGGGCCTCTGAAAGAGCTGGGCGGTGGCATTGTCATCATTGATTGTCCCGGGCTCCTGCCGGTTTGTTTCTCCTTGGCACCGCGCCGCGCCTTGGGTAACTCCTTGCTGCCAAAGGAGCCCTGCCCATGAGCCTCAACACATTCGGCCACCTCTTCCGCGTCACCACTTGGGGCGAGAGCCACGGGCCTGCCCTTGGCTGCACCGTCGATGGCTGCCCGCCGGGCGTGCCGGTGACAGCGGATCAGCTGCAGGTCTGGCTCGACAAGCGCAAGCCGGGGCAGAACAAATACACCACACAGCGGCGCGAGCCGGATCAGGTGGAGATCCTTTCGGGCGTGTTCGAGGGTGTGACCACCGGAACACCGGTGCAGCTGATGATCCGCAACACCGACCAGCGCTCGAAGGACTATGGCGACATTGCCGAGAAGTTCCGGCCGGGCCATGCCGATATCACCTATTGGCAGAAATACGGGATCAGGGACTATCGCGGCGGCGGCCGCTCCTCGGCGCGGGAAACCGCGGCGCGGGTGGCGGCGGGCGGGCTGGCCCGGAATGCGCTGGCCAAGCTGGCGCCGTCGCTTTCGATCAAGGGGTTCATGGTGAGCATGGGCAACCGTGCCGCCGACCCGGCCCGCTACGACATGGCCCAGATCGACCAGAACCCTTTTTGGACCCCTGACGCACAGGCTGCGGAAGAGTGGGCCGGATACCTCGACGAGTTGCGCAAGAGCGGCAACTCGGTGGGCGCGGTGATCGAGGTTGTGGCCTCGGGCGCCCCTGCGGGGCTTGGCGCGCCCGTCTATGGCAAGCTCGACACCGATCTTGCCGCCGCGATGATGAGCATCAACGCGGTGAAGGGCGTGGAGATCGGTGACGGTTTCGCCGCTGCGCGGCTCACCGGTGAGGCGAATGCCGACGAGATCAGCATGAGCCAGGGCGGGCCCGTCTATAGCTCCAACCACGCGGGCGGCATTCTCGGCGGTATCTCGACCGGGCAGGACATCGTGGTGCGTTTCGCGGTGAAGCCGACAAGTTCGATCCTCAAGCCGCGGCGGACGATAAACAAGGCGGGCGAGGAGACCGAGATCATCACCAAGGGCCGGCACGACCCCTGCGTGGGCATCCGCGCGGTGCCGGTGGGCGAGGCGATGATGGCCTGCGTGCTGCTCGATCACATCCTGCTGCATCGCGGGCAGGTGGGCGAAGGATTGCCCGGCAAGATCGGCTGACTGCCTCCTGTCGCCGATCCTGCCAGCGCTCCTGACACAACCCTGTCAGGTGGGCTCTGCTAGGGAGGCGGCAGACACAGGAGACAGTCATGATCAGATTCTACCATTCAGCACATTCCCGCAGCGGCACCGTTGCCATGGCAATCGAAGAAATGGGCCTTTCCGCAGAAATAGAGACGAAAATCGTCTCTGTTGCGCGGCAGGATGGCTCCGGCGGGCCGGACGCCGACAACCCCCACCCCGAAAAGAAAGTGCCCGCACTGGAGGTGGACGGAACGCTGGTGACGGAACGTGCCGCGATCCTCGCGCTGCTCTCCGAGCTCTTCCCCGATGCGCCCACAGCAGTGCCGCCCGGCCACCCCGAGAGAGGGCCGTTCCTGATGTGGCTGGCCTATTACGCGGGCGTGGTGGAGCCGCTGATCATGGGGATGGTCTGCGAGGTGGCGGACAACCCGATCTGGGTGACCACCTATCGCGATATGGGGGCCATGACCGCGCGAATGGAAGCGGCGCTGGAGGGGCAGGACTACCTGCTCGAAAGCGGCTTTTCGGCGGCCGACCTGATCATGGCCTCGCCCTACCAGTGGAACCGCGACTGGCTGCCCAAGGTGCCGGTGATCGAGGCATGGTTCGACCGGGTCAACGCCCGCCCGGCGGTGCAGGCCGTGGTGGCGCGGGAGCGCGCGTAGGTCAGCCCTCGGCCTTCTTGGCGACCTTGGCGAGCTGCACCAGCAGGATGCCCACGGCGATGATGGCGACGCCCGCAATATCGAGCGGGCCGATACGCTCATCGAGGAAGATCCAGGCGACCAGCACGCCGAAGAACGGGTTCAGAAAGTGGAACGTGGCGGCCTTCACCGCCCCGATCCGCCCCACCAGCAGGAACCAGATCCAGGTCGCCAGCAGGCCGGGGACGAAGACGGTGTAGAGGAAGGCCAGCAGGAGCGAGGTGCTGGGGGTGTATTCCCACGTCTCGAAGAGGGCGGAGGGCAGGATCAGGCAGGCCCCGCCGATGAGCATCTGGTAGCCGACGACGACCATGAGGTTGCCGCCGCCGCCGGAGGCGCCGCGCAGGGCCAGCGTGGCCACCGCCAGCGCAAGGGCCGCCACCACGCAAAGCGCCACGCCGGGCAGGCTCACGCCCGCCTCAAGCCGCGCGCCCATGATCAGCAGCACCCCGCCGAAGCCAAGCACGAGGCCCAGCACGCCGACGCGCGGCAGCCGATCGCCCAGTGCGACCCAGCCGATCAGGCCCACAAGCAGCGGCATGGAGGAGGCGATGATCGCCGCCAGCCCGGCCTCGACCCATTGCATGGCGATGAAGTTCAGGCCAAGATAGAGCGCATTCTGGCAGACGCCGAAGATGATCGTCGCGCGCCATTGGCCGCGCGTGAGGTTGAAGCTCTGCCCCAGCGCCCGCGCGATCAGCAGCGCGATGCAGCCCGCCAGAAAGAACCGGATCGAGCTGACTGCCAGCGGCGGGGCGGCGGTGACGATGATCCGCGCCGAGGTAAAGGCCGACGACCAGATGAAGGCAAAAGTCAGCCCCATGAAGATTGCGCGGATATCCATATTCAGCCCCTTGTCGTCGCCCAACCGCCCTACGCCTCCCGCGCGGGAGGGTCCAGCCGATTTGCATGACGAGAGCAAGCATGTTGGCGGATGCCGCGCTGCCGAGAAAGTGGGTCACCAAAGTAAAAGGCCGCCCGGATGGGGCGGCCTCGAAAGCCTTGGCAGCTTTTAGCGGTCGGCTTAGCCGTTCACGCTGTCTTTCAGAGCCTTGGCGATGGTCATCTTCACCACCTTGTCGGCCTCTTTCTTGATCTGCTCGCCGGTGGCGGGGTTGCGCACCATGCGCTCGGGGCGCTCGCGGCAGTAGATCTTGCCCACACCGGGGAGGGTCACGGCGCCGCCGCCGGAAACTTCCTTGGTGATGATCGCAGTGATCGCTTCGAGCGCGGCACCGGCGGACTTCTTGTCGCTGTCCAGCTCTTCGGCGATGGCGGCGACCAGTTGAGTCTTGGTCATCGGTTTGGTTGCCATGTACTTGTCTCCTCGTAAGTGACCCAAGTCTGGGTCTTATGTTTGGCAAATCTACGCCATCTTGCGGCGTCCCACAACGTTTAGTGGCCCTTCGCCCAGTAAATCAAGGCGTTTTCTGCGATTTTCGGGATCAGAGGAAGGCAGTTTCGTCAAAACTGCGCAATTTCCGGCTGTGCAGCCGCTCCAGCGGCATTGTCCGCAGGTGTTCCATCGCTCGTATCCCGATCAGAAGATGGTTTGCAACCTGTGATTTATAGAACTCCGAGGCCATCCCGGGCAGTTTCAGCTCGCCATGCAGCGGCTTGTCGCTCACGCAGAGCAGCGTGCCGTAGGGCACCCGGAAGCGGAAGCCGTTGGCGGCGATGGTCGCGCTCTCCATGTCGAGGGCCACGGCGCGGGACTGGCTGAGGCGTTGGACCGGGCCGGACTGGTCGCGCAGCTCCCAGTTGCGGTTGTCGATGGTGGCGACGGTGCCTGTGCGCATGATGCGCTTCAGCTCGAAGCCCTCGAGCTGGGTCACGTCGGCCACGCCCTTCTCGAGCGCGATCTGGATCTCGGCCAGCGGCGGGATCGGCACCCAGACCGGCAGGTCATCATCCAGCACGTGATCTTCGCGCAGGTAGGCGTGGGCGAGCACGAAGTCGCCAAGGCTCTGGCTGTTCCGCAGGCCCGCGCAATGGCCCACCATCAGCCAGGCGTGGGGCCGGAGCACGGCGATATGGTCGGTGGCCGTCTTGGCGTTGGAGGGGCCGACGCCGATGTTGACGAGGGTGATTCCCGCGCCGTTCTCGGCCTTGAGGTGATAGGTCGGCATCTGCGGCATCTTTGCCGGTGTCAGGATCTCGGCCTCGGGATCGGTGATCTCGACGTTGCCGGTGCTGACGAAGCTGGTGTAGCCGCTCTTGGGATCGGCCAGCACGTGCCGGGCGTAGGCCTCGAACTCTTCGACGTAGAACTGGTAGTTGGTGAAGAGCACGTGGTTCTGGAAGTGGTCCGCCGCGGTTGCGGTGTAATGGCTGAGCCGGGCGAGCGAATAATCGATCCGCTGGGCGCTGAAGGGGGCAAGCGGGTGGCTGCCATCTTCATGGACATAGCCGAAATCATCCACGATCGCGTCATTGGTGGTGGAGAGGTCCGGCACATCAAACACGTCGCGCAGCGGGTAGCTGAGCGCGCCGTCCTGCGGGACCGAGACCTTGGCATCGTTCGCCACGGCAAAATGCACCGGGATCGGCGTGGCGGAGGGGCCGATCAGCACCGGCTGGTTGTGGTTGTGGATCAGCAGGCCGATCTGCTGCTTGAGGTAGGACCGGAACAGATCGGGCCGCGTGACAGTGGTGCTGTAGGTGCCCGGCCCGGCGACATGGCCGAAGGCAAGGCGGCTGTCGGTCTTGGCGTGGCTCGTGGTGGTGAGGCGGATCTCGGGGTAGTAGGCGCGGTAGCGTACAGTCGGCGCATCGCCGGTGACCGCCTCGCTGAAGTGCTTGGCCAGAAAGCGGGTGCTGTCGTGATACAGCTCTTCCAGCCGCTCTACGGCCTTGGCCGGATCGTCAAACAGCTCGGCGCGCTGGCCCTCTGGCGTGACGACCGGGGTGATTTGCTCGTTCGCGTTCATCCTGCCCCCTCCTCGAACAGCTCGGTCAGCTCGAACTTGGTGACATCGACAAGCCCGAGATCCGAAATCCTGAGTTCGGGTATCACGACCAGCGCGAGGAGAGAATGCTGCATGTAGGCATTGTTGAGCGTGCAGCCGCAGGCCTCCATCGCGCTCACCATCTGCGCGGCCTTCTCGGCGACCTCGCTGGCGGGGCTGTCGCTCATCAGCCCGGCGATGGGCAGCTCGACCAGCGCCAGCTCGGCGCCGTCCTTCCAGACCGTCACGCCGCCGCCCACCTCGCCCAGCCGGTTGGCGGCCTTCGCCATCATCTCGCGGTCGGTGCCGACGACGATCATGTGGTGGCTGTCATGGGCGACGGTGGAAGCCATCGCCATGCGCCCCTCGTAGCCGAAGCCTTTGACGAAACCGTTGGTCACGCCCCCGGTGCCGCGATGCCGCTCGACCAGCGCGATCTGGCAGGTGCCCTCCGCGCCCTCGGCCACGCCGTCGACCACCGGCAGCTCCTCAACCAAGGCCTTGGTCGGTGCCTGGTTCTCGACCACCCCGATGACCCGGGCGCGGACGGAGTTGGCCCCCTCCGGAGCCTCGATGATGAAATCGGGCGCCGTGAGGGTCTTGCCCAGATGCACCGTGTTGCGGGCCTTCTCGGGCCAGTCCAGATGCGGAAAATCGACACTGACCTTGCCGGATTCAGCCACCAGCACGCCTTTTGCCCAGACCTTCTCAATCGGCAGGGCCTTGAGATCGGAGGTCAGGATCACATCCGCCCGCCGGCCCGGTGCGATGGAGCCCAACTCCCGTTCAAGTCCAAAGTGGGTGGCGGTGTTCACCGTGGCCATCTGGAGCGCGATCAGCGGGTCGCAGCCGCAGTCGATGGCATGGCGGACCACCCGGTTCATATGGCCGTCATGCACCAGCGTGCCGGAGTGGCAATCATCGGTGCAGAGGATGAAGTTGCGCGGGTCGAGGCCCTTTTCGGTCACCGCGGTGATCTGGCTCTCCACGTCATACCAGGCGCTCCCCAGCCGCATCATAGAGCGCATCCCCTGCCGCACGCGCATCACCGCATCGGCTTCGCCGGTCCCCTCATGGTCATCCGCCGGGCCACCGGCGACATAGGCATGGAACGCCGGGCCAAGATCGGGCGAGGCATAGTGGCCGCCCACCGTCTTGCCGGCCCGCTGGGTGGCGGCGATCTCGGCCAGCATCTTCGGGTCGCCCGCGCTGACACCGGGAAAGTTCATCATCTCGCCCAGCCCAATGATGCCGGGCCAATCCATCGCCTCGGCCACATCCTCGGGGCTGATCTCGAAGCCGGTCGTCTCCAGCCCCGGCGCGGAGGGGGCGCAGCTTGGCATCTGGGTGAAGATCGAAACCGGCTGCAACAGAGCCTCATCGTGCATCAGCCGCACGCCTTCCAGCCCCAGCACATTGGCGATCTCGTGCGGGTCGGTGAACATGACGGTCGTGCCGTGGGGGGTGACCGCGCGGGCGAACTCAGCCGGGGTCAGCATGCCGCTCTCGATGTGCATATGCCCGTCGCAGAGGCCGGGGATCAGGTAGCGCCCTTCGGCCTCCACCACCTCGGTCGCATCGCCGATGCAATGGGAGGCATCCGGCCCGACATAGGCAAACCGCCCCGCCTTCACCGCCACCTGCCAGCCGTCCAGCACCTCGCGGCTCTGCACGTTCACCAGCTTGCCGCCACGGATCACCAGATCCGCCGCTTCGCGCCCTGCGGCCACGGCCACCAGCTCGGGTGCCGCCTCCGCCCATGTTTTGAAATCAGCCGTCATGGCGCAATTGTCCATGCGCCGCCCGGCTGCGCAACCCCCGGCGGAACCGCCGTGGCGGCAGATGCGTTTTCTGGCCATGAACGCCGCGCCCGCCTCCCTCGTGTACTATCCCGACAGCCGCCCCGGCATCGCCCGGCGCCGCTGCGGTCGCGGCTTTACCTACACCGCGCCAGACGGCACCACGATCGACGACCGCACGGAGCGCGCGCGGCTCAAGGCGCTGGCAGTGCCGCCCGCCTATGAGGATGTTTGGATTTCGCCAAAGCTGAACGGCCACTTGCAGGCCACGGGGGTCGACGCGCGGGCGCGCAAGCAATATCGCTACCACCCGGATTGGACGGCCTTTCGTGCCGCCACCAAATACTCCGAGCTGCCTGCCTTCGGGGAGGCCCTGCCCGCGATCCGCCGCCGCGTGGCCCGCGACCTGAACCTCGATGCAGGCGAGGAGGCCTTCGCCCTCGCCGCCGTCATCGCGATGATCGACAGGCTCTCGCTGCGGGTTGGAAACAGTGACTATGCCAGCGAAAACGGCACCTACGGCGCCACCACGCTCCGCTCCCGCCACCTGCGGCTGAAGGACGGTGACCTGCACCTTGGCTACACCTCAAAGGGCGGCAAGAAGGTGCGGCGGAAGATTGGCAACAAGCGGATGCAGCAGACCCTGCAGGAGCTTGATGATCTGCCCGGCGCCGAGCTGGTGACATGGGTGGATGAAGAGGGCGAGGCGCGCACCGTCAGCTCCTCCAGGGTGAACGCCTGGCTGGCTGATCTGACCGGCACACCGGGCATCACCGCCAAGACCTTTCGCACGTGGTCCGGCTCGGTGGCGGCGCTCGAGGCGGCGAGTTCGGCTGAAACAGTCACGATCAAGGCCATGTCGGAGGCCGCGGCACAGCGGCTCGGCAATACCGCCACAATCGCCCGCAACAGTTACATCCACCCCGCCGTGATCGACCTCGCTGAAGACCCATCCGCCCTGCCTGAGACAGCGCCCGACCGCCCCGGCCTGCGCCTGCCCGAGCGGCGGCTCCTGAAGTTGATCGCGCGCTGGCAGCCCTAGGCGAAGGCCCGCTCTGCGCCGCAGCAGGGCCTTGACCCGCCAGCCCACCTGATTATTCAGGATCTCATGCAAAAAGGCCTCTTTTCCAGCCTGCCAAGCATCAGCAATTGGCCCGATCGCACCGACCTCTCGGCGGCAAGCGGCTGGGCGTTGCGCAATGGGCTGGGCGAGCCGGGGGACTTTCTGGCGCTGCTCAAGGCCGATGGCGACACGGTGCTCGTGGCGGGCGGCGCGGGCGCCGGGCCGGATGCGATTGGCTCCGAGGCGCCGCACGGGATGGGCGCCGCCTTGGCCGCCGCGCTGGGGCAGGTGGACGCCCGCTGCCTGATCTTCGCCCGCCCGCAGAACGCCCTCGCGCTGGCCGCGCTTTCCGAAAGCCTGCTGCCGCCGATCTGCCCGGACTCCGCGCTCTTTCATCACCGCCACGTGGTCGACCCCGATTTCGGGGGCCGCCCGGCGGAAGAGGAAGGCCCGCGCCTTGCCGCGCTGCTCGCCGCGCCCGACACCCGCGCCGCGGTGATCGGCAACCAGGGCGTGCTGACCCTCGGCAGCCGGGTGTCTCACGCGCTGTCGAACCTTCACCGCTTCGAGCGGGCCGCCGGCACCTACCTGCGGGCGCTGGCAACCGGCCACGCGCTGCGGATTCTGCCTGACGAGCTGGCCGCCGCTGGGCCTGAGCCGGATGCCGAGGCCTTCTTTGCCGCCGTCAAAGCGGTGACCGGTGACTGACGCGCCGGGCAAAACCCTTCTGTCGCTCGGTCACGGCTATTCGGCCCGCGCCCTCGCCGCACGGATCGCCCCTGAGGGGTGGACAGTGATCGGCACCACGCGCAGCGCTGAGAAGCTGGAGGCCGGTCACGCCGAGATGCACCTCTGGCCGGGCACCGACCTCGCCCCGCTCGCCGCCCGCGCCTCGCACGTTCTGCTGAACGCAGGGCCAACCGAGGAGGGCGACCCGTTTTTGCCGGAGATCGGCTCTATCCTTGCTGAAACGAGGCCTGACTGGATCGGCTACCTCTCCACCACCGGGGTCTATGGCGACCACTCTGGTGAGTGGGTGGATGAGGAGACACCGCTGACCCCCTCGACCCGCCGAGGCGAGATGCGGCTTCAAGCCGAATCCGCCTGGCAAAGCCTCGCCGCCACCCATGGCCTGCCGCTGCATATCTTTCGGCTCGCGGGCATCTATGGCCCCGGGCGCGGTCCGTTCACCAAGGTGCGCGCCGGCACCGCGCGGCGGATCATCAAGCCCGGGCAGGTGTTTTCGCGCATCCATGTCGAGGACATTGCCCAAGTGCTCGCGGCCTCGATGGCGCGGCCCGACCCTGGCGCGATCTACAACCTCTGCGATGACGACCCGGCCCCACCGCAGGATGTGATCGCTCATGCCGCCGAACTGCTCGGCCTGCCGGTGCCCGAGGCGATTCCCTTCGAAGAGGCGGAACTTACCCCCATGGCCCGCAGTTTCTATGCAGAGAGCAAGCGGGTGAGGAATGACCGGATCAAGCGAGACCTTGGAGTGGAACTCCTCTTCCCGACCTACCGGGAAGGGCTCGGCGCGCTCCTCCGCGACGCATGAGATTCGCTCGCTGAGCGACGTGCTGGAGGCGCTTGACCGGCTCTCCGAGCCCGAAACAGTCTCGATCAAGGACCTGCTGGAAGAGATCGGGATGCGCGCCTTCGCGCCGCTGGTGCTGATCCCGGCGCTGATTCTCGTCACGCCGCTTTCGGGCATCCCCGGACTGCCGACCATCGGGGCCACTCTGATCGCTCTGGTGATCGTGCAGAAGCTGATAGGTCGCACCCACCTTTGGCTGCCCGGTTGGCTGACCCGTCGCAATGTGGCCGGGGAGCGGCTGGCGGGGGCGGTGGACTGGATGCGCAAGCCCTGCCGCTGGATCGACGATCACTCGCGTAAGCGGCTCAGCCCCTTGGTTTCACGCCCGGCCAACCTGATCACCGCGCTTGTGATCACGCTAATCTGCGTCGTGATCCCCTTCCTCGAACTTCTGCCGATGGTCACATCGCTCTTTGCGGTTGCCATCAGCCTTCTGGCCATTGGCCTGCTGGTGCGCGACGGGCTCTATACCCTGCTCGGCTACCTCTGGATTGGCGTGGCCGGTGGGGCGATTTACTGGCTGTTGAGCTGAAACAGGCTCTGTTCAGGCCCGTTTCGAGCCGATCTTCGCCACGTCGAGCACGCTGAGCACCTTGGCCTCGATGTCCTCTGCGTTGAGCGCCGCAACCGACCACATGTCGCGCGGGCTGGCCTGATCGATGAAGATATCGGGCAGGACCATCGAGCGGAATTTCAGCCCGTGGTCGAACACACCTTCCTCTGCGTAGAGCTGGGCGACATGGCTGCCGAATCCGCCCACCGCGCCTTCCTCGATCGTGATCACGGCCTCATGCTCGGCGGCGAGTCGCAGGCAAAGCTCTTGGTCCAGCGGTTTGGCGAAGCGGGCATCGGCGATTGTCGGGGTGATACCCTTTGCAGCCAGAGCCTCGGCGGCGGTGATCACCTCGGAGAGCCGCGCGCCGAAGGACAGCAGCGCCACGCGCTTGCCCTCCTGAATGATCCGGCCCTTGCCGATTTCGAGCGGCACGCCGCGCTCCGGCATGTCGACCCCCGTGCCTTCGCCGCGCGGATAGCGGAAGGCGATGGGCCCCTCGTCATGCGCGGCGGCGGTGGCGACCATGTGGCGCAGTTCGGCCTCGTCGGCGGCGGCCATGACCACCATGCCGGGCAGGTTGGCCATAAAGGCCACGTCGAACGCGCCCGCGTGGGTGGCGCCATCGGCCCCGACCAGCCCCGCGCGGTCGATTGCGAAGCGGACAGGAAGGCGCTGGATCGCCACGTCATGCACGACCTGGTCGTAACCGCGTTGCAGGAATGTGGAGTAAATCGCGCAGAAGGGTTTGAGCCCGCCAGCGGCCTGACCGGCGGCGAAGGTCACCGCATGTTGCTCGGCAATGCCCACGTCGAACACGCGGGTCGGAAAGCGCTTGCCGACAAGGTCCAGCCCAGTGCCATCGGGCATGGCGGCGGTGACGGCGGTGATCAGCGGGTCGTCCTCCGCCTCTTGGATCAGGCTCTGGGCGAAGACCTTGGTGTAGCTTGGCGCGTTGCTCGGCGCCTTCTTCTGCTCGCCTGTGATCACATCGAACCGGGCGACGCCGTGGCCCTTGTCTGCCGCCGTTTCGGCGGGGGCGTAGCCCTTGCCCTTCTTTGTGATCACATGGATCAACACCGGCCCGTCCGCCCGTGCCTTGACCGTGCGGAGGACCGGCAGAAGCTGCTCCATGTCGTGCCCGTCGATCGGGCCAACGTAGGAAAAGCCAAGCTCCTCGAACATTGTGCCGCCCACGGTGACGCTCTTCAGCAGTTCCTTCGCCCGCCGCGCGCCCTCCTGAAACGGGCTGGGCAGCAGCGAGACCGCGCCCTTGGCGGCGGCCTTGAACTCCTGAAACGGCGCGCCGGCATAAAGGCGGCTGAGGTAGGCGCTCATCGCGCCGGTGGGCGGTGCGATGCTCATCTCGTTGTCGTTCAGCACCACGAAGAGCCGTTTGCCGAGGTGGCCCGCATTGTTCATCGCCTCATAGGCCATGCCCGCGCTCATCGCGCCGTCACCGATGACGGCAATCGCGTCGCCCAGCGGCGGGTCGGCGGGCGCGCCGAGATCATGCGCCACGGCAAAGCCGAGGGCGGCGCTGATTGAGGTGGAGCTATGGGCGGCGCCGAAGGGGTCGTAGAGGCTTTCGGTCCGCTTGGTGAAGCCGCTCAGCCCGTCTTTCTGGCGCAGGGTGCGGATGCGGTCGCGGCGGCCGGTGAGGATCTTGTGGGGGTAGCACTGGTGGCTCACGTCCCAGATCAGCCGGTCGCGGGGCGTGTCGAACACCGCATGGAGCGCCACCGTCAGCTCCACCACGCCGAGGCCCGCGCCAAGGTGTCCGCCGGTCTGGCTGACGGCGTCGATGGTTTCGGCCCGCAGCTCCCCGGCGACCTGTTTCAGCTCGGCGTCGCTCATCTGGCGCAGGGCGGCGGGCTCGTTCACACGGTCGAGCGTGGGCGTGGCTGGGCTTTGGCTCATCGGGGCCTCCTAACTGCGGCGGGCAATAACGAAACGCGCAAGCTCCCGCAACGTTTCGGCCTCCTGCCCGTAGGGCTCCAGCGCCGCGATGGCTTCCTCGACCAGATCGGCGGCACGCTTGCGCGCGGGCTCCAGCCCGAGGAGCGACACGAAGGTCGCCTTGCCCCGGGCCGCATCCTTGCCGACCGCCTTGCCGACGGCCTCGGCGCTGCCCTCTACATCCAATATGTCATCAAAGATCTGAAAAGCCCGTCCAACCGCATCGCCATAGTGTCGCAGCCCGGCGGAATCCTGCCCTGCCATGCGCGGCCCGGCCAGCGCAGACCAAGTGATCAGCGCCCCGGTCTTGCCCGCTTGCAGCGCTTCGATCTGGGGCAGGGTCAGGGGCGTTTCGGCGGTTTCGGCGGCGATGTCGGCGGCCTGGCCGCCGACCATGCCGCGCACGCCGGCGGCCACGGAAAGGCTCTGTACCAGCGCAATACGGGCCCCGGTAGGCAGGTCGGCCTCCGCGATGAGTTGAAAGGCGAGCGATTGCAGCGCGTCCCCCGCTAGCACGGCGGTGGCCTCATCCCACTTGCGATGCACGGTGGGCTGGCCGCGGCGCAGATCGTCGTCATCCATGCAGGGCAGGTCATCGTGGATGAGAGAGTAGGCGTGAAGCGCCTCGATTGCTCCGGCCACCGGCCCGGCCTTGGCGGCCATGCCGTGCAGCCGCGCCGATTCGACCACCAGAAGCGCCCGCAGCCCCTTGCCGCCCGCGCAGGCATAACCCATCGCCTCGGCCACCGTGCCGCCCTTGGGCAGCGCGGCAGAAATCGCGGCGCTGGCGAGTTGCTGCGCCTCGGAAAGTCTCTGTTTCACGGCAAAACGGCCTTAGTCGACATCCAGCGGGGCGGTGCCCGCCGCATTGCCATCGGCGTCGGTGGTGATCTTGGCGACCTTTTCCTCGGCGGCCTTCAGCAGCGCATCGCATTTGGCCCGCAGCTCCGAGCCGCGCTGGTAGAGGGCAATCGAATCCTCCAGCGGCACCTCGCCGCCCTCCAGACGGCTCACCACCGCCTCCAGCTCACGGATTGCCTCCTCGAAGCTCATCTCTGCCACCGGCTTGTCGTTCATCTTGCGCCCCGTTTCATCAGCACTTTCACATGCGCCGCCGTGCTCGCGGCCAGCGCCTCCAGATCATATCCGCCCTCGAGGGTCGAGACCACCCGGCCACCGGCGTGCGCATCGGCCACATCGCAGAGCCGCTCGGTCGCCCATGCGAAATCTTCCTCCACAAGGTTCAGCTGGGCCAGTGGGTCGGCGCGGTGGGCGTCGAACCCGGCGGAGATCAGCAGCAGCTCGGGCGCGAAGTCATCCAGCGCGGGCAGAACCTCGGCGTCCATCACCCGGCGAAAGCCCTGGCTCCCGGTCTCGGGCGGGAGCGGCACGTTCATCACGTTGTTGTCGGCGCCGGACTCGTGCTGAGCGCCGGTGCCGGGGTAGAGCGGCGACTGGTGGGTGGAGATGAACAGGCAGCGGGTCTCGTCCCACAGCAAGTCCTGCGTGCCGTTGCCGTGGTGAACGTCGAAATCCATCACGGCGA
The DNA here is from genome assembly GCF_019801175.1 of Vannielia litorea. Classification (NCBI taxonomy): domain Bacteria; kingdom Pseudomonadati; phylum Pseudomonadota; class Alphaproteobacteria; order Rhodobacterales; family Paracoccaceae; genus Vannielia; species Vannielia litorea. Next base: position 428,757 of record NZ_JAHVJR010000002.1, read on the forward strand.
CGCGGCTCAGTCCGTGAACATCGAGTGCGTTTTTCGCTGCAATAGAGACGTTTCCGAAGAGGCAGAAGCCCATCGGCGTGGTCTTTTCGGCGTGGTGCCCCGGCGGCCGTGCGGCGACGAAGGCGTTCTGGGCCGCACCGCTCATCACCCGCTCCACGGCGGCCACGCAGCCGCCCGCGCCGCGCAGGGCGGCGTTGAGTGAGCCGGCCATCACGTGGGTGTCGGCGTCGATCGAGGCCCAGCCATCACCCGCGGCCTCCACCGCGCGCTCCACCGCGGCCACATGGGCCTCGGGGTGGACGCGCAGCAGCTCGGCGCGGTCGGCGAGCGGGCAATCGTGCCAGTCCAGCGCGGCAAATTCGGGGGTTTCGAGCACTTCGAGAATCGCCTCCAGCCTCGCCACCCGCTCGGGGTGGCCGGGGGGCGTGAGGTGCCGGAGGCAATCGTCATGGGTAAAGAGGGCGGTCGTCATGGCGCTACCCTGCCGCGCCGGGCGCGCGCCCGCAAGCTACTCGGGGACGCGGAAGGTGAGCGAGGCCCAGAGCGAGCGCCAGACAGGCCCGGCCTGGGCATCGTCGTTCGGCTCGGCCCGCACGACCACGCTATCGACGAGGTACTCATGCCCCGGCGTGACCGGGAACACCGCGCGCCCGGTGGCATCGGTGCGGATCTGGCTGACCTCGACGGTGCCGTCGGGGGCCTTGTCGAGAATCTCCACCTGCGCATCGGCCCGGGCGGCGCCATCGTAGATGACATCGACCACCATGCCGCCGGAGAGGTCGTCGACATAGGGGTTTTTCACCGCGACGATCTCGATCTCGAGCCCCATCGCGCGGTCAGCCCCTTCGGCATTGCCCACGGCGATGAGGCTCTTGGCGTAGCGGCGGTAGGCCTCCTTGAAGCGTTCTTCCGGCAGGCCGCGCTCGTGATGAACCGTCTCTAACTCGGCCCAATCCTTGTGTTCGATGAACCGGCGGAACTGGGCCACGTCTTTGTAGGTGAGGCTCAGCTCGCCGGTCTGGTGGACCACCACGTGCAGCCCCTCGGCGGGGGCCGGGATGTTGAGTGCGGGGCGGTCGCCCACGCGGGGTGTCACCTCCACCACGCCCTGGGGCGTGACCACCTCGAAGCGCTCGGAGCGGCCGGGCACAAAGACGTATCCGGCGCCCTTGAACTCTTGCCCTACCCGGAACTCCGCCGATAGCGTGCCGCCAACCGGGACCGCATAGGCATCGGGCGAAATCCAGAACTCATGGGCCGCAGCAGGCAGCGCGGCGCTGAGGCACATGGCGAGTGAGGCGAGACGCATGAACATCCTACGGACACTGGCACTTGCCCTTCTGCTGTCAACCCACGCCTCCGCGAGCGCCGCCCACGAGTTGAACCCCTCGGTGGCGGATGTGACGGTTTCGGCCGAAACAGTGAAACTGGAACTCTCGCTGAACACGGAGGCCATGCTCGCGGGGATCGACCAATCCACCGGCGAGAACACCGATGATGCGCCCGAAGCGGCGGAGTATGACGCGCTGCGCGCCCTGCCCGCTGAAGAGCTGGCCCAGCGGTTCTACGAGGCCTGGCCCACCCTGCGAGCGGATTTTGACTTGCGTGCTGGCGACGCGCCGGTAACGCTGGAGCTGACCGATATCACTATTGCCGACGTGCCCGATGAAAGCCTGCCGCGCGATGGGCGCGCCGTGATCACGGGCGCGCTGCCGCCCGGTGACGCGCCGGTGACGGTGGGCTGGACCTCGGGCTTTGGCCCGCTGATCCTGCGGCAGGTCGGCGGCGGGGAAGATGCCTATTCGGACTTTCTCAACCCCGGCACAGTGAGCCAGCCGCTGCCCCGGAGCGGCGAAATCGTGACCGAGGGGTGGGCCGCCCTCTTCACCCGATACATCGTGGTGGGCTTCGAGCACATCATCCCCAAGGGGCTGGATCACATCCTCTTCGTGCTCGGGCTGTTCTTCTTTTCGCTCAAGATGCGCCCGCTGGTCTGGCAAATCTCGGCCTTCACGCTGGCCCATACTGTCACGCTCGCGCTGGCGAGCCTGAAGATCGTGGTGATCCCTGCGGCAGTGGTGGAGCCGCTGATTGCCGCCTCGATCGTTTATGTCGCGGTTGAAAACATCTTTGGCGGGCGGCTCGGCTGGTGGCGGGTGGCGGTGGTAACGACCTTCGGCCTGCTGCACGGGCTGGGCTTTGCCTATGTGCTGGGCGATGTGGGGCTGGAGCCAGCGCGCTTTTTGACCGGGCTGATCGGCTTCAACATCGGGGTCGAGATCGGGCAGCTGACGGTGATTGCCGTGGCCTTCCTGACGGTGGGCTACTGGTTTGGCCGCAAGCCGTGGTATCGCCGGTTCATCGCCATCCCGGCCTCGCTGGCGATTGCCGCCGTGGCCGCCTTCTGGGTGGTCGAACGCACGCTGCTCTGAGCGTTACTTCATCGTCGCGTTGATCTTGCCGCGCGCGGCCCGGTCCTTGCCGAGCTGCTGCTCGCGCCAGACGATGAAGGCACCCGCGCAGATCACCAGCGCCGCACCGGCCAGCATTTGCAGGGTCGGCACCTCGTTGAACACGAAGAAGCCGATCACCAGCGCCCAGATCATCGAGCTGTAGGTATAAGGCGCGAGCAGCGAGGCATCGGCGAAGCGGTAGGAGGAGGTGACGAGGATCTGCCCCGCGCCGCCGGTCAGCCCCGCGCCGATGAGCAGGGCCCATTCCAGCGGTGTCGGCCAGACCCAGCCCCACGGGATCGTCAGCAGCGAGAGGGTGGTGGCGGTGGCCGAGAAGTAGAAGACGATGGCGGCGGTGCTCTCTTTCGAGGCCATCGCCTTGACGAAGATCTGCGCCAGCGAGGCCAGCAGGGCGGAAGAGAGGATCATCACCGTGCCGATGAACTCGCGCTCCCCGCCATCGAGCGAGAGGCGGGGCCACATGATGATGAGCACCCCCACCAGCCCTACGGCGACGGCGGTGATCCGCAGCAGGCGCACCCGCTCGCGCAGGAGGATGGCGGCGAAGATCACGATGAGGATCGGGGTGATGAAGCGCAGTGCCGTGACCTCGGGCAGCGGCAGGTAGCGCAGCCCCAGAAAGCCCAGCCCCATTGCGCCAGAGCCGACAATCGCACGGATCGCGTGGCTCCTGACGCTTTGCACCTTGAGCCCCTCGGGCATGTCGCCGCGCAGCCAGAGCCATGCGACGATCACCGGCAGGCCGCAGCCCGCGCGGAAAAACACCGTCTGGCCGACCGGCACGCCTTCGGCCGCTTTCACCAGGGCGCCCATGATGGAAAAGAGAAAGATCGCGCCCAGCGTGAGCGAGATTCCGACGAGGGGTTTCATACTGCAAATCTGTTCGGGTCTGCCGCCCTTAGATCACGTCCGCCCGGCGGGTGCGACCGCAAATCACTCCGCCGCGCGCCCGACTGTCATGTGATAGGCCGAGACCGCCGCCTGAATGCCGTCGGAGGCGCGTGACAGCGGGAAGGGGCCGATCCGGTTGCGGTGAACGACAAAGGCCACATTGGCCGGCTCGCCCGCCGCCGCGCTGATGACGAACACCTGCGCGTCGATCCCTTTCGCGGTAAAGCTGCGCTGGATCTGCCGCGCCATCCGGAACCCGCGCTCCTGCGACGGGGTGTGCAGCCGCAGCTCGACCTTGAGATCGCGGGTCTCGCCCAGCGTGCCGCCAAAGACGACCGACTCGATGCTCTGCGCGAGTGGGCGCAGCGAAGGGTCGCCGGTGATCTTGTAATACCCGAGCGCAAGCGCCGAGGGCAGGGCGACCACGGCGGCAAGAAAGATCCCGTAAAGAAGCTGCTTGGCCCACATGAGGGCGCTCCGGCATGAAAAAGGCGGTGCCAGTCTCCCAGCACCGCCTTTCGATCCGGTTAAGAGCGGCCCGCGTTGCGCGCCGCCGTCAGCCTCAGCTCCGCACCAGCTTCTCGTAGCTGTCGCTCATCTCGCGGCAGAGCGCGCCGACCTCGAACTTCCAGTCGCCGATCTGACCCACAGGGGTGACTTCGGCGGCGGTGCCGGTGAGCCAGCACTGCTCGAAGCCTTCCAGTTCCTCGGGCATGATGTGCCGCTCGTGGACCTTGATCTGGCGGTCCTCCAGCATGCCGATCACGGTCTGCCGGGTGATGCCGTTGAGGAAGCAATCGGGCTTGGGCGTGTGCACCTCGCCGTCCTTCACGAAGAAGATGTTGGCGCCGGTCGCCTCGGCCACATAGCCGCGGTAGTCCATGAACAGCGCGTCCGAGCAGCCCTTGGCCTCGGCCTCGTGCTTGCTCATGGTGCAGATCATGTAGAGCCCGGCGGCCTTCGCGTGCACCGGGATCGTCTCGGGCGACGGGCGCTTCCACTTGGCGACATCGAGCTTGGCGCCCTTCATCTTGGCGTCGCCGTAGTAGTTGCCCCATTCCCAGCCGGCTACCGCCACGCGGACGGGGTTGCGGATGGACGACACGCCCATGTCTTCGCCCGAGCCGCGCCATGCGACGGCGCGCACGTAGGCGTCGGTCCAGCCGTTGGCCTTGAGCATCTCGTATTTCGCCGCTTCCAGTTCATCCACGGTGTAGGGGATCTCGAAATCCAGCCATTTGGCCGAGGCGATCAGCCGCTCGGAATGCTTGCGGCTCTCGAAGATCTTGCCGTTGTAGCAGCGCTCGCCCTCGAACACGCTGGAGGCGTAATGCAGCCCGTGAGTGAGCAGATGTACGTTGGCGCTGCGCCAGTCCACCAGCTTGCCATCCATCCAGATCTTGCCGTCGCGGTCGTCGTAGGATCCAGCCATCTCGCTCCCTCCAATTTGCATTTGTTGCGCCAGTTACGTCCGCATCGGACATTTTCTTGCGCAAAACCTGCGACTCACTACCGATCCGCGCTTGGAAAGTCAACAAGGCTGACGTATTGTCTCGCCCCAAGAGGAGAAATCCAGCAAGGACAACACTATGGCCGACGGCCCCGGCAACCCGGCGACAAGCGAAAGCCTGCTGTTTCTGACCGACGAGCAGCTGCGGAAGGGAATCGAGGCGATGTTCTTCGCCTATCGTGGTTTCACCGCCGATCCTGACCGGATCCTCGAAGAGCTGGGCTATGGCCGGGCGCATCACCGGGCGGTGCATTTCATCCATCGCTCGCCGGGCACCACCGTCAACAACCTGCTGTCGATCCTGGGCGTGACCAAGCAATCGCTGAACCGGGTGCTGCGCACGCTGATCGAGGACGGGCTGGTGGAGAGCCGGGTGGGCCGGCAGGACCGGCGCGAGCGCCACCTGCACCTGACCGAGGCAGGCACCCAACTGGAGCGCCGCCTCTCGGATGCCCAGCGCGACCGGATGCGCCACGCCTTCCGGCAGGCCGGTCCCGAAGCCGTGATTGGCTTTCGCGCCGTGCTGGAGGCCATGATGGACCCCGAGCTGCGGCACCATTATACCGCGCTCAAGGAGGGGAATTGATGACTCCAGTCGACCAGTGTGATGCCCATCTGCTGATCGTGGATGATGACGAGCGTATTCGCGGCCTGCTGCAAAAGTTCCTCCTGCGCCACGGGTTCATCACCACCTCCGCCCGCGATGCCGCCCACGCCCGCCGCCTTCTGGCCGGGCTGGAGTTTGACCTCATCGTGATGGATGTGATGATGCCGGGCGAGACCGGGGTCGAGCTGACCCGCAGCCTGCGCGAGAGCCTCGCCACCCCGATCCTGCTGCTCACCGCCAAGGGCGAAACCGAAGATCGGATCGCCGGGCTGGAGGCCGGGGCGGATGACTACCTGCCCAAGCCCTTCGAGCCGAAGGAGCTGCTGCTGCGGATCAACGCCATCCTGCGCCGGGTGCCGAGCGAGGTGGCGGTGGATACCGGCCCCAAAGTGCTTTCGCTCGGCCCGGTGCGCTACGATGTGGCCCGCGGCGAGATGTGGAAGGGCGAGGAGATGGTGCGGCTGACGGCGACCGAAAGCGCCCTCATGCGGATCTTCTCCACCCAACCCGGAAGCGCCGTGACCCGCTCCAAGCTGGTTGAAGACCTCGGCCGCGATGGCGGGCAGGCGCAGGAACGCGCGGTGGACGTGCAGATCACTCGGCTGCGGCGCAAGATCGAGGCCGACCCGAAACAGCCGCGCTACCTGCAAACCGTGCGCGGCGAAGGGTATATGCTGGCGCCGGATTGAGGCGAGACAAGCGTGGCCCTAGGACAGCTCTGCCACCGCCCAGCGCGCTGCATCGGCCACCACCGGGTCTTCATCCTCACACAGCCCCTGCGCCACCGGCTTCAGCCGCGCCGCGCCCGAGTTGCCGATGGCATAGAGCACATTGCGCACAAACCGCCCCCGCCCGATCCGCTTAATCGGGGAGCGGGAGAACCGCGCCCGAAAGGCCGCATCATCCAGCGCGGCCAGTTCCTCCAGCGCGGGCAAATCCGTCTCTGATCCTCCGTGATACCGCATATCGGCAGCCTCCACCGCGAACTTGTTCCACGGGCAGACGGCGAGGCAATCGTCGCAGCCGTAGATCCGGTTGCCCAGCTTGCCGCGCAAGGCCTCGTCCACTGGTCCGGCGTGCTCGATGGTCAGGTAAGAGATGCAGCGCCGCGCATCGAGCTGGTAGGGCGCGGGAAAGGCGCTTGTGGGGCAGATGTCGAGGCACCGCCTGCAGCCGCCGCAATGGTCGGTTTCCGCAGGATCAGGCTCGATTTCGAGCGTGGTGAAGACCGAGCCGATAAAGAACCACGAACCCATTTCCCTGCTCACCAGATTGGTGTGCTTGCCCTGCCAACCGAGACCCGCTGCCTGCGCCAGCGGTTTCTCGGCAACCGGGGCGGTATCGACGAAGACCTTGATCTCGCCGCCGAACTCCTCGATCAGCCAGCGCCCCAGCCGTTTCAGCCGCTTCTTGACGATATCGTGGTAGTCGCGCCCCCGCGCATAGGCCGAGATCAGCCCGCGTTCGCTCTCTCCCAACGCTGCCAGCGGGTCGAACTCCGGCCCGTAGCTCTCGCCCAGCACCAGAATGCTCCGCGCCTCGGGCCAGAGCGCCGTGGGGTCTTCCCGCCACTCAAGGCGCTTTTCCATCCAAGCCATCTCACCATGGCGGCCCTCCCGCAGGAAGGCCCTCAGCCACTCCGGCACCCGGTCAAACGGCGCTGCCCGCGCCACGCGGCAGAGCGAGAATCCCTCTTCCAGCGCACGCGAGACGATCGCCTCTTTCACCAGCCCGCCCCATTTTCTTGCTGAAAATATTCCCGGGGGCGTGGGGGCTGGCCCCCACTCCAACGCCTGTTCCTAAAAATCCAGATCGGCATAATGCGGCGGCGGCGGGAAGCCCGGCACCTGGTCGGCCAGAAGCCCGCGGAAGGCGGGGCGGGATTTGATCTTGGCGTACCAGTCCTTGACGTTCTCGCTGCGGTTCCAGTCCACGTCGGAGATGTAATCGAGCGCGCTCAGGTGCGCGGCGGCGGCAAAGTCGGCGAGGCTCAGGGAGTCGCCCGCGAGCCAGCGGCGCTGGTCGAGCAGCCAGCTCATGTAATCGAGGTGATACTTGATCGCCTTGGCCCCGGCCTTCACGTTGCGGCTTTCGGGATAGCCCTGCCCGGTGACCTTCTTGTTCACGCGCTCGTAGAGCAGGTTGGCGGTGACCTCGTGGTGAAACTTGTCGTCGAACCACGCGCAGATGCGGCGCACCTCGTAGCGGCCCTCGGCATCCTTGGGCATTAGCGGCGGCTCGGGGTGGCGCTCTTCGAGGTATTCGCAGATCGGCTGGCTCTCGGCCATCATCTGCCCGTCGAGCCGAAGCACGGGCACCTTGCCCGCCGGGTTTCGGCGCAGAAAATCAGGCTCCGCCTCCCAGTAGCGCTCTTCGACCAGCTCCACCTCCAGCCGCTTTTCCGCCATCACAAGGCGCACCTTGCGGCAGAAGGGTGAGAGTGGAACGTGGTAAAGGCGGCTGCTCATGGGCTCCCCCGGGAACTTGGTGAATTGCCCCGTGATAACGCGGCCAAGGCCCCGCCTTCAATCAAAGAACCTTCAATCCTCGAAACAGGCGGCCCGCCCGTCGGCGGCGATGGTGGCGGCGCCATCGGCGATCCGCGCCGCGCGTTTGCGCTGGCTGGTCGAGGGGCGCGAGGCCGAGCGGCCCTTGGGGTTGGGCAGCACGCTGGCGAGCAGGGCGCCCTGCATCGGCGAGAGCTTGCCGGGCGGTACGCCAAAGTAGTGGTGCGAGGCTGCGTCGATCCCGAAGACCCCCTCATCGAACTCGGCCACGTTGATGTAGATCTCCAGAATCCGCCGCTTGCTCCAGACCGCCTCGGCCGCCGGAGTGATCAGCGCCTCCAGCGCCTTGCGCAGCCAGCTGCGGCCCTGCCAGAGGAACACGTTCTTCACCGTCTGCTGGCTGATGGTCGAGGCGCCGCGTGTGCCGCCGTCTTCCAGCGCATCGCGGATCGCGTCCACGTCGAAGCCCCAGTGCAGGCAGTAGTTGGCATCCTCGGCGGCGACCACGGCGCGCACGGCGGCGGGGGCGACCTCTTCGATCCCAATCCATTGCCTGTCCACATCGCCGAGGCGGCGCTTTTCGGACCAGATGGTGTGGGTCGTGGGCGGGTCGACGAAGGCGAAGAGCAGGATAGCGAGAAATACCAGCAGCACCGGCACCGCCAGCACCAGCGCCAGACGGCGCAGAAACCACCGCCAGGCCCGGCGCACCGCCGGCGGCTTGGGGCGGGTCCGTTTGGCCGGGGCCTTCGCTGTCTTGCTCGCTTTCGCCATCCTGATTGCTATACGCCGCCGCTGCGGGTTCGAAAACCCGTCAGGCACCCTGCCGCGCGCGGGCGGGGGCAGCCCGGAGGCCGCCCCGCGCGCGGGATGGGGGCGACCCACCCCGCGTTAAAGGCTCTATTCCGCCGGAACAGCGCCTTTTTCGAGCGTCAGCGGGTGGCTCAGCTTGTCGAGCATCTCCTTCGGGCAGACCTGGATGAAGTTCGGCAGCTCGCTCTCCCAATGTTGCAGGATCGCCTCGGCCTTGCGGCTCTTGGTCTCCTTGAGATGGTTGGAGACCATCTCGTGCAGCTGCTCGATCCAGTGCTCGACGGTGACCGGGTTGGTCACCAGCGTCTCCATGTTCATCATGTCAGCCGCCTTGCCGTCCGGATCGTAGAGATAGGCCATGCCGCCGGTCATGCCCGCGCCGAAGTTGGCGCCGATGGTGCCGAGGATCACCGCGAGGCCGCCGGTCATGTATTCACACCCGTTGGAGCCGCAGCCCTCGATCACCGTCTTGGCGCCGGAGTTCCGCACCGCAAAGCGCTCGCCCGCCCGGCCCGCGGCATAGAGGTAGCCGTCGGTCGCGCCGTAGAGCACGGTGTTGCCGATGATGGTGTTGGAGCTTGCCTCCAGCGGGCTCGACATGGTTGGCCGCACCACGATGGTGCCGCCGCTCAGCCCCTTGCCGACGTAGTCGTTGGCATCGCCCGCGACTTCCAGCTTCAGCCCCGGCGCCGCGAAGGCCCCGAGCGATTGCCCGGCGGAGCCCGAGAGCTTGACCGTCAGGTGATCGGGGAGGAAGGCGTTGCGCATGCCGAAGTTCTGCACGATGTGGCTGGACGTGCGGGTGCCGACCGTCCGATGCGTGTTTTGCACCGCGTATTGCAGCTGCATCTTCTCGCCGTCCCGCAGGAACCGCTTGGCATCCTGCACGATCTGGGCGTCCAGCGTGTCGGGCACCGCATTGCGCGACCGCTCGACCGTGTAATCCACCTTGTCGGCGCCATCGACGCAGATCAGCAGCGGGTTCAGGTCGAGGTCGTCGAGGTGGGCAGAGCCACGGCTGACCTGACCGAGCAGGTCGGCCCTGCCGATCACCTCGGCGAGGCTGCGAGCCCCGATGGAGGCGAGGATCTCCCGCACTTCTTGCGCGTAGAAGGTGATGAGATGCACCACCTTGTCGGCGTTGCCGGTGAACTTGGCCCGCAGGTCATCGCGCTGGGTACACACGCCAACCGGGCAGGTGTTGCTCTGGCATTGCCGGACCATGATGCAGCCCATCGCGATCAGCGCGGCGGTGCCGATGCCATATTCCTCAGCGCCCATCATCGCGGCCATCACGATATCGCGGCCCGTGCGCAGCCCGCCGTCCGTCCGCAGAGTGATGCGGGAGCGGAGGTTGTTGAGCGAGAGCACCTGATGCGCCTCGGTCAGGCCCATCTCCCACGGCAGGCCGGCGTATTTGATCGAGGTCGCCGGAGAGGCCCCGGTGCCGCCGTTGTGGCCGGAAATCAGGATGTTGTCGGCCTTGGCCTTCGCCACGCCCGCCGCAATCGTGCCGACGCCGGAGGAGGCGACGAGCTTCACCGTCACCTTCACCGTCGGGTTGATCTGCTTGAGGTCGTAGATCAGCTGCGCGAGGTCTTCGATCGAGTAGATATCGTGGTGCGGCGGCGGGCTGATGAGGGTGACGCCCTTGGTGGAGTGCCGCAGCCGGGCGATCAGGTCGGTGACCTTCATGCCGGGCAGCTGGCCGCCCTCGCCGGGCTTGGCGCCCTGTGCGACCTTGATCTCAAGCTCTTCGCAGTGGTTCAGGTACTCGGCGGTCACGCCAAAGCGCCCGGAGGCCACCTGCTTGATCTTGGCAGAGGGGTTGTCGCCGTTCGGCTCGGGCACGAAGTGCGCCGGATCCTCGCCGCCCTCGCCGGAGTCCGACTTGGCGCCGATCCGGTTCATCGCGACATTGAGGGTTTTGTGCGCCTCGGGCGACAGCGCGCCCAGCGACATGCCCGGCGTCACGAACCGCTTGCGGATCGCGGTGACGCTCTCGACCTCTTCCACGGGGATCGGGTTGCCCAGCGGCTTGATCGCCAGCAGGTCGCGCAGGTGGATCGGCGGGTTGGCCTGCATCTTGGCGCTGTACTGCTTCCAGAGCTCGAAGGAGCCGCGGTCGCAGGCGCTTTGCAGCAGGTGCATCGACGAGGCCTCCCAAGCATGGGTCTCGCCCGAGCGCCGCGCCTTGTAGAAGCCACCGACCGGCAGCACCGGGGTCGCGCCCTTGAGCCAGCCGTGGGCGTGGATTTCTTCGGCCTTCTTCTGGATACCGGGCACGCCGATGCCGCTGATGCGGCTGGTCATGCCGGGGAAGAATTCGGCCACCATCGCGCGGGAGAGGCCCACGGCCTCGAAGTTCAGCCCGCCGCGATAGGAGGAGACCACCGAGATGCCCATCTTCGACATGATCTTCAGCAGGCCCTGGTCGATGGCCTCGCGGTAGCTCTTGACCGCTTCGGTCAGGGTCATGTCGAGCAGGCCGCGCTCGATCCGGTCGGCGAGGCTGTCTTCGGCCAGATAGGCGTTCACGATGGTCGCGCCGCAGCCGATGAGCACCGCGAAGTAATGCGGATCAAGGCACTCTGCCGAGCGCACGCCGAGCGAGCAGAAGGTCCGCAGGCCCTTGCTCGTCAGCCCGCTGTGGACGGCGCTGGTGGCGAGGATCATCGGCATGGCGATCTTGTCTTCGCTCGAATGCTGATCGGTCAGCACGATGTGGCCCGAGCCCGAACGCACGGCATCCTGCGCCTCGGCGCGGATGCGCTCCAGCCCCTCTTGCAGGGCGTGGGCGCCGCCGTCACGTGGGAAGGTACAATCGATCTCGCACATCTCGGCGTTGAAGTGCTTCACCAACTCTTCGAACTGCGTGTTGCCGACGAAGGGGCTCTCCAGCACGATGATCTCGGTCTGGCTGCTGTCTTCATCCAGCACGTTCTTCAGGTTGCCGAAGCGCGTTTTCAGGCTCATCACCCGGTATTCGCGCAAGCTGTCGATCGGCGGGTTGGTGACCTGGCTGAAGTTCTGGCGGAAGAAGTGGCTCAGGGGCCGATACTTCTTGGAGAGCACGGCAGAGGGCGTGTCATCGCCCATGCTGGCGACCATCTCCTTGCCGTCCTCGGCCATCGGCGCAAGGATTTGCTCAAGGTCTTCAATCGAGTAGCCCGCCGCGATCTGCCGCTTGCGCAGCTGGTCGCCGGAGAACAGGGGCTTCTCCTCGATGCCCACCATCGCCTCGTCGAGATCGTTGATCTTGCCGACCCACTCACCGAAGGGCAGGGCGCGGGAGAGCTTGTCCTTGATCTCCACGTCGTGGAACAGCAGGCCCTTCTTGGTGTCCACGGCAATCATCTGCCCCGGGCCAAGCGCGCCTTTCTCACGCACCACCGACTCGTCGATGGTGACCATCCCGGCCTCGGAACCGGCGATCAGCAGCCCGTCGCCGGTGACGACATAGCGCATGGGGCGCAGCCCGTTCCGGTCGAGACCGGCGCAGACCCAGCGGCCATCGGTCATGGCGAGGGCAGCGGGGCCGTCCCACGGCTCCATCACCGAGTTGCAGTAGCTGTACATGTCGCGCCACGCCTCGGGCAGCTCGACCGCCTGCTTGCTCCAGCTTTCGGGCACCAGCATGGTCTTGGCCATCGGCGCGGAGCGCCCGGCGCGCACCAGCACCTCGAAGACCGAGTCCAGCGCGGCGGAGTCGGAGGCGCCCTGCGGGATGATCGGCTTGATGTCTTCGGCCAACTCGCCAAAGGTCGACGAGGCCATGCGGATCTCATGGCTCTTCATCCAGTTCATGTTGCCCTTGATGGTGTTGATCTCACCATTGTGGGCCAGCATGCGGAACGGCTGGGCCAGCCACCACTGCGGGAAGGTGTTGGTGGAGTAGCGTTGGTGGTAGATCGCAAAGGTGCTCTCGAAGCGCTCGTCCATCAGGTCGGGGTAGAACTCGGCCACCTGCTCGGCCAGCATCATGCCCTTGTAGATGATGCTCCGGCAGGAGAGCGAGCACACGTAGAAAGCGGGCAGATGCGCGGCAGCGGCGGCCTTTTCGATCCGCCGGCGGATGACGTAGAGCTCGCGCTCGAAGGTCTCTTCATCCACGCCCTTGATGTTGGAGATCAGGATCTGCTCGATCTCGGGGCGGGTGGCGTTGGCCTTCTCGCCGAGGCAGGAGATATCCACCGGCACGTGGCGCCAGCCGTAGATGTAATAGCCCATGCGGAGCACCTCGGCCTCCACGATGGTCCGCGCCCGCTCCTGCGCGCCGAAATCGGTGCGCGGCAGAAAGATCTGCCCCACGGCGATGAGCTTGTTCTTGTCCGGCACGTGGCCGGTGCGCTCGATCTGGTCGTAGAAGAAGTTGACCGGGATCTCCACGTGGATGCCCGCGCCGTCGCCGGTTTTGCCATCGGCATCCACCGCGCCCCGGTGCCAGATCGCCTTCAGCGCCTCGATCCCGTTCTCCACCACCTTGCGGCTGGGTGAGCCGTCGATCGACACAACCAGACCCACGCCACAGGAGCTTTTCTCCTCGGTCTCGTGGTACATGCCGTTTTCGCTGAGCCACTTGCGGTGCTGCTCATGTTCGGCAGCCCAGGCCTCATCGTATTTGGTCATGGGTGTCTCCTTCACTGGCTGACTGGCGGCACGAAGCTCGCCTGTAGCGCGTTACATCCGTAGCGGGGCCTGAAATCGCTGAACCCCTTTTCGCCGGGGAAGATGAACTCCCGCGGCGTGTTATCTTCCTGCCACTGCTCCTCACCGTCGAAGTAACTCTCCTGCCCGAGCATGAAGAGCCGCTCGTCGGCAAAGACGTATTGCTTGCCGGTGGCCGCGAATACGAGATCGCCGTTCTCGTCGCGGGTCTCCGAGTTGACGGTGACTGTGAGCAGGGTCACGCCGTCGATCACCTCGGTGTTGCCGGTGGTCTCGTCGCGGCCCTTGGTGTTGAGCTTCACCGCCTCTTCGCCGGTCTGCTCGATGGTGGTGAAATCGTACGTATCCACCCCCTGCTCCAGCAGTTCGCTCATGCTGATCGGGTCCGGGCCCGGCTCGAACAGCCGCTCGGTGGTGCCGCTGTTGAAGTAGAAGGCATCGACCCACTGAAACTCGCGGTCGTACACATGCATGCTGGTCGGCCCGTCGAGGTCATGGCTGACCTCCCAGGTGGTGCCCTCCGGCGCATCATCGCAGCGCCAGTAGTGCGAGACCGTGCAGGCCCGGGTGTGGACGGTCAGAAAGCCCGAGCAACCCGCGGGCGGGCTGGTGGATTGCGCGGCGGCCCCGCCTGCGGTGAGCAGGGCGAGGGCAGCGGGCAGGAGGGGCGTGATCGTTTTCACCGTCTCTTAACTCTTTCGCGTCTCAGCGTCAGCGATGCTGACCTTTCCGGTCGGGCCGGGCCGCAAAGGCGTTGCGTCACTGATGCTGACCTTTAACACCCTGCGTATGCATGGGATGTGCATGGGTTGTGCATCAGTTCTGCATGCGACCTTTCGCCGTTTCAGCCCTTATTCTGCAGCCACCGCACGGGCGGCACCGAACTTCTCAAGGATCGCCTCGGCGGCCTCGCGGCCATCGCGGATGGCCCAGACCACGAGCGAAGCGCCGCGCTGGATATCCCCCACCGCATAGACGTTTTCCATCGGGGTCTCATGGGTCAGGAAATCGGCCTTCACGGTGCCCCAGCGGGTCACCTGAAGCTCGGGCTGATCCCAGAGCGTGGGCAGATCCTCGGGCTCGAAGCCGAGCGCCTGGATGACCAGATCGGCCTTCTCGACGTAGTCGGAGCCTTCAATGATCTCAGGGCTTTGGCGGCCGGAGGCATCGGGCGCGCCAAGGCGCATCTTCTGCACCATCACGCCTTCGACGGTCGCATCGCCGGTGAAGCCCTTGGGCGCGGAGAGCCAGACGAACTCGACGCCCTCTTCCTCGGCATTGGCCACTTCGCGCTGGGAGCCAGGCATGTTGGCCCGGTCGCGGCGGTAGAGGCATTTCACGCTGGTCGCGCCCTGACGGATGGAGGTGCGCACGCAGTCCATCGCGGTGTCGCCACCGCCGATGACGACCACGTTCTTGCCCTCAGCGTTAAGCGTGCCATCCTCGAACTCGGCAACCGCGTCGCCAAAGCTCTTCTTGTTGGAAGCGGTAAGGAAATCAATGGCTTTCACGATGCCCTTGGCGCCAACCCCGGGAGCCTGAAGCTCGCGGGTCTTGTAGACACCGGTGGCGATGATGATCGCGCCGTGGGCCTTCTGGATGTCCTCGAAAGAGATATCCTCGCCCACGTTGCAGTTGAGCTTGAAGGTCACGCCGCCGTCTTCGAGCTGCTTGTTGCGGCGCATCACAACGTCTTTCTCCAGCTTGAAGCCGGGGATGCCGTAGGTCAGCAGGCCGCCCGCACGGTCGTAACGGTCATAGACCGTGACCTGAACGCCAGCGCGGCGCAGCATGTCGGCGGCGGCAAGGCCACCGGGGCCTGCGCCGATGATGCCCACGCTCTCGGGGCGCTCCTCGAGCGGCTTCGGCGGCTCGACCCAGCCGTTTTCCCACGCGGTATCAGTGATGTACTTCTCCACCGAGCCGATGGTCACCGTGCCGTGGCCGGACTGCTCGATCACGCAGTTGCCCTCGCAGAGACGATCCTGCGGGCAGATGCGGCCGCAGATCTCGGGGAAGGTGTTGGTCGCTTGGCTGATTTCGTAGGCTTCCTTCAGCCGCCCGGTCGCGGTGAGGCGGAGCCAGTCGGGGATGTTGTTGTGCAGCGGGCAGTGGCTCTGGCAGTAGGGCACGCCACACTGGCTGCACCGGCTCGACTGCGCCTCGGCGCGCTCTGCCGCAAACTCCGCGTAAATCTCTTTGAAATCATTCGAGCGTACATTGGCCTCCCGCTTCTCGGGCATCTGGCGTTCTAGCTCGACGAATTTCAGCATGGGCTGCTTGGCCATGACGTCTCCTTACGTTTCGTCGTCTGCCTACACGGATAGCGCAGGGAATAAAAGTCAGATGTGCTGACCTAATTTTGCGATTTTGGGCTACTGTCTGGCCCGGACTGCGTCAACTCCCCAGATTTTGTGTCAGCACAGTTTACCTATTTTCGCGCTTCCCTCTGTCTGCCTGTTCTGTAGGCTGCAAAAAAACCAGCCGGGCAGGGCAGCATGGAACTCTGGCAACTCCTGATTATCGCGATAATTCAAGGCATTACAGAGTTTCTGCCGATCTCCTCCTCGGGGCACCTCATCCTTTTGCCCGGCCTCACCGGAATGCACGACCAAGGGCAGGTTATTGATGTGGCAGTTCATGTCGGCACCCTTTTTGCCGTCATTCTCTATTTCCGGCAGGATGTTGCCGCTGCCGCCGGTGGCACGCTCCGGCTCGCGCAGGGCAAGGTCGACACGCCCGGCGCGCGGCTGGCATGGCTGCTGATCCTCGCAACGATTCCCGTGATCCTCTTCGGCCTTGTCCTCAAGCTGACCGGGCTGGACGATCAGCTGCGCTCGGTCGCGGTGATCGGATGGACGATGCTGATCTTCGGGCTCGTTCTCTATTGGGCCGACCAGAAGGGGGCCGAGGTGAAGGAGAGCACGGACTGGAACCTGAAGGACGCGCTCATCATGGGGCTCTGGCAGGCGGTCGCGCTGATCCCCGGCACCTCGCGCTCGGGCATCACCATCACCGCCGCCCGCAGCCTTGGCTACAAGCGGGAAGACGGCGCCAAGCTGGCGATGTTGATGTCGATCCCCACGATCGCGGCCTCCGGTGTGTTGCTCGGCGCGGAGGTAGTTGCCACCGCCGATGCGCAGGCAGCGAAGGATGCAGCCATCGCCGCCTTCTTCGCCTTCATCTCCGCACTGCTCGCGCTCACGCTGATGATGCGCCTGCTGAAGTCGGTCAGCTTCACGCCCTACGTGATCTACCGGGTGATCCTCGGCCTGTTCCTGCTGTGGTGGGCCTACGCCTGACCCGCGGCCTCAGGCCTTCAGCTTGCCCGCCGATTCCTTGATCGCGTCATACTGGCCGGAGGGCCGGTATTTCCACATGTAGTCGGGCAGTTCGGCCTCCATCGGGGTGGGGGTGATGCCGAGGCTCTCCAGCCCGCTGGCGCCCGCGGCCACCACGTTGTCGACCCCGAGGCTCTTCACCTGATCGCGGTTGATCAGGGAGTTGGTGAAGAGCCCGCCGGTCACGGTTTGCGCCATGTCGAGCGAGCCTGCCATCAGGCGGGCGACGAAGGCGGGCTGGGGGACGATGATCTTCTTGCGGCGGATGATCTGAAGCACCTTTTCGACCAGCGCGCGGATGGTCAGCACCTCCGGCCCGCCCAGCTCATAGGTGCCGGCCTCTACCTCACCCAGCGTAGCCTTTTCGGCGGCGGCGGCCACGTCATCGACGAAGACGGGCTGCACCTGGGTCTCCGCGCCGATCACCGGCAGGAACGGCCCGAAACGGGCCATCGAGGCGTAGAGATTGATGAAGCCGTCCTCGGGGCCGAACATCAGCGAAGGGCGCAGAATCACCGCCTCGGCAAAGCCCGCCCTAACGGCCTCCTCACCCTTGCCCTTGGTCTGGTAATAAGCGCTCGGCCCCTCGGCATCGGCTCCGATGGCGGAGACGTGGACCATGCGGGCAACGCCCTGCTCCGCCGCGATCCGCGCAATGCGACCCGCGCCATCGACATGCACAGCGTCCATGTTGTTCTTGCCGTAGGTTCCGCCCACGCCGACGCAGTTGATCACCACGTCCGCGCCCTGCATCGCGGCGGCCACGGAGGCATCGTCGCGGATATTGCAGAAGATCGGCTCGACCTGGCCGACAACGCCGTAGGGCTTGAGGAAGAGGGCCTCGTTGGGGCGGCGCACCGCAGCGCGCACCCGCCATCCCTGCTTGGCCAGCCTGCGGGCGATGTAGCGCCCCAGAAAGCCGGAACCGCCATAGATGGTAACGAGCTTCGACATAACAGATGTCTCCCTTGCTGGCTGAATTGCTGATAGCTTCCTGCGCCCCACCGGGCAAGGCGCGAATGGCCGCAGAACTGTGGTTGACACCCCCGTTCGGCGCATATATCTGCCCCTCTCACGACACCTGCCCAGGTGGCGGAATTGGTAGACGCGCCAGCTTCAGGTGCTGGTGTCTGTATGGACGTGGAGGTTCGAGTCCTCTCCTGGGCACCAACGTCGAAAGGCCCCCGAGCGCTTTGCGTTTCGGGGGCCTTCGTTTTTGGCGTGGGCGATTTTGCGCGGGTAACCGAACCTCAACGCTTTTCTGGTTTCTGGCGGGCGACGGTGCGCGCTCAGAACGAGGCTCGATGCTTGATCGCATGCATATCCGCCGGGGCTGGCTGGCCCTTATGCTCTGCCTGTGCTGGCTTGGCGCAGCAGAGGCCGCCGACCCGATCTTTGGCGGCGCACGGCCCTTGGGTGCGCGGGCCGGGGCGGATGCAGGCGCCGGGCCGAGCCTGTTTGCCGGGGTGCAAGAGGGCGGGTTCTTTGCCCCGCTGCCGGACAGGGGGACCGGAGCCGTCCGGGCCAGCCCGCGACGGGGCTGGACGACCGAGGCGGTTTACTCCGAGTGGATTCGGGGGCTGATCGCCGAGGCGGAGGCCGGGGCGGCGGGGTATGATGCGGTGGTACTGAGTGCGCGCGTCAAGCCACCAAGCCGCCCGACAGAGATGACCATCGGCGAGATCTACCAGTGGATCGAGGACACTCCGGGCCAGAACCATGCCATCGGACGCTACCAGTTCATCCCCGTCACCCTGCGCCGCCTCGTGGATCATATCGGCGCGCCGCCGGAGACCCGGTTCAGTCCCGAGGTGCAGGATACGCTGGCCGACCAACTCTTGCGTGAGGCGGGGCTGGCCGAGCTGCTCGCGGGCACCATGCCACGCAAGACTTTCATGAACCGCCTCGCTACCATCTGGGCCGGGCTGCCGACATCTTCCGGCAAGTCCCACTACCACGGCCACGCGGGCAACAAGGCGACGATGAGCTGGAGCCATTTCGAGGCGGAAATGGCCAAGTTCTTCCCCGAGTAGCGCCCGCTGCTGCGGCGGCATTTGATTTCACACGGCGAAGGGCCTATTTCGGCTCAAACGGCAAAAGAGGCAGCGCATCGTGGCAAAGACCCATCTCTACAAGAACGACCTCCCCGACGGGCTGGACCTTGGCCCGGTGGTGGCCATCGATTGCGAGACCATGGGCCTCAACCCGCACCGGGACCGGCTGTGCCTTGTGCAAATGTCGGGCGGCGACGGCGAGGCGCATCTGGTGCAGATTGAGAAAGGCCAGACCGAGGCCCCGAACCTCTGCGCCATGCTGGAAAACCCCGAGGTGCTGAAGCTTTTCCACTTCGGGCGGTTCGACATCGCCGCGATGTACAATGCCTTCGGCGCGCTGGCCGCGCCGGTCTATTGCACCAAGATCGCCTCCAAGCTGGTGCGCACCTTCACCGATCGGCACGGGCTGAAATACCTGTGCCAAGAGCTGATCGGGGTGGATATCTCGAAGCAGCAGCAAAGCTCCGATTGGGGTGCGCCGGAACTGACCGAGGCGCAGCAGAGCTATGCCGCCTCCGATGTGCTGCACCTGCACCAGCTGCGCGACGTGCTGAACGAGCGGCTGGAGCGCGAGGGGCGGATGGAGCTGGCGCAAAGCTGCTTTGGCTTTCTGCCAACACGTGCCAAGCTGGACCTCGCCGGCTGGCCCGAAATCGACATATTCGCCCATTAGGCTGCCGCGATGACAACCCATCCGCCCATCGACCGCGCCACGCTCATCGAAGCGGGCAAGCGGGTGATCGCTCTCGAAACCGAGGGGCTGAGCCGCCTTGCCGATGGCCTTGGGCCGGGCTTTGCCGAGGCCTGCGAGATGATCCTCGCCGCGCCGGGGCGGGTGATTGTGAGCGGCATGGGCAAATCGGGACATATCGCCCGCAAGCTTGCGGCCACCTTTGCCTCTACCGGCACGCCTGCGCATTTTGTTCACCCCGCCGAGGCCAGCCACGGCGACCTTGGCATGATGAGCCCGGGCGATGTGGCGCTGCTGCTCTCCAACTCCGGCGAAACCCCCGAGCTGGCCGACATGATCGCCCACACCCGGCGCTTCGGCATTCCGCTCATCGGGGTGGCCTCGAACCCGGAGAGCACGCTGCTGAAGCGGGCCGATTGCGCGATTGTCCTGCCCCGCGCCGAAGAGGCCTGCGAGGAGGGGATCGTGCCGACGACCTCCACTACGATGACGCTGGCGCTGGGCGATGCGCTGGCCGTGGCGCTGATGAAGCACCGCCGGTTCACGCCCGAAAAGTTCCGCGACTTTCACCCCGGCGGCAAGTTGGGCGCGCGGCTGGCAAAGGTGCGCGACCTCATGCACGGAGCCGATGCGCTGCCTCTTGCCGCTCCCGGAACGCCTATGAGCGAGGCCCTGCTTACCATGAGCCAGAGCGGCTTTGGCGTGGTGGGCGTGGCGGCGCAGGATGGTAGGCTTCACGGTATCGTCACCGACGGTGACTTGCGCCGGCACATGTCGGGGCTTCTGGATCATACCGTGGATGAAGTCATGACAGAGAACCCCCTGACCATCGGTCCCG
Source organism: Vannielia litorea (assembly GCF_019801175.1). Taxonomy (NCBI): domain Bacteria; kingdom Pseudomonadati; phylum Pseudomonadota; class Alphaproteobacteria; order Rhodobacterales; family Paracoccaceae; genus Vannielia; species Vannielia litorea. The sequence continues at coordinate 449,151 of NZ_JAHVJR010000002.1, forward strand.
ACGCGCTTGCCGCCGAGGCGCTTGCGTTGATGAACGGTCGGAAGATCACCTGCCTTTTCGTGCTCTCGCCGGAGGGCCGGGCCGAGGGGCTGCTCCACATCCACGATTGCTTGCGCGCGGGGGTGGCCTGAGGGCGCGGTCATGTCGGTTTACGACAACAGCTATTCCCGCTTCGTCTCGATGGCCAAGATCGTGCTGCCGCTGGCGGCGCTGGCGATGCTCTCCACGCTGTTTCTGGTCGCCCGCACGGTCGACCCAACCCGCTCGATCCCCTACGCCGATGTCGATGTGAACGAGCTGGCGCGCGAGCAGCGCATCTCGGCCCCAAACTACTCGGGCGTCACCCGCGACGGGTCGGCGATTTCCATCGCCGCCTCCACCGCCCGGCCCGATCCCGACAATGAGCACCTGGTCTCGGCGACCGACCTGAGCGCGAAGCTCGAAACCGAGGGCGGCGCGACCTATGAACTTTTCTCCCTCTCTGGGCAGATCGACACCGAGGCCGGGCAGGCGGTGCTGAACGGCGGCGTCATCATCACCACCCCCACGGGCTATCGCGTGACCTCGGAAGAGATCACCACCGCGCTGGAGCGCACCGAGATCGAATCGCCCGGCCCGGTGCAGGCCGAAGGCCCCGCCGGCGTGCTGGACGCGGGCAGCATGCGGCTTGCCCGCGCCGAAGAGGGCGACGAGGCCAGCGGCTACCTTCTGGTTTTCAACGGAGGGGTGAAACTGGTATACACCCCGCCAAGCGAATAGGAATTATTCTCCGTGACTTTCAAACGCGCGACTTTCAAACGCCTCTTTCTGGCCGGGTGCCTCGCGGCTTTTGCCGGGCTTTCCGGCCCGGTGCTGGCGCAGGGCGCCAACGTGGCCTTCGGGGCGCTGAAGCATGACAGCTCGCTGCCCGTCGAGATCGCCGCCGATCAGCTCCAGATCAACCAGGAGACCGGCAAGGCCGTGTTCCGGGGCAATGTGGAGGTGGGACAGGGTGAGATGCGTCTGGCGGCTGCGATGGTCGAGGTGGAATACGAGGGCGGCGAAAGCGCGACCGGCAAGGTCAGCCGTTTGCACGCCACCGGCGGCGTCACGCTGGTGAGCGGGGCCGAGGCGGCCGAGGCACGTGAGGCGGTGTACACCATTGGCTCCAGCGAGATCGTGATGACCGGCGACGTGCTGCTGACCCAGGGCCAGAACGCGCTTTCTGGCCAGAAGCTGGTGGTCGACCTCGACAAGGGGACCGGCGTGATGGAAGGCCGCGTGCGCACCGTCTTCCGGTCGGACGCGGAAAATTGAGCGACAGCAAGGCTGATACCAAGCCCGGCTTGCGGGTGGCCGGAGGCGAGGGCGGTTTGCGCGTGGTGAACATGCGCAAGAGCTACCGCAAACGCCTCGTGATCCGCGATGTCAGCATGGAGCTGGGCCGGGGCGAGGTTGTGGGCCTGCTCGGCCCCAACGGCTCGGGCAAGACGACCTGTTTTTACACCATCGCCGGGCTGATCGTGCCGGAAAGCGGCCATATCACCATCGACGGGCGCGAGGTGACGAGCCTGCCGATGTATCGCCGCGCCAAGCTGGGCATCGGCTACCTGCCGCAGGAAATGTCGATCTTTCGCGGGTTGAACGTGGAAGACAACATCATGGCAATTTTGGAAATCGCCGAGAGTGACCGCCACAAGCGGCGCGAGCGGCTGGAGGAGCTGCTCTCGGAATTCGCCATCGAGCACCTGCGCCGCGCACCTGCCCTCGCCCTTTCGGGCGGTGAGCGCCGCCGGGTGGAGATTGCCCGTTGCCTCGCCGCCGACCCGAAATACCTGCTGCTCGACGAGCCGTTTGCCGGGGTCGACCCGATCTCGGTGGGGGAGATCCGGCACCTCGTGGCCGACCTCAAGACCCGGGGCATCGGCGTGCTGATCACCGATCACAACGTGCGGGAGACGCTGGAGACGGTCGATCGCGCCTACATTCTGCATGACGGCAAGATCCTGATGAGCGGCACCGCCGACGAGGTGGTGAAGGATGAGAACGTGCGCCGTGTCTACCTCGGCGACAGCTTCCGCATCATGTAGGGCGGGCTGAGGTGAGCGGCCCGCAAACCCGGCTTGAACTTCGTCAGACCCAACGGCTCGCCATGTCTCCGGCGCTGCAGCAATCGGTTGCAGTGCTGGCGCTGGGCGGGGTGGTGCTGGAGGAGATGATCGCCGAGGCGGCATCGGAAAACCCGTTTCTGATCTACACGCCGATGGATGCCGCCTCGGGTGTCTCGGGTGCCAGCCTCAGCGCCTATGACGTGGCCTTGCAGACGGTGGCGGCCACGCCGAGCCTTGGCGAGCATCTGTGCAGCCAGATCGCCCTGATGGACCTGCCCGCCGATGTGGCCGAGGCGGCGATGAACCTTGCTTATGACCTCGATGAAAACGGCTTTCTCACCCAGCCCGACGCGCAGGCCGTGGCGCGGGATCACGGCATCCCCGAGATCCGGGCGATGCAGGCGGTGCGGGCGTTGCAGGCTTGCGAGCCTGCGGGGATCGGCGCGTTCAGCCTGATCGACAGTGTGAGGCTGCAAATGCTGGATGCCGGGCTCTCGGGCGAGCGGATCCAGCTGATCCTGACCGGGCTGCCCTATTTCACCAAGGGCCAGACCAACCTGATCGGGCCGGCACTTGGCCTGACCGCTGAGGAGGCCGAGGAGATCACCGATTTGGTGCGCTCGCTGGACCCGTCACCGGGCCGGGCGTTCGACACGGCAGACCCGATCATCCGCGTGCCTGAGCTGGTGGTGTCGGAGGGCAAGGACGCCGCGCTGGAGGTGGAGCTGGTCAACGACCACGCGCCCCGGCTGAAGATCGACAGCGAGCTGGCGGCGGCGCGGGGGGACATGGCCACCAACCACTTCAGGGACGCCCGAGACCTGATCGCCGCGGTCAAATACCGGGGCAAGACGCTGTTGGCCGTGGGCCGGGCGGTGGTGGATGCACAGGCGGGCTATTTCACCGGGCGCAGCAAGGCGCTGGCACCGCTCACCCGCTCGGCGATTGCCGAGCGACTCTCGCTGCACAAGTCCACCGTAGGCCGTGCCATTGCAGGCAAGACGATGCTCTGGAGGGGCGAGATCATCGAGCTGGATAGCCTCTTTCCGGCAGCCCTCACCGCCGGGCCGGGCAAGCCGGTTTCGAGCCATGCGGCGCAGCTCGCCATCGCCCGACTCGTGGCTTCGGAGGAGCGCGATTCGGTGCTCTCGGACGAGGCGATCTGTGAAAGGTTGAGAGAGGATGGAGTTGACATCTCGCGGCGAACTGTCGCCAAATACAGAAAATGCCTGAACATACCGTCCTCCGCAAATCGACGCCGCCTGCTGACCAAATCAGCGGAGCAGCGCCGAACTCGGTGAAATCCACACAACGCCGCATTACATAGTGATTGCCCACCGGCACGCATGGCGCTGTGCCGTGCTTCCGCCGATGGGATGAAGACCCAGAAGAAGACCCCAGGAGGTGCCATGCGCTACCAGATCAGCGGAAAACAGATCGACATCGGTGAAGCTCTGCAAACTCACGTGCAGTCCGGCCTCGGTGCAGTCGTGGACAAATACGCGGAGCGTCCGACCGACGCGAACGTTGTCTTCTCGAAGAGCGCCCACGAGTTCGTGTGCGAGTCGACCATTCACCTTTCGACCGGCCTCACCGCCTCTGCCAAGGCCCATGCGGCCGAGATCTACTCCGCTTTCGAGCTGTGTTGCGACAAGATGGAAAAGCAACTCAGGCGCTACAAACGCCGCCTGAAGGACCACCACAAGGAGCGCACGCAGCCGGTTGAATTCATCGGTGCCTCCTCGTATATCCTCGCCGCATCGGAAGACACCGACACCGAGGAGCCGGATAGCCTCCAGCCGATGATCATCGCAGAGATGGAGGCCCGCGTGCCTTCGCTGTCTGTCGGTGAGGCTGTGATGCAGATGGAGCTCCAAGGCGCGCCGGTTCTGGTTTTCCGCAATGAAGGGCATAGTGGTGTCAACGTGGTGTACCGTCGGGACGACGGGAACATCGGCTGGATCGACACCCAACAGGAATGAGTGGCGCCCCGCTGGAGGGGCGGGAAGGCCGGGCAGAGCATGGAACTGCGAGAAATCCTCAAGCCTGAGGCCGTGAAGGTCTTGCAGGGCGTGAGCAGCAAGAAGCGGCTGTTTCAGCAGCTCGCCGAGCAGGCTCACGCCGCCTATGGGATGGAATCCCAGCGCTCTGTCGATGCGCTCATGGAACGTGAAAGCCTCGGCCCCACCGGTGTGGGCCGGGGCGTTGCCCTGCCGCATGCGCGGCTTGAGGGGCTGGATTCGGTCGTGGGCGTGTTCTTCCGGATCGAGAAGCCGGTGGATTTCGACTCGGTGGACCGGCAGCCGGTGGATCTGGTGTTTGCCCTCTTCGCGCCGCAGGATTCGGGCGTGGATCACCTCAAGGCTCTGGCGCTGGTCTCGCGCACGCTGCGGGACGCGGGAGTTTGCGGCAAGCTGCGCGCCAATGATGCGCCCTCGACCCTGCACACCATTCTGACAGAAGCGCCCGGCGAACAGGCGGCCTGAGCCGCGTCGACTAGCTGTTGCGCAGCCGCTTGAAGCCGAAGGCCAGATAATCGCGCTGGTAGGCATCGATTGCCGCCTGCTCGATATCGTCATCGAGAATCGCGTCCAGCAGCATGGCGCCGGCCTCTTCGGGCGGCTCCGGGGCTACTGAGCTTTCAATCTCGCACTGCGCCAGAAGCTGGGAGAGCCCGAGCGCCAGCTGATCTTCGCGGATCACCATGTCGGGCTGGCCCAGTTCGGCGAATCCTTGGATCACCGCCGCCTGGCTGGCCCATGCCGCATCGATCCGCACGCCGGTCTGCCCGGCGAGGTTGGCCTTGAGGAACTTCAGGTAGGCGAGAAAGGCGGCGTGGTGGGCGGCGGTGTCATAGTCTTCGCCCGGCTCGCCCTCGGGGAGGGGCACCTTGTAGCCTTCGCGCAGGGTGCGGCGGATTTTGACGAAGGCTTCCTCGCCCTCGGCCCGCAGGATGTGATGGCAGAACACGCGATGCGCCCGTTCCAGCGGGTGGGCGACGACCGAGAAACTGCGGCCACCCTTGTTTTGCCGTCGCCATTGGCGAAGGGTCTTTTGGTTGAAGCCGCGTTGCAGCGCCTCGGTCTCCGCTCCGTCGAGCGCGGCCATCCACGCCTCCACCGGGCCGAGGGCCGCGCCCTTCACCGGCATATGCAGGATCGGGCTTTTGGCGCAGGCGAGATAGGTGGGCACCACCCCGCCGCGCCGTGGCTCGAAGTTGGGGGTGCGGGTGAGGCCGAAGGTGTCGATCTTCGCGAGCGCGGCCTGCATCTCGTCGAAGTTGGCGACCTTTTCATCCAGCCCGCCGGGATTTTGCTTTTTCAGCTTGGTCGAAAGCTCTTCGAGCGGGGCCTCGCAGCCAAGATACCGCGCGAGGCCGTTCAGCACGCCAAGGTCGTTGATATCCTCATACGCGATGTAGAAGCCGGTTTGCCCGGTGATCTGCATCTCGTGCTGGAGCAGGAGATGAAACGCCTGCAACTCGGCCACCAGCGCTTCGAACTCGGCGCCATCGAAGCGGATTTTTGCGTCGCGCCGGTGTTTGGCATCGGTCAGCCGCCACTGGCCGGTCTCGGCGGCGATCTTGCGGCTGACGTAGCTCTCCAGCGGGTTGCGGGTGAGGATGACCTTGGCGCAGCGCGGGTCCGGCAGGCAGGCCTCCAGCACGCGGGGGTCGTGATCGTGGAAGAAGCGGAAGCCGGGCAGGCCCTTGGTGTTCTTCTTCATCCGGTCGATCAGGCGGAGCGGGTCGGCCTCGCGCGCGGCGAGGGTCATGTCGAACAGTTCCTTGGTGTTATGGTGCCCGACGAAATGCGGATTGAAGGCCTCGCCGTAGCAGTGCAGCCCGTCGAACCGGTTGATGTTCTCTTCAAGGTAATTGGAGCCCGTGCGCATCTCGCCGAAGATCACGAAGTAGTCGAAACGGGCACTCATTTTAGGGTCACTTCTTTACCAGATAGGGGCGCTGGGCGTCGGCGGAGGTGGGCACCAGCGCGGGATCGACCGGGAAATCGCCGGCAAGATAGGGGTTCATCCCCTGGTTCTTCAGGGTTTGCAGGAAGCGGCCGAAGCCGTTGAGATCATGCATCAGCGGCGCTGCGGTGAGGCGGCGGCGGGCGCCGGGCATGATATCGTCCATGATGGTCTGGAGGTTGTTCATCGGGTCTTCGATGAATTCCGCCAGCGTCCAGATCCGGACCCGCGCCTTGGCGTAGGGCGAGCGCAGGGTGCGCATATGCTCGGCCTCGATGGATTGCAGCCTCGCGGCCTCCTTGCGGACGACCGATGAATTGATGCCCAGCTTGAACAGGCCAATCGCCCAAGCCCCGGTGATGACCGAGATCTGCGCCTTGGGATCGGTGGCGATGAACCACTCGATCTTCTGGCTGTCGCCCGGGCCGAACTGGAACATCTGCCGCTCGCCGCGGGTGTTCCAGATCAGGCTGGTCAGAAAGGCCTCGGGGTTGTGGTCGCGCAGCAGGGCGCTGTCGGGCAGGTTGCCGTTGTAGGTTGGCTCGCCGCCCGCGTAATTGACCCTGTCGGGGGCGAAGAGATGGCCATGGACCCGGCCACCGGCAGTTTTGCCAAGCCATGTATCGAAGTTGGAGAACAGCTCGGAAAACCCCTCGAACACCGAGTAGGACTCCGAGGTCTTGCCGTTTTCCCAGTCGCGGTTGGGGAAGCGGCTCTGCATGTAGAGGCCGGGGCGGCCGAGCGTGCGGCGGTCGACGGCCTTGGCAAACAGCCGGTCGATCTTGGAGGGGTTCGGCTCGGCGTTCTTGGTGACCTTCGGGTCGTTCGACAGGAAGGAGGCATAGAGCCGGTTGGCTTGCGGCCAGATCTTGCGGGCGACGAAGCAGTCGGAGCGGCGCAGGAGCTGCAGGTGATCGTCGTAGAAGATGTGCGGCTTGCCCTGAAAGTCGAACTTGGAAAGCGTCAGCGAGCGGCTCTCCACATCGTTGGAATAGACCCGGACGATGGATTGAAAGTAGCTCTCGTCGGGGATCCAGACGCGCTTGAAGTAGCGGTCGTAGAGCGGGCGGTCGGGATCGGTGAGGATGGCCTCGAGGGTCGGACGCGAGAGGCACCACCATTGCGAGCCGAGGTGCGGCACCAGCCCCTTGGGCACCCTGCGCTTGAACCGCACGGCCCGTTGCAAGGCGACGTACCGGTCGAACAGGAAGCGCTGTTTCTTCCATGAGAATGGGAAGCGCAGGGTAAACCGCTCGCTGTCGAAGCCGCCCTTGGTCCATGTCACGTCTTCGATGGTGACGCTTTCGATGAAGTCGGTGCGCGGGCGGGCCTTGAGGTAGGCGCGCAGCTCCTGCACCGGGCGAAGCGGCAGGCATGAGCCGGAGGCGAGATAGACGTGGCTGACCTCGGGGTGCTGCTCCAGCATGATCTCCGCCGCCTTCTGGGTGGCGGCGACGATGTTCCATGTGCCCCACTCGCAGAGGTAGCGCGGCGCGAAGCTGACGTTGTCGAGATCGGCGAGCGAGGCGGTGAGCTTTTCGTAGGCCTTGCGCGGCACCTTCTTGTCGCAGTGGATGACGATGGGGCAGCCGCTGGTGGCCCAGTGCCGGGCAGTCTGGCTGGCGCGGTCGAGCGCGGTATGCACGAGCATCACGAAGCCGACCATCAGGCCCAGTTCCCCTTGGACATCAGCCCGAGAATTTCGAGCTGCCGCCAGTTGATGTAGCGCTCGCTCCACTTGGTCCAGAAATCAGGATTGTCGCGCAGCACGCGGGCGTAGGCCTTGTACTCGTGGCTCGCCGCATAGTGCTGGCCGCGCTCCAGCTCCTCCTCGGACTTGGCGGAGAAGGTATCGAGAAACTTGGCGTGGAGCAGGATGCCCGAGGCCTTCTCGCCGCCCCACTCATCGTAGGTCAGGTTCAGGCCGCGGGGCAGCAGCATGTGGGTGGAGCTGACATAGGTGTAGCTGCGATCCCATTTCACCAGCGGAATCTTGTTGAGCGCGGGCGCCCGCTCGGGGGCATCGCCAAAGAAGGCACGGGCGCGGGGGCCGCCCTGAATCCACAGGTTGCCATACATGGCGTTGCGGGTGATCTGGTAGTTGCCGCTGTCGAAATAGCTGGCGATCTCGAGCGGGTTCTGCCCCTCGCTGTAGGGTAACGCATCGAGCGGCCCCTTTGGATACATGTCGAGCAGCATGGCCGAGAAGGACTTGATCGAGGAGGCATCGAGCCAGTCGGTCAGGGCGCGGATGGGCCGGGTATCGCAGAACGGGTAGACGAAGAACTCATCGACATCGACCACGAGCGCCCAATGCCCGTGGGCGTATCTGCGTTGCAGCCAGTTGAGCCAGTCGACCCCGAAGCGGGCGCGTTTGTAGCTGTGCTCGGTGGTCCAGAGCGAGACATCGCCCTGATCGGCCAGGTATTCGCGTGAGCCGTCATCGGAGCCGTTATCGACGATGAAGAAATGCGCGATGCCGAGCTTGCGGTAATAATCCAGAAAATAGGGCAGGCGGATGCGCTCGTTGCGCAGGGTGACAAAGGCGAGCACATCGCCGGGGCGGACGGCGGCGCTGCGGTTGGCCACTGAGGATAGCTCACGCCGCTTGCGCAAAGCGCGGATGCGCCAGCGTTTCCGCTGGAGCCGCAAGCGGTATGATCTCAAAGCGCCCAACTCAATCCTTCGCCCCGGGGGCATGGCGGAACCGCGGTATCAGGTTACGCTTAAAACTGTGTTGAAATGCGACTCCCACGTAGGGAGCGTCGCCAACTCCACCTCGTCCGACGGCCCCGCACCGTTCGTTGTTGCCATTTCATAAATGGTCTTGGCCCATAGATAGCTATCGTTCCCATCCAGGTAAACTGGCAATTCCCCGAGAAATTCACGGTAAACCGTTAGGTTATTGGCCAGCGCCGGGGTGCCGAGGGCGAGTGCTTCGGCGGGCGGCAGGCCGAAGCCTTCGGCGTGGGAGGGGAAGAGGGCGGCACAGGCACCTGCGGTGAGCGCGGCGACGGCCCCATCGGAGAGGCCGGGCAGCTCATGGATCGGTGCGCCGCTTTCGCGCAGGGCGTCGAGCCGGGCGAAGAGGGCCTCGTTGTTCCAGCCGCGGCTGCCGATGATGAAGAGCGCGGGCGTTTTGCCGGGCATCTCGGCGAGTTTCTCCCATGCGTCGAGCAGGAGCGCGTGGTTCTTGCGCGGCTCGATGGTGCCCGTGGTCACGAAATAGGGGGTGCCGGTTGGCAAGCCTTCGGGCAGGTCGCCGGGCCGAGGTGCAGGGCGCTCTACCCCGAGCAGGGCCACCGTGGCCTCCGGCATTCGGCCGAACTGGCCGAACCAATGGGCGGTGCGGCTGCGGGTGTCTTCGGAGTTGCAGATCAGCCGGGTGGCGTGGCGGCTGACCCGCCGCATGGCTGCCTCGAATTTTTCGGGCTGCCCCTCGCGCTGGTACTGCGGGTAATCGAGCGGGATCATGTCGTGGATCAGCACGGTGATCTCGGCGCCCTGCGCGCGGAAGGCGGTGAGCACCCGCTCGGTGAGGTTGGAGTGGCCCACGTTGAGGTAGCGCGTGCCTTTGGGCAGGTGCCGCGCCAGCATGGCGCTCAGGCGCGGGCGGGGGCAGGAGGCGCGGGCGAGCCTGCGGATATCGGCATGCACGCGGCGCTGGAGCGCGTTGAGCCGCCGGTTGAGTAATCCGCGCAGATCGGCCCGGCCCCATTGCCCGCCCCCGTCCAGCCGCTCGGCCAGCAGCGCCACGCCCTCGCGGTCGAGCAGGGCGAAGGAGAGCGGCTGACGGATCAGGGCAAAGAGCGGCGCGTCTTCGGCCAGCAGCCTGTCGAGATAGGCGCGTTCGACCCGGTCCACCCCGGTAAGCGGCCCGCGTCCGACACGGGAGACGAGCCGCGACAGATCTAGGCAGCGGGGCCGGTCGGAGGAGGAGGGCTCAGCGCTCATAGGGCGCGGACTGATGCCAGCGCCATGCGTCGGCGATCATGGTGGCCATATCGGAGCGCTGCGGCGCCCAGCCCAGCTCTTCGACCGCGCGGCGGCTGCCGGAGACCAGTGCGGTGGCATCGCCGGGGCGGCGCGCGCCCTCGATCATCGGCACCTCGCGGTTGGTCACGGTACGGCTGGCATCGACCACCTCGCGGACCGAGAAGCCATCGCCAGAGCCGAGGCAGAAGACCCGGCTCTCGCGGCCCGACTTGAGCCACTCCAGCCCCTTCACATGGGCATCGACCAGATCGGAGACATGCACGTAGTCGCGGATGCAGGTGCCGTCGGGCGTGTTGTAATCGGTGCCGTAGATGGTGAGCGCATCGCGTTTGCCGGCGATGGCATCGAGCATCAGGGGGATCAGGTGGGTCTCGGGCAGGTGCTGCTCGCCCACCTCTGCCTCCGGGTCCGACCCGGCGACGTTGAAGTAGCGGAAGATAACCGAGCGCAGCCCGTGGGCGGCCTCGAAATCGCCGAGCAGTTGCTCGATGGCGAGCTTGGAACTGCCGTAGGCATTGATCGGCTTCTGCTCGGTCTCCTCATCCAGCAGCACGCCATCCTGGTCGCCATAGGTGGCGCAGGTGGAGGAGAAGACGAAGTTGAGGCACCCGGCGGCTACAGCGGCATCGGCGAGGTTGGCCGCGCCGGTCACGTTCTCGCGCCAGTATTTGCCAGGATCGCGCATGCTCTCGCCCACCAGCGACAGCGCGGCGAAGTGCATCACCGCCACGGGGCGATAGGTGGCGAAGGCGGTGTCTATGCTGGCGCGGTCCAGCAGGTCGCCCTCATGGAGCGGGCCGAACTTGACCGCATCTCGCCAACCGGTGGAGAGGTTGTCGAAGGCCACGGGCACATAGCCCGCCGCCTTCAGCGCCTTGCAGGCATGGGCGCCGATAAAGCCTGCGCCCCCTGTGACCAGAACATGCTCAGCCATCGGGGCGGGCCTTTACTGGGCGGCTTTCTCGCTGGCCACCAGCTCTTGCAGGTAGCCCCAAAGCTCGTCGCGCAGCTCGTCGCGGCCAAGCCCGAAGGAGACGGTGGCTTGCAGGAAGCCTGCCTTGGAGCCGCAGTCGAAGCGCTCGCCGTTGAAACGGTAGCCGTAGACGCCCTCTTTGCCGCCGATCTCCTCGGCGATGGCGTCGGTGAGTTGAATCTCGCCGCCGGTGCCCTTGTGCTTCTTGTTGAGGTTGTTCAGCACCTTGGGGGTGAGGATGTAGCGGCCGATCACGGCGAGGTTGGAGGGGGCATCCTCGGGCTTGGGCTTTTCGACCATGCCGGAGACCTTCACAAGGCTGCCGTTGTCTTCTTCGACCGCCAGAAGGCCGTAAGCGCCGGCCTTGGATTGCGGCACTTCCATCGCGGCGACCATGCAGCCACCGGTCTCGTTATGCGCCTCGACCATCTGCTGGAGGCAGGGCTTTTCGGCTGCGATCACGTCATCTGGGAGGATCACGGCGAAGGGTTCATTGCCGATCAGGCGGCGGGCGCACCACACGGCGTGGCCGAGGCCGAGCGCTTTGTGCTGGCGGATATAGGCGATGGCGCCGCTTTCCATGTTGGTGTTCTTGAGCACCTCCATGAGCTGGTCCTTGCCCTTTTTGCGCAGTTCCTGCTCCAGCACGGGGGCGTGGTCGAAGTAATCCTCCAGCGCGCCTTTTCCGCGCGAGGTGACGAAGATGAACTCCTTGATCCCCGCCGCGCGCGCCTCGTCGATGGCGTATTGGATCAGCGGTCGGTCAACCAGGGTCATGATCTCCTTGGGGATGGATTTGGTCGCCGGGAGAAATCGTGTTCCGAGCCCCGCCACCGGGAAGATCGCCTTGGTCACTTTTTTCATTTTGGTCTCTTCAATCTGCTTCAGTCACATGGGCTTCGCCGGGGCGTGGCACTGTTGGCCGAGACGATAGGCGCAAACCCGTGAGGAAGAAACAGCCAAGCGCCCCATTTTGTTGCACTCGGGGCGGGATTCACGGGCGCGTGTTGGCCTATGGCCCGCGATTTGGGCGAAGGTCAGCTCTCGGGGCTGCGAAAAGTGGCAATCCGTGCCCGCTCGCGGGCAATCCGGGCGGCGCGGCGCCAGAGGCGGAAGGGCGGGTCGCTGCGCAGGGAGCGGCCGAAGAGGCCGCCGCGCTGGACCCAGACGCCCGCAGGGTCAAACCAGCTGGCGTGTTTGCGGGGCGTGCGGGAAAGGCGGAGGAGCGTGACGATCTTTTGGCCGGAGGCGGCATCGGCGCGGGCGCGGGCGAGCGCGCGGCGGAAGCCGATGAGACCGCAACTGCGCAGCTCGTGCGAGGTAGGGCCGGGGCCTTGGGGCAAGGGCTTGAAGGGGCTTTCGGCGGCGGCGAGCGGGGCAGGATCGGTGAGGGGGGCGGCCATCCCTTCGGCGATGCCGGCCTCGAGCGAAGGCATGAGCGGGGCTTCTTCTTCGGCGCTCAGGCGGCCCTGCTTGCGGTAGCGCGCGACCCGCTCGGCCTGCCCTTGGCGCAGGGCGTCCAGCGCCTCGGCGTGGCGCGGCGCGGGGCAGTGGCGGCGCAGGAAGAGCGCGGCGGAGCGGCCGATCTGGTGCAGGTCGGTGGGCGCGCGGTTGGCGCGGCGGGAGGCGTTGGCGGCAAAGCCGTGGTGGACCTGCGCGCGGGGTACGATGGCGGTTTGGCCACCCGAAGGCGCGAGGCGATGGGTGACATCGGTTTCGTCGAGAAAGAACCGGAACGCCGGGTCGAACCCGCCGATGGCGGTGAGGGCAGAGCGGCGGAAGGCGCAATTGGTTCCGTGAGTCTTGACGCAGCGCGCGCTGGGCCAGAGCGTGGTTTCCAATTCGTTAACGTCGAGCGCGATGTCGGCGCCGGTCTCGTCTGTTGCAACCCCTTGCCATTGCATGGAAATTCCGTTTCGGCCCCGCACGAAGCCGGTGCTGGCAATCACCGACGGGTCACTGAACGGCGCCAGAAGGCGCGAAAGCCAGGGCGGTTCGGGTGTGGCGTCATCGTCGATGAAGGCCACCAGCGGCGCGGCGGCCTGTGCGAGGCCAAGGTTGCGGGCCGCAGAGATGTTGGCCTCGTCGAACTCTACCAGTTTCATCCGCTGAGAAAGGTTAAGCTCCCGCGCGACGGCGAGGCCTGCCGGGTCGGCCACGAGGATCAGCTCGAAGGCGCGGTGAGTCTGGAAGCGATAGGCAGGGAGGTTGCGGCGCAGCTCGGCAGCGCGGCTCCGGCTGACGATGATGACGCTGGCCTGCGGCCCCGCCTCGCCCGCCGCCGCCGCGCCCTCACTCATTCAACGCCCATCTGCGCCAGCATGGCCTCGATCCGGGGGGCGTCTTCGGGGTTGTTGAGCTCCCAGAAGGCGCGCCCGCGCCCCTCGACCTCGACGCAGAGCACCCGGCGGCCCTGCTCCAGAAAGCGGAGTTGCTCCAGCCCCTCCAGCGTTTCCAGCGGTCCGACGGGCCAGGAGGGGTAGGCGGCGAGGGCATCGGGGCGATATGCGTAGACGCCGACATGGTGGAACACCGGCGTGGCGGCTTCGGGAGCGTACGCCTCGGAGGTGAAGGGGATCACCTCCTTGGAGAAGTAGAGCGCGGAGCGGTCATGCCCGAAGACGGCGGTGGTGCCGCCGACGCGGCCTGCCTTGCGGTCGGCCAGAAAGGCATTCAGCGCGGCGCCGTCGCAGCGCAGCACGGGCGTGGCGATTTCGGCAGAGGGTTCGGCACGGGCGGCGGCGACGAGATCGGTGATGAACCACGCCGGGGTCAGCGGGGCATCGCCTTGCAGGTTCACCACCACATCGAAGCTTTCGGCCATGTTGGCCACGGCCTCGGCGCAGCGCTCGGTGCCGTTGCGGGCCTCGGGCGAGGTCATCACCACCTCGGCGCCGAAGGCCTCTGCCGCCGTACGGATGCGGTCATCATCGGTGGCGACCACCACGCGGGGGCTGCCCTCGACCGCCTGCGCGGCCTCCCAACTGCGCTGGATCAGGCTCTTCTCGATGCCGGACGCGCCGCGCAGGGTGGCCAGCGGTTTGCCGGGGTAGCGCTGCGAGGCGTAGCGGGCGGGGATGACGATGAGAAAGGACAAGCGCTAGCCCTGCTTGAGCGCCACATCGGGCGAATAGGCGATAAAGAACGGGTTCTCGTAGCCCGGCTTGCCGTAGGTGAAGGGGGTGTGGTCATCGAAGCGGACCATCTTGCCACCCGCGCCGCGCAGCACGGCATCGCCTGCGGCGGTGTCCCACTCCATCGTGCGGCCAAGGCGGGGGTAGAGATCGGCCTCGCCGGTGGCGACGAGGCAGAACTTGAGGCTGCTGCCCGCGCTCTTCATGTCGGCCACTTGATAAAGGTTGATGTAATCCTCCGTGGCCTGATCGCGGTGCGACTTGGAGGCCACCACCAGAAGCGCGCTATTGTCAGGCTCTGACACATGCATCGGCACCTGCTCGCCCGGCTCGCCGGGGGCGTGGGTGCCGGTTTCCTCGACCGACTGGCCGGAGGCGAGGGTGTAGAAAAGCCGCTGTTTTGCAGGGGCATAGACCACGCCACGCAGGGGCACGCCGTTTTCGACATAGGCGATGTTCACGGTGAAATCGCCGCGCCGGTTGATGAACTCCTTGGTGCCGTCGAGCGGATCGACGATGAGGAAGGCATCGGCGGATTCGGTATGGGTGCCAGCCTGCTCCTCGGTCACCACCAGCACATCAGGGAAGGCCTCGCGCAGGCCCGCGCCGATGAGGGTATCGGCGGCTTCATCGGCCTCCGTCACGGGGCTTTCATCGGATTTCGCCTTCACCTCGAAGTCGTCGGCCTCGTAGATCTCCATGATCTTGGCGCCCGCCTCGAGCGCCAGCCGGCGCATCACTGTGACCAAACGGTCGAAATCCATCGTTCTCTCCTTCAACTCGCGGCTCCGTCAATTGACTGCCGGTCCGCGCCCCTTATGGTTTGGCGTCAAAGTTTCGGCAAGTTTTGCGTGCAAGGTTGCCGGGCAGGCAGCGCCAAGAGGCGGCACAGGCAGATGTTCGAGAAGCAAACCCCAAGAACGCCCTACGGCTCGGCTCTGGCGATGCTGGAGCTGATCTATCACGCCACGGTGCGCGAGGTGCGCAAGGGCAGCGGCAACGCCGTGTGGGGCCTTGTGATGAACATGCTCCAGACGGTCATTCTGGTGGGCATCTTCTACTTCATGTTCACCATTCTGGGCATGAAGAAGAACGCCGTGCGCGGGGATTTCGTGCTCTACATCATGAGCGGGATCTTCATGTTCATGACGCATATCAAGGCGATGGGCGCGGTGGTGGGCTCGGAGGGGCCGGCCTCGGCGATGATGAAGCACGCGCCGATGAACACGCTTGTGGCGATCTGCTCGGCGGCGCTGGCGAGCCTATACACGCAGCTGCTCTCGGCCTCGATGGTGCTGTTCATCTACCACGTGGCGATCAACCCGATCGAGTTTTACGACCCGATGGGCACCTTTGCGATGTTTCTCTTGGCGTGGTTCTCGGGCGTTGCGGTGGGCATGCTGTTTCTGTCGATCAACCCTTGGGCGCCGGATGCGGTCTCAATCATTTCAAGCATTTACTCGCGGGCCAACATGGTGGCTTCGGGCAAGATGTTTCTCGCCAACAGCCTGCCGGCCTACATGCTGCCGTTCTTCGACTGGAACCCGCTGTTCCACACGATCGATCAGGCGCGGGGGTTCGCCTTTATCAATTACAACCCGCATTACAGCTCGATCACCTATCCGGTGCTGCTGTCACTCACGCTGATCATGCTGGGGCTGCTGGGCGAGTTCTTTACCCGCAAGCGGGTCTCGATGAGCTGGAACGCCAAGCGCTGAGGCGGCTGCGTGGCGGCAGCGTGCGGTGGGGCAGGGATTTGGCCGGAAATGGCGTTAACCCCATAAAACATTGATGCACAACTGATGCACATCCCATGCACATCTTATGCATACGCGATATTCGCCCGCCTTGGTTAAGTTAACCCGCCGCGCTCACCGCGCGACCTCGTAGGCGGCGATGAAATCGCGGTCAGGCGAGACGCCGAGGCCCGACCCTTCGGGGACCGCGGCGTAGCCGCCGGTGCGGGCGACCTGGCCCTGGATATCGAGCGGCTCTTCGAGCAGGTCGTCGCGGAACTTGTTGTCGGTCGTGTCGAACTCCAGCATCGGCTCCCACGGAAAGAGGCCGCCGGGCAGGGGCGGCATGGCGGCGAGGAGGTGGAGGTTGCAGGCAACCGCGATGGCCGAGCCCCAGACGTGATTCACGACGGGCGTGAAATGGGCGTGGCAGAGGGCGAGCACGCGGAGATACTCGGTGACGCCGCCGAGGGCGCAGACCTCGGGCTGGGCGATATCGAGCGCGCGGGCCTCCAGCAGCGCGCGCCAGCCCCAGCGATTGAACTCCACCTCGCCGCCCGAGATGTTGGTGGTCAGCCCGGTGCGCAGCTCGCGGTAGCCGTCGTAATCCTCGGGCGCGACGGGCTCTTCGAACCAGTAGGGCGCGAACTCCTCCATCGCGCGGCCGACGTAGAAGGCATCGGCGGTGGTGTAGCAGTGGTTGGCATCGACCATGAAGCGGAAGTCGTCGCCCACCCCGCGGCGGACGGCCTCGATCAGGCGGATGTCATCCCGCGGGCCGAGGCCGACCTTCATCTTGGTGGCGGCGAAGCCCATGCCCTTGATGGCGGCGGCCTCATCAGGGAAGCGGGCGACCAGCTCGTCGGCGGATTCGGGGCGGAGCATCATGCCATAGCCGTAGACCGGCAGGCGGGCGCGGTGGCGGCCACCGACCATCTGGCAGAGCGGCAGGCCGGCGACCTTGCCGGCGATGTCCCAGAGCGCGATGTCGACGCCGGAGAGGGACTGCATGGGCATGCCCTTTTGCCCGTGGTCGCGTAGGAGGTTGTAGACCTTGTGCCAGATCACGTCGCGGTCCAGCGGGTCCATGCCCAGCACCATCGGGGCGATTACCTGCTCGACGATGGCGCGGTTGGCCAGCGCCACGTTGCCCGCGCCGAAGCATTCGCCCCAGCCGGTGATGCCCTCATCGGTTTCGACCTCGACGAGATGGGCGGTGCGCTGGTGGTAATACTGCTGCGAGTAGCCGAGCGGTTCCGGCAGGTCGTAGCGCAGCACGTGGCTGGTGACTTTGGTGATTTTCATGGTGGCCTCCCTCGGATGGGAGGATGGCGGGGGCGGCGGGGGATTGGAAGGGGGCGGCTCTTCGCGGGCTGCGCCCGGTCATCGCCCCTGTGCGGGTGTCGCGGCCGGGGCGGGGGCGAAGACGCCTCGAAGGGCGGATGAGCGGGTCAGGTGACGACGCGAAGGGTCACGTTGAGGCGGCCGCCTTGGGGCAGAAGGGTGGAGGTGCCGGGCTTGAGGCGGTCGATGCCGTGGAAGGCGCGGCGGGCCTCGCCTGCGAGCACGCAGACATCGCCGGAGTGGAGCCATGTGGAGGCGGTGGGGTCGGAGCGGAAGAGGCCGCCGACGCGGAAGAGGGCATCGTCTCCCAGCGAGATGGAGACCACGGGCATGGAGAAGTCGCTCTCGTCGATATCCTGATGCAGGCCCATGCGGGCGCTTTCGGCGTAGTAGTTGACGAGGCAGCACTCGGGGGCGCGGTCCACGCCGCTGACCTGTTGCCAGATGGCGCGCACCTCGGGCGGGATGGGCGGCCATGCGACGCCCGAAGGGTGGCGCGGCTCGTAGCGGTAGCCGCGACGGTCGGAGACCCAGCCGAAGGCGCCCGCCGAGGTCATCTTGACGGACATCTTCTTTCCGAACCGGGTTTCGGGGTGAAACAACGGCGCGGCCTCGGCCACGCGACGCAGCGCGGCGACCATCGCGTCCTGCGCCGGGCGGTCGATCAGGCCGGGATAGAGACGAATCCCGTGAAAATCGAGCGGGGCTGTCATGCCCGCTCTGCCAGCACATGCTCCCAAGCGGTGCGCTCCAGCCGCCAGCATTGGCGCAGGCCGGGGCCGGTGCCGTAATCGAGCATCGCATCGTGATCGTGCACCGCGCCGAGCCTGCCGGTGGCGGTTTGGGAGCGGATGTTGCCGGGGTCGATGTGGAGCCAGACGGTCTCGGACACCGCGAAGGCATGGCCGAACATCAGCCGCTTCAGCTCGAAGTTGGTGCCGCCGCCCCAGTGATCGCAGGTCAGGAAGGTGAAGCCGACGGAGGGCACGCAAGGCGCATCGGTGGTGGCGTAGTAGCGGGAGGTGCCGATGACGCGGCCTGTGGGCGCCTCGCGCACTGTAAGGGCTGTGCCGGAGGCAAACAGCAGGTCGAAATAGGGGCCGAAGACCTCGGGCCGCCAGCGCTCGGTGGCGGGGTGTCCGGCCCAGATTTGCGGGTCGGCGGCGGCCTTTGCCAGCGACGCGCGGTCGTCCTCGCACAGGGGGCGCAGTGCCAGCCGGGCGCTCACCAGCAGCGGCTGCGGCTCGAACCCCTCTGCGAGATTGCCCAAGAATCCGGTCATTGGCTCCAATCCATGCGATTTTCCCACAGATTCATCCCTTCACATGTGTTGCAGCCGCGCAACCGCCTCCTTATATACCCTTCGAAGCTCGGTCGGGGGCCCAACCCCGGCCACTTGGGATCGGGTGTCAGGGGCCTCTCAGAGGACCTGTTGCCCACAACATCGCCGAATGAAGAGGTAGAGTATAATGGCTAAAGTCATCGGTATTGACCTTGGGACCACGAACAGCTGTGTCGCCATCATGGACGGCTCGCAGCCCAAGGTGATCGAAAACGCTGAGGGTGCACGCACGACGCCCTCGATTGTGGCCTTCACCGAGGGTGAACGCCTTGTCGGCCAAGCCGCCAAGCGGCAGGCCGTGACCAACCCCGAAAACACGATCTTTGGCGTGAAGCGCCTGATCGGCCGCCGGTTCGACGACTCGGATCTGGCGAAGGACAAGAAGAACATGCCGTTCAACATCGTTGATGGCGGCAATGGCGACGCATGGGTCGACTCGCGCGGCGAGAAGTATTCGCCCAGCCAGATCTCCGCGTTCATTCTTGGCAAGATGAAAGAGACCGCCGAGGGCTACCTTGGCGAAGACGTGACGCAGGCGGTGATCACCGTTCCGGCGTACTTCAACGATGCCCAGCGTCAGGCGACCAAGGACGCCGGCAAGATCGCGGGCCTCGAAGTGCTGCGGATCATCAACGAGCCGACCGCCGCCGCGCTGGCCTATGGCCTCGACAAGAAAGACAGCAAGACCATCGCCGTTTACGACCTTGGCGGCGGTACGTTCGACGTGACCATCCTCGAGATCGACGATGGCCTGTTTGAAGTGAAATCCACCAACGGTGACACGTTCCTTGGTGGTGAAGACTTCGACATGCGGATCGTCAACTACCTTGCCGACGAGTTTAAAAAAGAGAACGGCGTTGACCTGACCAAGGACAAGATGGCGCTGCAGCGTCTGAAGGAAGCCTCGGAAAAGGCCAAGATCGAGCTGTCGAGCGCGAGCCAGACCGAGATCAACCAGCCGTTCATCAGCATGGGTTCCGATGGTGCCCCGCTGCACATGGTCATGAAGCTGACCCGCGCCAAGCTGGAGAGCCTCGTGGGCGATCTGATCAAGGCCTCGATCAAGCCGTGCCAGGCCGCGCTGAAAGATGCCGCGCTGAGCACCGGCGACATCGACGAGGTCGTGCTGGTGGGTGGTATGACCCGGATGCCGAAGGTGATCGAAGAGGTCACCAAGTTCTTCGGCAAGGAGCCGCACAAGGGTGTGAACCCTGACGAGGTTGTGGCGATGGGTGCCGCGATTCAGGCCGGCGTGCTGCAGGGCGACGTGAAGGACGTGGTGCTGCTCGACGTGACCCCGCTTTCGCTGGGCATCGAGACGCTGGGTGGCGTGTTCACCCGCCTGATCGACCGCAACACCACGATCCCGACCAAGAAGAGCCAGATCTTCTCGACCGCCGAAGACAACCAGAACGCGGTGACGATCCGGGTCTTCCAGGGTGAGCGCGAGATGGCGAGCGACAACAAGATGCTCGGCCAGTTCAACCTCGAAGAGATCCCGCCTGCCCCGCGCGGCATGCCGCAGATCGAGGTGACTTTCGACATCGACGCCAACGGCATCGTGTCGGTGGGCGCCAAGGACAAGGCGACCGGCAAGGAGCAGCAGATCACCATCCAGGCTTCGGGCGGTCTCAGCGACGACGACATCGAGAAGATGGTCAAGGACGCCGAGGACAATGCCGAGGCCGACAAGGCCCGCAAGGAGCTGGTGGAAACCAAGAACCAGGGCGAGAGCCTGCTGCACTCCACCAAGAAATCGCTTGAGGAGCACGGCGACAAGGTCGACGCCTCGACGGTGGAAGCCATCGAGCTGGCCATGGGCCCGCTGGAAGAGGCGCTGGAAGCCGAGGACGCCGGCAAGATCAAGTCGGGCATCCAGAACCTCACCGAGGCCGCGATGAAGCTCGGCGAGGCGATCTACAAGGCGGAGCAGGAGAAGGCCGGTGAGGCCGAGCCCGAAGACGCCGAGGATGGCCCCCGCGGTGTGGATGACGACATCGTGGACGCCGACTTTGAAGACCTCGACGACGACAAGCGTGCCTGATCGCACGTTGATGTAACCCGGGATAGGCCGGTCCGGGAAACCGGGCCGGTCTTCGCGGTTCAAGGGAAAGGGCGATCAGATGGCAAAACGCGATTTCTACGAGGTGCTGGGCGTTGAGCGCGGCGCGTCGGGCGACGAGATCAAGAAGGCCTATCGCAAGAAGGCCAAGGAGCTGCACCCCGACCGCAACGCCGACAACCCCAAGGCCGAAGACCAGTTCAAGGAGGTCAACGAGGCCTATGACGCGCTGAAGGATCCCGAGCGCAAGGCGGCCTACGACCGCTTTGGCCATGCGGCCTTCGAGGGCGGCGGCCCGCGCCCCGGACAGGGCGGCGGCTTCAACCAGCAGGGCGATTTCGCCTCTGCCTTCAGCGACGTGTTCGACGACCTCTTCGGCGACTTCATGGGTGGCCGTGGCCGCCCCGGCGGCGGGGGAAGGCGTGCGGCGCGCGGCAGCGACCTGCGCTACAACCTGCGGATCAAGCTGGAGCAGGCCTACAAGGGCACGCAGAAAACCATCAACGTGCCGACCTCTGTGCAATGCGACACCTGTGAGGGCAGCGGCGCCGAGGGCGGCGCGGAGCCCACCACCTGCCCGACCTGTTCGGGCATGGGCAAGGTGCGCGCGCAGCAGGGCTTCTTTACGGTGGAGCGCACCTGCCCCACCTGCGGCGGCCTCGGCCAGCACATCAAGAACCCCTGCAAGGCCTGTGGCGGCCAGGGCCGGGTGGAGAAGGACCGCTCGCTGAGCGTGAACATTCCCGCCGGCGTCGAGACTGGCACGCGCATCCGGCTTGCCGGTGAGGGCGAGGCCGGGCTGCGCGGTGGGCCTGCGGGCGACCTCTACATCTTCATCGAGGTGGAGCCGCATCCGCTGTTCGAGCGCGAGGGCCCGGACCTGTTTTGCCGGGTGCCGGTGAGCATGATTGCCGCCGCACTGGGCGGTGACATCGAGGTGCCTACCATCGACGGTGGCCGCAGCCGGGTGAAGATTCCGGCGGGCGCGCAGGGTGGCAAACAGATGCGCCTGCGCGGCAAGGGCATGCCGCCGCTGCGGGGTGCGGGCAACGGGGACATGTTCATCGAGCTTTCGGTGGAGACCCCGGTGAACCTGACCAGCCGCCAGAAGGAGCTGTTGAAGGAGTTCGAGGGGCTGGCGAAAGACAACAACCCGGAGACCTCCAGCTTCTTCTCCAAGGTGAAGAGCTTCTGGGACGGGATGAAGGGCTGAGGGTGGCGATCACCCGAGCCAAGGGGCGCGCCGGGAGTGGCGCGCCCTTTCGCGTTTTTGGGGGCAAGAGCGCTTGGGAGACGGGTCGAACTTGGGCTTACGCGGGGGTGCAGGTGGTCTCGATGCCTTGATCGGTGTCGCGCAGGCGCAGGGCGCTCGCGCTGATCTCTTCGATCCGGTAGCGGGCGAGTTGGTTGGCGAGGGCGGTTTCGACCTCGGTGATCATGCCGGAGGGCAGCTCGGCCAGCGGCACGTTTTGCCCGGCTTCGGCAAAGCGCATCAGGCGGTGAGTCTCGTAGTGCTCGGTCAGGGCGCCCTCGGCGAGCTCCCACGTGCCGGAAAAGCTGAACTGCATGGCAACGGGGTCGCCACCATCGGTGCTTTGCACATCGGTCCGGCCGGAGAGCGTGCCGCCCTCGCCGTAGCTCACCTGACGCTCCATCGTGTAGTCGCCCGGCTGGGATGTGCAGAGCCAGCCGCCGGTAAGCAGCGCGACCTGCGGATCATCGCGGCAGGCGGCAAGTGACAGCAGGAAAAGCGCGGCGAGCGCGGGCCTAGCCATTGGTGCGGCGGCAGGACATGCGGAGATTGTCGGCCTTCTTGCCGGAAGGCGAGACGTATTCGAGCGTGAGCCGCGTGTCCGTCAGCTTGCGGACGACGTAGCGGACATGGTGCGGCTGTTCGACCTGCCGACGCGCCCTGTCGGCCTCGGGGCCGCGCAGGCGGGTGGCCTTGCCCTCGGTGGTCACGGTGACGGTGGGCGCGAAGGTGCGCTCGACCCGCTCGGCCAGCACGTTGCCCTTGACCACGTAGCGCCCGGCTGCCGAGAAGGCGATCTTGGAGGAGCCGGTCTTGCCCTTGTAGCGCAGCTTGATGCGAAAGGCCTGCCGCCCGGTGAAGGTGCCATCGGCGTTGTAGGTGACGGTTCGGCCAAGGGCGGCGTTCCCTTCGCTGGCCTGACAGTTCCATGTGCCGAGCAGGCTGGCGGCAGAGAGCGGTGAGGCGGCGAGGAGGAGCGCAAGGGCGGGGGCGAGCATGTTCATGCCGGGAGATTAGGCGCGGGGCCGGGCGGTGTTAACCGTTGATTCACCATGTGCGTGTCACAGTCGCGGCATGACACGCGCCTTCCATGAAGCCCCGATGCCGTTGTTCGACCCGGATGAGGCCGAAGAGGTGGCGACCGCCCTGCCCGCGGGCAAGCTGCCGAGCTACATCAAGGATCATCGCAAGCGGCTACGGGAGCGGTTCATGGCCGGTGGCGCGGCGGCTCTGCCGGATTACGAGATGCTGGAATTGGTGCTGTTCAGGGCCATCCCGCGCCGGGATGTGAAGCCGCTGGCCCGCGCGCTGCTGGATCGGTTCAGAGACTTCAACGGCGTTCTCTCGGCCCCGCCTGCGCGATTGCGTGATGTACCGGAGGTGGGCGATGCCGTTATTGCGGAGCTGAAGATCGTGGAGGCCGCGGCGCACCGGCTGGCCCGCTCCAAGGTGCTGGACAAGCAGGTGATCTCGAGTTGGGCGCAGCTGCTGGACTATTGCCGCGCCAGCATGGGCCATAGGGAGACCGAGCAGTTCCGCGTGCTCTACCTCGACCGCCGCAACGTGCTGATTGCCGATGAGGAACAGGCGCGGGGCACGGTGGATCATGTGCCGGTCTATCCGCGCGAGGTGGTGAAGCGGGCGCTGGAGGTGAATGCCTCGGCGCTGATCCTCGTGCACAACCATCCGAGCGGTGACCCGACGCCCTCGACGGCGGATATCGAGATGACGGAGAAGATCCGCGAGGCGGCGGATGCGCTGGGGATCACCCTGCACGACCACCTGATCGTGGGGCGGGCCAGCGAACTGAGCTTTCGGGCGGAGGGCTACCTGTAACGCGAAAGGGCGCCGCTGCGGCGACGCCCTTTGTTGGTGCAAACGCGCGGGCCGGTTACTCGGCGGAGGCGAGCCGGATCTCGGGCAGGATGCCGGAGAAGACCAGAAACTCGCCCTCGGCCTCGCAGCCGGGCATGGTGACCGAGAGCGCGTGGGGTGCGAAGCCATCGGCGCCCTTGCGGAGCACCTTGGCCTGCACCTCGCGGCCGCAGTTGGCGGCGGTCACCTCGGCCTCGACGGTGAGGCTGACGGAGCCGCCTGCGGCGAGCGGGTAGCTGTAGACCTCGGCCATGCGGGCGCGGGGCGCGTCGGCGGAGCCCAGCAGGGTGATGAAGCCGCCTTCGCCTGCCGTGGCGCGGGAGGAGCCTGCGGGGGCGGAGGCATCGACATGGCCCTCGGTGCCGAACTCGGCGCCGTTCTCGAAGGCATGAAGTGCGACGCCGCCGGTGCCCTCCCAAGTGAGGGCGGTGCGGTTGAAGTCATCCACGCCGGGCACGAGGGCGAGGGCGGTGGCACGCTCGCCAAGGGGGAAGCTGGCCTCGAAGTTCGCGTTGGCGGCAAGCGCGGGCACATCGACCACGAGGCTGCCCTCGTTGTTGGTCACCTCGGTAAAGGTGAGCGGGCCGTGGGTGAAGGTCACGAGCTCGCCGGGGTTGCAGGGCGCGGTGAGCGCGAGGCGGACCATGGCGGCGGGCTGCGGCTTGGCGCTGAGCGAAACGGTGCAATCCTGCGCGGTTTCGGTCTCGCCGGTGGCCGTGGCTTCGCCCGTGGCGGGCGCGGCAGCGGCCTCGGGCGCGGGCATCGGCTCGGACGGCGTGCGCGATTGCAGCGCTGGCATGGGCAGCACGGAGGCGGAGCGGGTCACGCCCACGGCGGGCTGCTCGGCGGGCTTGGCGAGTTGCGGTGCGGGCGCAAGGCCGGCCTCTTCCTCGGCGGGGGCCGGAGCGGAGAACCGGGCCTCTGTGGCCTCGGTGGGGGCGGTGCGCTTCTGCGAGGCGGCCTCGGCTGCCTTGCGCTCCTGACGGGCGCTGGAGAGCGGCTGGAGCGCGCCTGCGGGGTCGGCGGGGGCCTTGGAGACCACCTCTTGCGGCGCATCATCGGTGAAGGAATCGGCCATCGGCCCGACCTTCTGCATCACGAAGCCGGTACCCAGTGCAATTGCAAACACCGAGCCAGCCGTCATCAGCCGCTTTTTCAGCTTGGACTCAATCTTCATCGTTCCCTCCGTCACCCATCCCGTCACCCAATCGGGGATTATGGGGGAAACATTTAACGACAGAGTTGGGCGCGGACGGGGCGCGAATGGGCCATTTGTGGCCGTGGCGGGGCCGGGGCGTTGCAGGATGTTGAGGGCGCAGGCCGAAAAGGCCGCGACATATGGGAAAACGCAAAAGGGGCGGCCTTATCGCCGCCCCATTTGTTGTTTCGCTCTGGTGGGCAATCTCAGGTGAGTGCGCCGTGGCAGTGCTTGAACTTCTTGCCGGAACCGCAGGGGCAGGCATCATTCCGGCCCGGATTGCCCCAGGTGTTGGGGTCGGCCTCGTCGAAGCCCGGGATGGCGCCGGGGAAGGCGCCTTCACCTGCCTGCGGGGCTGCGGCCTCGGCGGTATCCGCCTCGGCTGCGTCGGCGGAGGCGGCGGCAAGGCCGGGGTGCTGCGAGGCGAGCTGCTGCATCATCTGGGCCTGCTCCTCTTCCGTCAGCGGACGGATCTGGGCGAGCTTCTGGCTGACCTCCTCGCGGAGACTGTCGAGCATGCCCTCGAAGAGCTGAAACGCCTCGGTTTTATACTCGTTCAGCGGGTCGCGCTGGGCGTAGCCGCGGAAGCCGATGACCGAGCGCAGGTGCTCGAGGGTCAGCAGGTGCTCGCGCCACTTGCCATCGATGGTTTGCAGCAGAACCTGCTTTTCGATGTTGCGCATGGTGTCGGGGCCGAACTGGGCGGCCTTGGAGGCCATCATCTCGTCGGAGGCCTTCTCGATGCGCTCGGCGATCTCGTCTTGGTCGACACCCTCTTCCTGCGCCCAGTCGATCACGGGCACGTCGATGTTGAGCTTTTCGATCAGCGCGGCGTAGAGCTTCTCGGCCTCCCACTGGTCGGCGTAGGTCTTGGGCGGCATGTACTCGTCCACCAGCTCGTCGACCACTTCGTGGCGCATGTCGGAGACGATCTCGGAGAGGTCTTGGCTCTCCATGATCTCGCGGCGCTGCTTGAAGATGACCTTCCGCTGGTCGTTCATCACATCGTCGAACTTGAGCAGCTGCTTGCGGATGTCGAAGTTGCGGCCCTCGACCTTGGCCTGCGCGCGCTCGAGCGACTTGTTCACCCAGGGGTGGATGATCGCCTCGCCCTCTTTCATGCCGAGCTTGGAGAGCACGGCATCGAGACGCTCGGAGCCGAAGATGCGCATCAGGTCATCTTCGAGCGAGAGGTAGAAGGAGGTGCGACCCGGGTCGCCCTGACGGCCGGAGCGGCCGCGCAGCTGGTTGTCGATCCGGCGGCTCTCGTGCCGTTCGGAGGCCAGCACGAAGAGGCCGCCCGCCTCCTTCACCGCCTCTTCATCGGTCTTGTGCGCCTCTTCGATGCGGGCGCGGATCTCTTCGGTGTCGCCCTCGGGATCGCCGGCGATGGCCTCCATCACCTTGAACTCGACGTTGCCGCCCAGTTTGATGTCGGTCCCGCGGCCGGCCATGTTGGTGGCGATGGTCACTGCCCCCAGTTTGCCGGCGTCGGCCACGATTTGAGCCTCTTGCTCGTGCTGGCGGGCGTTCAGCACGTTGTGCGTGATGCCGGCCTTTTCGAGCAGTTGGCTCAGGATCTCGGATTTCTCGATGGAGGTCGTGCCCAGCAGCACCGGCTGGCCCTTTTCATTGGCCTTGCGGATGCGCTCGACGATGGCGTCGTACTTCTCTTTGGTGGTCCGATAGACCGCGTCGTGGTCGTCTTTCCGGGCGATGGGCTTGTTGGTTGGCACCTCGACAACGCCGAGCTTGTAGATCTCGGCAAATTCGTCGGCCTCGGTGAGCGCGGTGCCGGTCATGCCGCCGAGCTTGTTGTAGAGGCGGAAGTAGTTCTGGAAGGTCACGGAGGCCATGGTGACGTTCTCGGGCTGGATCTCGCAGCCTTCCTTCGCCTCGATCGCCTGGTGCAGACCGTCCGACAGGCGGCGCCCGGCCATCATCCGGCCTGTGAATTCGTCGATCAGCATCACCTCGCCGTTGCGGACGATGTAATCCTTGTCCTTCTGAAAGAGCTTGTGGGCCTTCAGCGCCTGCGTGGCGTGGTGGACGATGGTGGTGCTCTCCGGGTCGTAGAGCGACTGGTCTTCCGGCAGGATGCCCTCAGCGTGAAGCCGGCCCTCGAGATACTCGTTGCCCTCGTCGGTGAGCGTGACGTTTCGGGTTTTCTCGTCCTTGGTGAAGTGCTCGTCGGTCAGCGAGGGGATCACGCCATCGAGCGTCATGTAGAGCTCGGAGCGGTCCTGCGACGGGCCGGAGATGATGAGCGGGGTGCGGGCCTCGTCGATCAGGATCGAGTCCACCTCATCGACGATCGCGAAGTTATGGTCGCGCTGATACATCTGGCTCAGCTCGGACTTCATGTTGTCACGCAGGTAGTCGAAGCCCAGCTCGTTGTTGGTGGCGTAGGTGATGTCGCAGGCGTAGGCCGCCTTCTTCTCGCCGTCGGGCTGCTGCGGGTAGACGACGCCGGTGGTCAGGCCGAGAGCGCCGTAGACCTTGCTCATCCACTCGGCATCGCGCTTGGCGAGGTAGTCGTTGACGGTGACCACGTGCACGCCCTTGCCGGTGAGCGCGTTGAGGTAGGCCGGGAAGGTGGCCACGAGGGTCTTGCCCTCGCCGGTCTTCATCTCGGCGATGTTGCCCTCGTGCAGGAAGATGCCGCCCATCAGCTGCACGTCGAAGGCGCGCAGGCCGAGCGCCCGCTTGGCGGCCTCGCGGCAGTTGGCGAAGGCTTCGGGCAGCAGGGCATCGAGGCTCTCGCCGCCCATCGCCCGCTTGGCCAGCTCCTCGGTCTTTTCCTTCAGCCCTTCGTCGGAGAGTTTTTCGAACTCCGGCTCCAGCGCGTTGATCTTTTCGACCAGCGGACGGGTGGACTTGATCTTGCGGTCATTGGCGGTGCCAAAGACCTTTTTCGCGACGGTACCCAGACCCAGCATATTCTCTCCGCTCGCCCTGCCTTGACGGTTTTGTGTGGCTGATCGCGCTTGCCGCCCTTCGCCTGCCCCCATAGAAACGCGGGCAGAGAAACGGGCTTGCGCCTTGGAACACAAGGCGATGTAAGACCCGAGACCCATAGTGTCAACGCCGCCGCAGGGGCGGCTGAGCAGGAGTAGATGTATGACCTTCCCCAAGATGATCGCGCTGGGTGCCATGCTGGCCGTTGGCCTCGGTGCCGGTGCGATGGCGCAGGAAGCGGAAGAGGCGGCCCCCGAGGCGGCGGCAGAGGCTGCAACTGACGTGACCGCAGAGACCGTTGTGGCGACCGTGGCCGGTGTGGACATTACCGTTGGCCACATGATCGTGGCCCGCAAGAGCCTGCCCGAGCAATACGCCCAGCTGCCGCCGGAAGTGCTCTGGGAGGGGATCCTCGAGCAGCTGGTACAGCAGACTGCGCTGGCCAGCGAGGCCGGTGAGCCGAGCAAAGAGACCGTTCTGGTGCTGGAAAACCAGCGCAGCGGCTACCTTGCCGGGGACGTGCTGGAGGCCGCCGCGATGGCCGCCGTGACCGATGAGGCGCTGGAGGCCAA
Source organism: Vannielia litorea (assembly GCF_019801175.1). NCBI lineage: Bacteria > Pseudomonadati > Pseudomonadota > Alphaproteobacteria > Rhodobacterales > Paracoccaceae > Vannielia > Vannielia litorea. Next base: position 477,655 of record NZ_JAHVJR010000002.1, read on the forward strand.
GTACAACGAGCTTTACGCCGACGCCGAGCCGCAGCGCGAGTGGAACGCTGCTCACATCCTCGTGGAAACCGAGGAAGAGGCGCAGGCGGTGAAGGAAGAGGTCGAGGGCGGCGCCGATTTTGCCGAGGTGGCCAAGGTCAAGTCCACCGGCCCCTCCGGACCCAACGGCGGCGCGCTGGGCTGGTTTGGTGCCGGCATGATGGTGCCCGAGTTCGAGACCGCCGTGATGGCGATGAAGGCCGGTGAGGTGAGCGCCCCGGTGCAGACCCAGTTCGGCTGGCACGTGATCAAGCTCAACGAGACCCGCCTGAAGGACAAGCCCGACATGGCCGCGGTGAAGGACCAGCTGACCGAAGAGGTGCAGCGCGCCGCCGTGGACGAGGTGATTGCCTCTGCCGTGGAAAAGGCCGGTGTGGAAAAGGCCGAGGGCGAGATCCCGGCTGCCGTTCTCAACGACTTCAGCCTTCTGGAGGACTGATGGGCAAGTACCCCGTATCGCCGCTGGCGCCCGAGCGCTTCCCCGATCTGCCAGTGATCGGGGGGGTGAAGTTTGCCGCCGTGGAGGCCGGGGTGCGCTACAAGGGCCGGCTCGACGTGATGCTGGCCCTGCTCGATCCGGGCAGCGTGGTGGCGGGGGTGTTTACCCGTTCGGCCACCCGCTCGGCCCCGGTGCGCGACTGCGAGGCGAAGATCCGCAAGGTGAGCGACGCGGGGGCGGCCATTCTGGTGAACTCCGGCAACTCCAACGCCTTCACCGGCGGGGCCGGGCAGGAGAGCGTTGAGGCGATCTGCGCCGCGGTGGCCGAGGCTGCCGATGTGCCGAAGGCTCGCGTGTTCACCGCCTCGACCGGGGTGATCGGCGAGCGACTGCCGCATGATCGGATCACCGGAAAGCTCGGGGAACTGGTGGGCGGTCTCGACGAAGGCGGCATCGAGCTGGCGGCCAAGGCGATCATGACCACCGACACCTTTGCCAAGGGCTCCACACGCGAGGTGGCGCTGAAAGGCGGGACGGTGAAGATTGCCGGGATCGCCAAGGGCTCGGGCATGATCGCGCCGGATATGGCGACGATGCTGGTCTATATCTTCACCGATGCGAAGATCAGCCGCGATGCGCTGCAGAGCATGGTGAGCTGCCACAACGAGACCACCTTCAACGCGATCACGGTGGATGGCGATACCTCGACCTCCGACACGCTGATCTGCGCCGCGACCGGTGCCTCGGGCGTGGAGTGCGACCAGAGCGAAGAGTTCGAGGCGGCGCTGGCCGAGGTGATGAAAGACCTCGCCCATCAGGTGGTGAAGGACGGCGAAGGCGCGACCAAGTTCGTGGCCGTGAAGGTCACCGGGGCGGCCCATGACGCCGATGCCAAGCGGGTGGCGATGAGCATCGCCAATTCACCTCTGGTGAAGACCGCGATTGCGGGCGAAGACCCGAACTGGGGCCGGATCGTGATGGCCGTGGGCAAGAGCGGCGCCGAGGCCGACCGGGACAAGCTGACGATCAAGTTCGGCGAGGTGCTGGTGGCCGAGAACGGCTGGGTTGCACCGGGTTACTCCGAGGAGCAGGGCGCGGGCTACATGAAGCTGCCGGAGCTGGTCATCCGGGTCGATATGGGGCTGGGCAAGGGCCGGTTCACCGCCTGGACCTGCGACCTGACGCATCAATACATCTCGATCAACGCCGATTACCGGTCGTGAAGGTTGTTCTGGTTGCTGCCGTCGCGCTGATTGACGTGGACGGGCGGGTGTTGCTGGCGCAGCGCCCGGAAGGCAAGAGCATGGCCGGGCTTTGGGAGTTTCCGGGCGGCAAGGTGGAGCCGGGGGAGACGCCGGAGGCGGCGCTGATCCGTGAGCTGCACGAGGAGCTGGGGATCGAGACGTGGCAGAGTTGCCTTGCGCCGCTCACCTTTGCCTCGCACGGCTATGACGACTTTCATCTGTTGATGCCACTGTTTGCCTGCCGCAAGTGGGGCGGCACCCCGCAGGGGCGCGAGGGGCAGGTGCTGAAGTGGGCGCGGGCGAGTGAGCTGCGCGACTACCCGATGCCGCCCGCGGATGTGCCGCTGATTCCGATTCTGCGCGACTGGCTTTGACCGGGGGCGATTGCGGGCCTTTGCCAAGGCATCTGACCGGAATCGATGCGCGGATTTCCGCGAAGTGCCCGAAATTTGGGCGGAAATCCCGAATGCACGTTCAGATTGTAAGTGATCCTTAAACGATTATCGGCTAGCTTCACCCAAGGTTAAGCCACCGCGGGGAGTGAACATGCTACGTACGATCGTTCTGGGAAGCTGTGTTTCGGTTCAGGGCACCTTTGTGAAGGCGCTCGCTGACGGGCGCGTTGTGGTGCGTGTGGGCGCACGGGACTTTACCGGCCGTCCGGTGGATGCCGTCGCCGCCTGAGCCGCATTTTCTCCCACTCCGACAGAAACGGGATTGAGTTCACGGAAAGGCCCGCGCCGCTCGGTACGGGCCTTTTGCATGCTGCCCGCCCGGCCCGCGCCCGCCAAAACAAACGGACCACCCTCCGAAAGGCACGGCCCGCGTAATGACTTGCGTCAGCCGGGTCAGTCGAGCGTGCGCTCGAACTCCGTGCGGATGAAGATCAAGAAAAGAAGCGAATCTGATGTGGCTTAAGATCTCGCTCGCATAATTCAGTTGAAAGTTATCAGCCTTTCCATCCAGATAGCTCGTGCTCGCGAAAGCCGAGCGGAAAAGAAGGGACAAGAATGATATGGGTATCAAACCAATAGGCTTAGCAATCTTGATGTTGGGGTTGGCCGGCTGTGCCGTAACTAAGGTGCAGCCGTTGACAAAAACATCGTTTGCAGTCTCCACAACGGCTGCTCCAGCGTGTGGACAGTCAGGCGCCTCGAGCGTTGCAAACAAAGTCGCGTCTATTGAGGTGATCAAAAGGGGCGGTGATAAGTTTTATTTTGAAGAAGCTCGAAGCGACTATCGAATTATTGAAGATAGCCTCGTAGTTCAAATGGTCGGTCCCGGTCATCCTAAGTATCGAATTGCTTTCTCGGCGCGCGAAGAACTCGGGCCGAATTGGAAAGAGATCGTCGCGAAAGGGACCCCGAACACATGTATTGAGGAATAAGAAAACTAGCTGCGGCCTGATGTGGCCGCAGCTTATTTCGTATCAGTCAAGCGTGCGCTCGACTTCCTTGCGGGTGAAGATCTCGATGACATCGCCTTCGCGGATGTCGTCGTAGTTCTCGAAGGCCATACCGCATTCCTGACCGGAGATGACCTCGGACACCTCGTCCTTGAAGCGCTTGAGGGTCTTCAGCGTGCCTTCGTGGATCACCACGTCGTCGCGCAGCAGGCGGACGCCGGCGGAGCGGCGGGCGACGCCCTCGGTCACGAGACAGCCGGCAACCTTGCCGACGCCGGTGACCTTGAAGACTTCGCGGATCTGCGCGTAGCCGATGAAATCCTCCTGGATTTCGGCGGAGAGCAGGCCGGAAGCGGCGGCTTTCACGTCATCCACGAGGTCGTAGATCACCGAGTAGTAGCGGATCTCGACGCCCTTCTGGTTGGCGGCCTGACGCGCGGGCGCGTTGGCCCGGACGTTGAAGCCGATGACCGGCGCGCCCGAGGCTTCGGCAAGGCCGATGTCGCTCTCGGTGATGGCGCCGACGCCGTAGTGCAGCACGCGCACGCGGACCTCGTCGTTGCCGATCTTCTCCATCGCCTGGATGATGGCCTCGGCAGAGCCCTGCACGTCGGCCTTCACCACGATGGGGAGCTCGGAGACGTCCTTGTCGTCCTTGGCCTTCTGCATCAGCTGCTCAAGGGTAGTCGCGGCACCGGCGGCGGCGCGTTTTTCCTTGGCGGCGTTCTCGCGGTACTCGGCGATCTCACGTGCCTGCGCCTCGGAGGAGACCACGTTGAGCACGTCACCGGCCTCGGGAGTGCCGTTGAGACCGAGCACCTCGACGGGCACGGAGGGGCCAGCCTCGGCCACCCGCTCGCCCTTGTCGTTGACCAGCGCGCGGACCTTGCCCCACTGCTCGCCGACGACGAAGATATCGCCCTGCTTGAGCGTGCCGTTCTGCACCAGAACGGTGGCGACGGGGCCGCGGCCCACATCGAGTTGGGCTTCGATCACGGCACCCTGCGCGGCGCGCTCGGGGTTGGCCTTGAGTTCGAGCACCTCGGCCTGAAGCGCGATGGCTTCGAGCAGTTCATCAAGGCCCTGCCCGGTGTGGGCGGAAACCTCGACATCCTGCACGTCGCCCGACATGGCCTCGACGATCACTTCGTGCTGAAGCAGATCGGTGCGGACCTTCTGGGCGTTGGCGGCGGGCAGGTCGATCTTGTTGATCGCCACGATCATCGGCACACCGGCGGCCTTGGCGTGGTTGATGGCTTCGATGGTCTGCGGCATCACCGCGTCATCGGCGGCCACAACGAGCACCACGATATCGGTCACCTGCGCACCGCGGGCACGCATGGACGTAAAGGCGGCGTGGCCCGGCGTGTCGAGGAACGACAGAACGGCGCCGCTCTCGGTGGTCACCTGATAGGCCCCGATGTGCTGGGTGATCCCGCCCGCCTCGCCGGCCACGACCTTGGCGTCGCGGATGGCATCGAGCAGCGAGGTTTTGCCGTGGTCGACGTGGCCCATGATGGTGATCACGGGCGCGCGCGGCTTGAGATCTTCTTCCTTGTCGTCGGCGGTCTCGATGACCTGCTCGACGTCGGCGTCCGACACGCGGACGACCTTGTGGCCGAACTCTTCGATGATCAGCTCGGCGGTGTCGGCGTCGATCACCTGGTTCTGGGAGACCATCATGCCGTTCTGCATGAGCGCCTTCACCACCTCGGCGACGCGCTCGGCCATGCGGTTGGCCAGCTCGGACACCACGATGGTTTCGGGCAGCTGAACGTCGCGCACGACCTTCTCGCGGTTGTCACCGCCGCCCAGAGCCTTCTGGCGGGCGCGCTCCTGCTTGCGCTTCATCGCAGCCAGCGAGCGCTGACGCCCGCCTTCGCCGCCCGAGAGCGCCTGGTTCAGGGTGAGCTTGCCGGAGCGGCGACCGCCGTCATCGCGGGAGCCCTTGCCCCGGTTGTCACGGTTGTTGTCGCGATTGTCGCGGTCGTCCCGACGGGGGGCGGGGCGGTTGCCACCGCCACGGGCGCCATCCTCGGCAGGCGCCGGGCCGGGCTGGGCGGCGGCTGCAGCGGCGGGCGGCGCGTTGCGCTCTGCCTTTTCGCGGGCCTTCGCCTCTTCGGCCTCGCGCTTCTTGCGGGCGTCTTCCTCTTCTTTCGCTTTCAGGGCTTCCTGGCGTTCGCGCTCTTCGCGCTCCTTCGCCTCGGCCTCTTCACGGCGGCGCTGGCGCTCGGCCTCGCGCTCTTTCTCTTCGGCTTCACGGCGCTTGGCCTCTTCGGCCTCGGTCGCCTTGGCGGCGGCGAGGGCCTTCAGCCGGCGCTCCATCTCGGCGTCGGAGATGCCTGCGGGGCGCTTGGACGGATCGGAAGCGGCGCCCGCTGCAGCAGCGGCGCCGGCGCCAGCCGTGGGCGCACCGGGCTTGGGCACCACAACGCGCTTGCGCTTGGTTTCCACCACGACGTTTTTCGTGCGTCCGTGCGAGAAGCTCTGCTTCACTTGTCCGGAGCGCGGGCCGCCGCGCAGCCCAAGGGTCTTTTTGCCGTCACTATCGCTCATGCGATGTTCGTCCTTTCCGGGGCGTATCCCCGCTTTCTTCGCGCAAAGCGCCAAGCTTTGCGGCGTCTTCTACAACACGCTTCGTGAGTCCACCAGACGCAAGAGCGGCGTGTATCACATGTTCCCTGCCGAATGCCAAACCGATTTCGTTTGCGGTCAGGCAGCCCAGGAACGTGCCCTTTCCGGGCGGAGAGCTGAGCTTCGACTTGCCCCGCTCGGAGCCATCGGAGGCCTGGATCAGCAGCCGCGCCTCCTCGGTCAGGAGCCAGCCTTTTACCTTTTCGTATCCCGCCACCGCGCGGCCCGACTTGCGGGCGAGGGCGATGCCGTCTGTCACCCGCTTGACCAGCAGGCGCTCGACCGTCTCGACCAGATCCTCTGGCACCTCGACCGGAGCCTTTGCGGCGCGGGCGAAGAGCTTTTTCTTCACCGCCTTCTCAAGCGCGGCGCGGCTGGGCGAAACCCAGATGCCGCGGCCCGGCAGTTTGGCCGAAATGTCGGGAACGATCTCGCCGGAGGGCCCCACGACGAAACGGACGAGGTGAGATATAGGGCGCACCTCGCCCGTTGCAATGCACTTGCGTTCGGGCGTTTCACCCTTTGTTGTATTGCGTCCGCCGCGGCTCAGGCCGGTGTCCGGAGCCTGAGATCAGGCTCCGGCCTCCTCTTCTTCTGCGGGCGCGTCTTCGCCCTCGTCCTCGGCGGCCAGCTCGGCAGGGTCGACCCAGCCAAGGGCGATCCGGGCGGACATGACCATGTCTTGCGCCTCTTCGAGCGAGAGCTCGAACTTCTCGAGGATGCCATCGTCCTTCACGCGCTCGCCGTCGACGGTCGTCCAGCCGCCGGCCAGCTCCCAGTCGGCGCAGGTGGCGAAGTCTTCGAGGGTTTTCACCCCGTCCTCGGCCAGCGCCTCGATCATCTGGGGCGTCAGGCCTTCGAAGTTCACGAGGCTGTCTTCGACGCCAAGCTCGCGGGCGTGCTCGAGCGCCTTGCGGTTCTGCTCGTCGAGGTAGTCGCGGGCACGGGCCTGAAGCTCGCCCGCGGTGCCTTCGTCGACGCCGTCGATCACCAGAAGCTCGTCGAGCTCGACATAGGCGACCTCTTCGAGCGAGGTGAAGCCCTCGGACACCAGAAGCTGGGCGAAGAACTCATCCAGATCGAGCGTATCCATGAAGAGCTTGGTGCGCTCTTCGAACTCGGCCTGGCGGCGGGCGCTCTCTTCTTCTTCGGTCAGGATGTCGATATCCAGCCCGGTCAGCTGCGAAGCGAGGCGCACGTTCTGGCCACGGCGGCCGATGGCGAGCGAAAGCTGCTCGTCGGGCACCACGACCTCGATCTTGCCGGCCTCTTCATCAAGAACGACCTTGGAGACCTCGGCTGGCTGGAGGGCGTTGACGAGGAAGGTGGGCTGATCGTCGTTCCACGGGATGATGTCGATCTTCTCGCCCTGCAGCTCGTTGACCACGGCCTGAACGCGGGAGCCGCGCATACCCACGCAGGCACCGACCGGGTCGATCGAGCCATCGTAGGAGATGACGGCGATCTTGGCGCGGGAGCCGGGATCACGGGCGACGGCCTTGATCTCGATGATGCCGTCGTAGATCTCGGGCACTTCCATCTTGAACAGCTCGGCCATGAACTCGGGCGCGGTACGCGACAGGAAGATCTGCGGGCCACGCTGCTCGCGGCGCACGTCCTTGATATACACCCGGATGCGGTCACCGGGGCGGTAGCTCTCACGCCCGATCTTCTCATTGCGGCGCAGCACAGCCTCGCCTGCGCCGATATCAACGATGACGTTGCCATACTCTTCGCGCTTCACCAGGCCGTTGATGATGGTGCCGGCGCGATCCTTGAACTCTTCGTACTGGCGATCACGCTCGGCTTCGCGGACCTTCTGCAGGATGACCTGCTTGGCCGACTGCGCGGCGATCCGGCCCATCTCGACGGGCGGAACCTCATCGACCAGCTCGTCGCCATCGGTGGGGGCGGTATCCTGATCGACGCCCTCGGCAAGGGCGCGGTCCAGATCGGAGGGGGTGCGCAGAAGAAAGCGGCGGATCGGCTGCGGCTCTTCATCCTCGGCCTCGGGCTGCGACATGCCGGAAACGACGATGTAATCCTTGCCCTTGGTGCCAAGGGTCTGGGCGGCGGCCTCGAGGGTCATCTCGGCCTGGTAGTTCTCCAGCTCCGGCTCGCCCTTGACGGTGCGGATGCGGGTGAAGGTGGCACGGCCGGTCTTGCGGTCGATGCTCACGCGGATGTCCATCTCGGCGCCGTAGCGCGACTTGGCGGCGCGCGCGAGGCTCTCTTCCATCGCCTCGATCACGAGACCCGGATCGATCATCTTTTCGCGGGCCACGGCCTCGGCGGTTTGCAGCAGCTCCAGCTGGTTTGCGGAAGTAATGGCCATCAGTTGTCCTCCTGACCGTCCATGAGGGTTTGCACCTCGTCAAATTGGGTTTCATCGACATGGCCTGCGTCCTTGCGGTGGCGCAGCACGTCGCGGATGAGGTCATCGGTGAGCACGAGCTTGGCGTCGGAGAGCCAGTCGAACTCTAGGCCGATGGTCACGGGTTTGCCGTGGTCTTCGATCTCGATGAGCACCTCGTTGCCTTCGGTGCCCTGAAGCTCGCCCTTGAAGCGGCGGCGCCCGTCGATCATCTCTGTGGTCTCGATCTTGGCCTCGTAGCCTTCCCAGCGGTCAAAATCCTTGAGCCGGGTCAGGGGGCGGTCGATGCCGGGGCTGCTCACTTCGAGCGTGTATTCGTCCTCGATCGGGTCTTCCACGTCGAGCACGGCGGAGACAGCGGTGGAGATGCGGGCGCAGTCATCCACCTCGATCCCGCCCTCGGGCTTTTCGGCCATGATCTGCAGGTTGGCCGTTTTGCCGCCCATCAGGCGCAGGCGCACCAGTTCGAAGCCCATGCCCTCGATAACGGGCTGGACGATCTCGGCCATGCGCTGATCCATTCCGGTCTTGGCGATGAGGTCGGTCATAGGGGTGTGGCTTTCAGGCACAAAAAAACGGGCGCTGCGGCCCGTCGGATTTTCCGGTGGAGCATCGGGGGTGGAGGCCGACGCTGCCGCTGTTGAGGGGGATATAGGCCCGTGCGGCGCGAATCGCAAGAGGGATTGGTGGGGCGGCGCCAACCGGCGGATCAGGACAGCAGTTTGCGGACGATCCGGGCGGTGGGGCGGAGCACGCCGTGGACGCCGGGGAAGCGCTGGAGGACGCGGCCATAGAGGCGCTCAAGCCGGAGCCGGAGCCTGTGCTTGAGGCCGAGGCTGGTGCGGCGGAGGTGGTCACGTTGCATCAGGACGTTGCCGGTGGGCATGTGGCCCGCGAGCATCTGGAGCTTGTACTCCAGCTTGGCGTAGTTCCGCGCGGCCTGCCGTGTGCTCATCACCGAGACGGTGCGGTAGCCTGCATCCTGCACGCAAAGCCCGATCAGCCGCTCCTGCACATGAGCCAGCCCGCCATCGATGTGGAAGGGCTCGCGGTTGTAATCATCCCAGAGCCAGTTCCACTCGAACATGCGGGCGAGGGCCGGGATGCGGAACCAGAACATGGTGCCGTAGGCGGTGACGGGGGTGAAGGGATCGAGCTGGAGCTTGATGCCCATGTCGCGGGCGAGCTCCTGTAGCGGGCGGCGGTTGTTGTGCCATGAGTGGCCGAGGGTCGCGAAGCCGATGTGGACCACGGGAGGGATAACGAGGCCGACATCGGGGTGCGCCTCGAACTGGTCGAGCAGGTTGGAGACGTATCCGGCGCTTTCAACGAGGTTGTCGAAGAGGTGTTCCTTGAAGCTCTCCCCGACCCGCCGGGACACCTGAGGCGTGCGCTTGGAGTGCAGCCGCAGCGCGACCTCGAACTCGCCAGAGAGGGCGATATCGCGGAAGGTGATGAAGAGCGAAGACATGTCGCGGCCGCGATTGACGTGCACCTTGCGGACGGTGCGCAGGTCGGCGGGCCAGCCCTGCGCGTCGAGAAAGCTCTCTATGGCTGTGAGGTCCTCGTCGGTGGCGGTGGAGATGAAAAGGTGGGCCTTGCAGGGCAGATGGCAGATGCGCTCCCAGAACTCGGGCATCATCTCGGCGTAGAAGGCGTGGATGAAGACGGCGACGGCGCCGAAGGCCCACGCGGCCTTGTCTGGCTGGGCAGCCTGGCTAGGCAGAACCTCGTATTGATCGGTGATGGCACAGAAGTCGCGCGCCGGCAGCTGGCGCAGGCAGAACCGGGTAACAAGCGTGCAGAGTTGCGGGTTGATGCCCTCGAGCCGGTCGAGCGCGTCGCGCAGTTTGATCGCGTTCAGGTCGTGCAGCAGGGGATCGAGGAAGAGCAGGGCGCGGGGCATGACCGTGGCGCCGGGCCTGACGATGGTGTCGATCTCGAAGAGGGCGGGTGAGACCGTCTCTAACTCTGCGGCCTCGAAGGGGAATTCGAGCGGAATGGCGTTTTGGTCGAGATACTTGGCGAGGGGCAGGGTGCATTGGTTGTACTCGTCCCAGAAGTCACGGGCGGGCCGCAGTCGGGCGAGTTCTGCCAGAAGGCCTGAATGGCCGAGGGCGTCTTTGCCGAGGATCAGAAGGTCGGGGCTTGGAGCGCGGTCGAAGCCGGGGCGGGACAGCAGGCGCGGCTCGAGTTGGGGGTTGGTCCAGTAGGGTGCCCAGACACCGGCGACTCCGAGCGCGAGGCGCCGCAACGCGCCCTCTTCCGGGTCGATCAGGCCAATTGCGTGGTTTCCCGTCATGATGAGGGCATCAAGCGCGTGCGCGGCTTCTCCGAGGTGGGCAAGGCCGGATTGGTAGCCGCCGAAGACGCTGTGGATTGCGCCGTTGAAGCCGATCACCTCGATCCGGGCGCTGCCAACCGGATCGAGGCGGCGCGTCAGGGTTTCGCTCGTGCCCTTGTGGCCGGTGACCACGACAAGGCGATCCACCTCATGAGTGAGGCGGCGGAGGAAATAGAGCATGTCTTCACGGTCATCCAGATTGGCCCCGATCGTGAAGATTGCTGCGGTTTTGCTCATGATTGCGCTACTTTCAATTGCATGCCGCAGGGGCTGGGCGCTGGCTGGATGCGGTCAGACCGCCGGGACTCTGGACCACTCCACGAGCCGCTGGAGCCCGGCTTCGAGAGAGACTTGCGGGCGCCAGCCCAGCATGGTCCGTGCAGCGGAAATGTCTGCAACGGCGTGGCGGATATCGCCCGGGCGGAACTCGCCGGTGATTTCAAAGCGGTCAGGGGCGGCGCCCAGCATAGCAAGAAGGCGGCGGGAGACATCGAGCAGGCTGACGGTTTCGCCCGAGCCGATGTCGATCGCGCGTTCGGGGAGTTGGGGCACTTCGGCCAGCGCGAGGAAGGCGCGGGCGACATCGTCGACGTGGATGAAATCGCGCACCGCGTTGCCATCCTCGTAGAGCCGCAGGGCCAGCCCCTCTTGGATCTGGCGGACGAAGATGGAGAGGACGCCGGTGTAGGGATTGTTCAGCGACTGGCCTTCGCCAAAGACATTCTGCATGCGCAGAACGCCCACGCCCACTGGGGTGCCCCAGAAAGCCTGACGCAGCAGAAACTCCTGCATCAGCTTGGTAGAGGCATAGATCGAGGCGGGCGCGACAGGGCAGGTGACGGCATCGGTGGGCACCGGGTTCAGCCGCAGGCCAGTGGCATCATGGGGGGCATAATCGCCCACGGCGATGTCTGCAGGGCGGCGCTCGACCGCGGCGGCGGGGCGGCCGTCAGGGCCGACGCAGGCACCCTCACCGTAGACAGCGCGGGAACTGGCCAGCAGCACCCGGCGCACGCTGCCAACGGCGCGGATGGCCTCGACAAGGTTGGCGGTGCCGCCGACATTGACCTCGCAATAGCGGCCGACGAAATCGTAGGACTGGCCGGTGCCGGTCTCGGAGGCAAGATGCACGACGATTGCGGGGGCCACCTGGGCCAGTGCATCCTGTAGCGCCGCCCGGTCGCGGACATCGCCCTTGATCAGCTTGCCGCCCGCCGCCTCGAAGCGCGCGCGATTGTCAGGATTCCCGCCATGCACCTGCGGCAGGAGACTGTCATAGGCGACCACCCGGTACCGCTGCGCGAGCAGACCGGTCAATCGAGACCCGATAAATCCCGCTCCTCCGGTAATGAAGACTGTCTCCATGCGCTTTCTCTTTCAGTAGCCCAACTCGCGCATCTTTACCGCATGGCGAGTGTAGAATTGGTTCACCTGCTCCGAAGAGAGGTAATTGAGGTAATTGTCCTTCTGCCGCTTCCAGAAAAACTTGCCATTCCGGGCGGTGCGTTCGTCGGCGTCTTCAAAGACCTTTTTCAGGTTCACGCCGCGAAAACCGAGGAACAGGCACATCTTGCGGGCCGTGAGCCGGAAGTCGTCGATCAGGTCTTCGTAGCGCATCACATGCACGTCGAGGCCACTGCGTTTGAGGGCCATGAAACTGTCGATGTGCTCGAAGACCGAGCCGAAGGCCCGATTTTGTGGAAACAGAGTGACGTGCTCGCAGAAGATCGCGAACAGCTCTTCGAATTGCTTCGGCGTGAGGCTCTCAACGCTGTCGAATTGAAACGGCAGGCTGCGCCCGGCCTTGGGCGAAACGTTGCGCGACACGAAGTTGAGGTAGGACATGAACACATCCAGCGGGTGGCGGTAGATGTAGATCACCTTGTCGGTCGCGAAGGGCTGGCCCTCATCTTCGGTCAGAAGCTGCTTGTGGTGCGACTTGTAGAAATACCAATCAGCTCCATTGAAGGACCAGGGGTTCTCCATGACCTTTCCGTAATGGGTATCGGTCAGGTACCGCTGGAGCGAGCCTGGATCATTCGGGACGCCGACGAGCGCGGCGATGAGGGCGCGCAGCCATGTGTTTCCGCTCTTGGGGAAGGAATACAGCCCGACGACCTGATGCGCCGTTGTCATTTCGGGTGCGAATGGCTTCATGTGTCTAAGGCTCCCTCGGTACCAGCAACTCTTCATCACAAATAACATCGAGGTCTTTCTCGACCTCTGCGGTAAACCTGCGCGCCCGTTCGGCCGCATCATCTGCCCCGCGTTCTTTGGCGGGTGGAGTGCTGCGGGTATAGTGGCGCATGAACAGAGACATCACATGGGCGACGCCGGCCTCGCGCACTGTGCGGAAATCATCGGCGTAGTATTCGCCCCGTGAAAAACTGGAGGTGATGACCTCGTAGGAGGGGAAGTAGAAGCAGTTCTCCAGTTGGCGCTCCAACCGCTCGGCGGCCACGCGCAGCACGGCCTTGGAATAGCAGGTGGAGGTGATCACGCTGCAATCGGCACGGGCCGTGGCGACCAGCGGCACCGGAGAGACGGTGAGCAAGATCCGCACTCTCGGGTTGCGGGCCCGCATGAAGGAGACGAAGGACTCGAAATCGCTGACGACCCGGTCGACCTCGAAATTGACGAACTCGTATTTGCCGGGATCGAAAGTGCCGCCCGCGGCGCCGGGCACGACGGGAAAGATCGCACCGTCGCGCTTGTCTTTCCAGGCTTCGGTCAGGCCGAGGGTGAAGACGAAGACATCGGCGGTTTCGATCATCTTGCGGATCGCGGCGAAGTGCAGGGCGCGCTGCTCGTCGAACTCGCCGCGGGAGAGGAAGCCGCCCGGCTGGATATTGGGCCGGAAGGGATCGATCAGGGTGCCGTCTTCGCGCTCCCAGCACTGCTCGAGCGGCGTGAACTCGCGATAAGCCCGCCGGACGAGCTGCAGCAGTTGACGGGCGGTGTAGATATTGCCGAAGCGGGCCGTGAACACGCCGTAGCCGTGCTCCTGCGCGATACCTTCGGTCAGCAGAGGATGGGCCTTTTCGGTGACGAGGTAGTTGTAGCCCTCCGCGCGCAAGTGGCGGGCGATGTGCTGAGCAAAGCAGCTGCCAGCGGTGGCGATTTTCATATCCGGCGTCAGTTCGAACCCGGCTGAGACGACCGGGTCGATCTCGCGCATGTCGTCGACCTGATGCGCCTTGGACCAGAAGGCGTGGTCGGGAAGGTCGGAGTAGGGTGTTTTGCCCATGCTCTGTCAGTCCTCCGCGACTTCTCGGGTGCGGGCATCGGCGAGTGTTATGCCGTGGCGCGCCAGCAGGTGAAGGTAGACCTCGTGACCGTAGGCGGCGTTGCCGTGGGTCGGGTCACTGTGCCAGTACTCCCCGGCCAGAAAGCCATTGTTGTCGAAGATCGTGGCGGGCAGGTCGGCAACAGCGACACGTCCGGGCGCGGCGGCCTCTGCCAACTGACGGAGCACATCGACGTAGAGACGCCAGATCTTGAGACGAAGGGGCGCGGGGGAGACGCCGTGCTCGGTTACACGCTCGGAGAAACTGCCGGGATAGGCACGGATATGTGCCTCGCTCGGGTTCGGTGGCGGTGGCGGCAGCACGCGGATCGGGCCACCGAATGTGTCTGCGAAGGTGTCGATGAACAGGCCCACATTGATCTGCGCCCGATCTTCGACGAACCGGCGGATTGCGCTGTACGGGATGGGCGCGGCGCCAAGGAGGCGGGCTTCCGGGCCGAAGGGCGTTTCAAAATCGAACGGCTCCGGATGCTGCAACAGGGCAATGCTGTTGTACTCGTTGCCCATGGCCGCAAGCACCACTTCATCGGGTGCTTCGCGCTCCAGAACGAAGGCGATCTTTCTCTTAAGTTCTGGGGTAATTTGGCGCGGGTTCCGGGTGAAGTTGGGTTGGTTGGAGTCATGGGCGAGGCGCATGAAGAAAGTCTCCAACTCGGGCGGGAGACTGTCATTGCGCAGCATCAGCTGATGGGCGCGAAAGAGTGCGGACAGATGGCTGTGCCCGGCTCCGAATAATTTCATGCTTGTGCCTTTTGCTTCACGCACCGGATCGTCAGCCCGAAAACGCTCGGGCGAAAATTGACTTGAACAAAAATCGCTACGGCGCCCACCCTAACGCAAATCACACAAGACACAATTGGGGCGCTTTCGGCTGCGGTGGTGAATTGAGTCGTGGGTGGCGATTTGCGGGTGCGGCACGGCGATGGCCGATTCTGATTCTGCCGGATCCTGCGGCGGTTGCGGTGGGAAACGTGCACGATGGTGTGGAAAGAGTGGAAAACGTTTCTTTGATTCAGTCAAGGGTTTTGGCTGAATTCGCACACCAAATGGTTGAATCGAAAGGAGTGGATTAACGCACTGGCCGTTTTGCTCCTCTAAGGGTTGGTGCGCGGTGCCTTATGGCGAGGCATTTTTGCCCCACGGTGATCTTCGCAAAGATTTGTTAAATAATGGTTTTCAGGTGCCAGGGACGCTTGGTGGCCAACATGCCCGATGTGCTTACATCGGCGCGAAATTCGGCCCCGCTGAAAGCTATAAACACGTGCAGGAACACATGGCTGCGAGCCACTCTTTGGAATGGGACAAATTCGTTGACTCGTCAGGGGGTGCCGCGCAGGATTATTCGGTGAGTTTAACTGACATTGGATTTTCAATTTACTTTGACGATTGCGGGCAGAAAACGAGCTGGTGAGAGCACCGGTACTCAGGTCTGCAAAGGGCTTTTTTGGCGATGGAATCCGGCTCGGAGCCTCTCTCCATCAAAGTCTCTCGCGGGGGCGAGGGGTAGGGATGTTACGTAGTGAGACGATGAAACACCCGGCTGCGGGCGGGTCCGGTCTGAAATGCGCGGCGCGAGCGGTGGTGCTGGGCGTTGCGCTGCTGGCTTTGGGTGCTTGCAAGAGCGACGAAGAAGCCGCGGCCCAGCATATGGAGCGGGCGCAGACATACCTTGCCGAAGGGGATGATGCCCGGGCGCGGGTGGAGTTCATGAACGTGCTCGACCGGGAGCCGAACCGGCTGGACGCAAGGCTGGCGCTAGCGGCCTTGCTGGAGCGCACCGGGGACCGCAATGGCGCGCTGGCCCATCTGAAGCGAGCGGTGGAGCAGGACCCGGAGAACCTGGACGCGCTGCTGGCGCTCTCTGCCGCCAATCTTGAGGACTGGGAGTGGGATGACGCGCGGACCCGCACGGAGCAGGCGGCGCGGATTGCACCGGATGACCCGCGCGTGAAGGCGCGGCAGGCGGTTTTGGCCTATGCCGATGCCGTGGCCAAGGAGCAACCCGAGGTTCGGGAGACGGCCCACGAGCGGCTTAGGGCGCTTCGGGACGGCTCCGAGGACTTGCTGCCGCTGCATCAGGCCATTGTCGACGGGCATGTGCGGGGCGGGCGCCTTGAGGATGCGATCGAGGCGCTGGACTATGGGCTGGGGGTCTACCCGCGGGATATCCAACTGCTGACGACGCGGCTGCAGCTGCTTTACCGGCTCGACAGGAAAGACGAGATCGTTCCGCATTTTGCCCGCATGCTGGAGGTCTACCCTGAGAGTCAGCCGATCCGCGAGATGCTGGTAGACTGGCACCTTGGCCAAGGCGACCTGGACGGGGCCGAGGCGGCGCTGCGCGATTTGCCGGAGGACGCGGACACCGAAGCGCGGCTGCCGCTGGTGAACTTTCTGGCGCAGTATCGCGGCCCGGAGGCGGCGCTGAAGGAGCTGGACAAGCTGTTGGCCGGTGACACGGCGGCGGATGAATACCGGCTGCTGCGGGCGGCGATCCTGTTTGAGAGCGGGCAGGTCGATGTGGCGCTGCAGGAAGTGCGCGAGGTCGCTGCACGTGCCACCGAGACCGGCGAAGATGCAAGCGTGGCGATGTTCCTGATGGCGCAGATCCTCGACGGCACCGGCGCGCGCGGTGAGGCGGAGGAGGTATTGCGGCAGTTGCTGGCGGCCAACCCGCGCCATGTGGAGGCCGGGCAGACGCTGGCGGCATGGCTGCTGGAGCGGGGCCAAGCGAAGGCGGCGCAGCGGGTGCTGGCTGCGGCGCAGGCAGCCCGCCCCGACGACCCGCAGACCCTCTCACTCATCGGGCAGGCCCACGCTGCGACCGGCCAACCGGAACTGGCGCGGCAGATGCAGGCGCGGGCCTTCGAGGCCTCAGGCTATGCGCCCGAGATCGGGTTGCGTTACGCCAAGCTGCTCTCGGAAGCCGGGAACGACGGTGCGGCCATCGAGGTGGTCACGACCGCGCTGACCCGCGCGCCGCGCCACGAGGGGCTGCTGATTTTGCTGGGCGACTACTACCGGGTGACGGCGCAGTGGAGCCTTGCCGAAGGTATCGAGTCACGGCTGCAGGAGCTTGGCACGGTGGCGGCGCTGCTGGCGGCGGATCGCATCCACTTTGACCGGCTGGTGGCGGAGCAGGACCTCGACGTGGCGATGGCTTACCTTGCGGGGCGGTCGGCGGAGGGTGGAGGCTCTGCGGTGACCTATGCCGCGATTGCCCGGGCCAACCTTGCAGTAGGCGAGGCTGAGCGGGCCGAGGCGGTGATCGAGCTTGGGCTGGAGTATTTCCCGGACAACCGCGAACTTCGGGCCGCGGCGGCGGCGCTGGCCACTACCCGGCAGGACTATGACCGCGCGGTCGAGATCTACACGGCGCTGATCGACGATGACCCGCAGGTCGAGCGGCTGTGGCTGGATTTGTTGCGGGTGCATCAGCGCCAGGAGGACGCCGAGGCCGCCGGGGCGATGCTGCGGGCGGCGCTGGAGGCAATTCCGGGGTCTGATCTGCTGCGCTGGGAACTGGCGCTGCACTACGATGGGCGGGGCGAAGCCGATGAGGCGATTGAGATTTACGAGGCGCTGCTGGCCGATCATCCGCAAAGCGCACCGGTGCGCAACAACCTTGCCACTCTTCTCTCGACCGCCCGCGACGATGCGGAGAGCCTTGAGCGTGCAGCGGAACTGGCCGCGCCGCTGGCGGGCAGCGAGGTGCCGCAGTTTTTGGAAACCTATGGCTGGATCGCATTTCGCCGAGGCGATTACGAGGCCGCGGCGCCTGCCCTGCTGACGGCGGCCGATGCATTGCCGACCGATGCCGAGGCGCAGTTGCATGCGGCCGAGGTTCTGGTGGCGCTGGGCCGGGTCGAGGAAGCGCGGCCGCGGTATGAGGCGGCGATTGCCTTGGCCGAGACCGTTGATCCGGCGCTTGTGACGGCTGCGAGCGAGGGCCTTGCCGCCCTGCCCGCGATGCAGAGGGAAGGCAATTGAGCGGCGCGGCGGCCTCTGTGCGTGCGGGCGGCGCAACAGGCACCCGGCCCGGCGGCTTTGCCCTTGGCGCAGGCGGGCTTGCGCTGCTGGTGCTCACGGCGCTGCCGGTTTTCGCGATCGGGCTGCAGGAGTTGGGCGAAAGCTGGATGACGCCGGCCTACACACATGGCCCGGTGGTGGTGCTGATGGCGCTCTGGATCGGGTTGCGGCGGATGCGCGACGAACCGGCGGAGCTGGCCGCGCTGCCGCCCCGCCCGATCTGGCCGGGCGTGGTGCTGGTGGCGCTGGGCCTCGGCTTCGGGCTGATTGGCAGCTTCGGGCGGATTGCCGACATCGCGGCTTATGGGATCATCCTCTGGGTGGCCGGGGTGCTGGTTGTGGCGCTGGGCTGGCCCCGCGCACGGCGGCTCTGGCTGCCGGTTGCGCTGCTGGTGCTGATGCTGCCCCTGCCTCAGTTCTTTTACTGGAAGCTCACCACCTCGCTCCAGTTCGTTGCCTCGGAATTCGCGACCGACCTGATCCGGGGCATGGGCCTTTCGGTCTATCTGGACGGCAACATCATCGACCTCGGGGTTTACCGGTTGCAGGTGGCCGAGGCCTGCGCCGGGCTGCAATACCTGTTTCCGGTGATCAGCTTTGCGGTGCTGCTGGCCGCGATCAGCCGGGAGCCGGTTTGGCGGCGGCTGGCGCTGGTGGCTTTTTCCGTGCCGCTGGCGATCGGGATGAACTCGATCCGCATCGCCATCACCGCGTGGATCGTGAACCGCTCGGGCATCGAGGCAGCGGAGGGCTTTTTGCATGCCTTCGAGGGTTGGGCGATCTTGCTTGCCTCCATCGCCCTGCTGGCGGTGTTCATGCTGCTGCTGCGCTTTGTGAGCGGCGGGGGCGGGGCGCGGCGGTTGTTTGACCTCGACCTGTCGGGCACTGGCGCGCTGGCCACGCGGGCGCTTTCGGCACGGCCGGGGCGCGGCTTCATCGCGGTGGCCGTTGCCGGGGCGGTGGCGAGCCTGCTGGTGTTTACCCTTGGCGGTCCGGGCGGGCCGCCCCCGGCGCGGGCCAGTTTTGACCGCTTCCCCGAACGGCTGGGCGAATGGACCGGCGTGCGCGGCGCGCTCGACCCGAGGGTCGAGCGGGTGATCGCCCCGGATGATTACCTGCATCTCACCTATTTCAGCCCCGTGGGCGCGGTGCCGGTGCAGATCTTCTCTTCGTATTACATCGACCAGACCGGCAGCGCGGCGATCCATTCGCCGGAAATCTGCCTGCCCGCCGATGGCTGGGAGGTGAGCGAGTTCGGCACCCGCCCGCTGGATATGGAAGGCACCGGATACGGCCGCTTTGACGCGATCCGCGCGGTGATCACCAAGGGCACCGAGCATCAGCTTGTCTACTACTGGTTCGAGCAGCGCGGCAGCCGGATGGTCAACGATGTGGCCGTCAAGTTCGGGGTGCTGGCGGATGGGATCACGAAAGGGCGGCGCGACGGCGGCTTTGTGCGCTTTGTCACGCCGATCGAGGGAGAGGACGCGGGCGCGATGGCGGAGGCGGAGACACGCATCCGGGCGCTCATGCGGGAGGCCCTGCCGGAGTTGCAGGGGTTCATCCCGATGTGAGGGGCAGGATTACAGGCATTTAACCAAGGATTTACGAGCAGGATTTTTCTTCAACCTTTTCAGAGAAAGCGAGACAGACCATGACGATACATCCGATCATCCTCGGTGGCGGCCAAGGCACACGGCTCTGGCCGACCTCGCGCAAGACCTTTCCAAAACAGTTCGCGCCCTTTCTTGGCGCACGCACGCCCTATCAGGAGATGCTGACCCGGCTTGCGGGAGAGGGCTTTGGCGCGCCCGTGGTGGCGACGACAGAAGAATTCAGGTTTCTGGCGATGGATCAGGCCCGTGCGGCGGGCGCCTGGGATACCAGCGTGCTGGTGGAGCCGGAGGGCCGGGGCACGGCTGCGGCGGTGCTGCTTGCGGCGCTGAAGAGCGATGCGGACCCGGATGCGCTGCTGTTCATCACCGGGATCAACCATTTTGCCGGCAGCGCGGCGGTCTTTCGCGAGGCGGTGCGAGCCGGGGCCGAGGTGGCGCGGACAGGCAGGCTGGTGACCTTCTCCGGCGCGGCGGCAGAAGAGACTGGGTTGAAGACGGTGGCCCGCGTCGGTGGACGCGCCATTCGGATCGTCGAGCCGGACGAGGCTGGCGGGCACGGTGGAGATGAGGGCGCCCGGATGGGACTCATTCGCAAGAGTGACCTGATCGCCGCCTACAAGGCACATGCGCCTGAGCTGCTGGAGCAGTGCCGCCGGGCGCTGGAGAGCGGAAAGGCGGAGCATGGCTTTTTCCGGTATGGCGGCGAGGCCATTGCGGAGATGGAGGTGCGCAGCTTTGCTGACACGGTCGTCGACAAGCTGCCCGGCGCCCGGTCTTTGACGCTGGGCGCGGCCTGCTCTGACCTCGGCGGCTGGGATGCCGTCTGGGAGTTGCTGCCGCGCGATGCGCGCGGCGTGGCGACCTCCGGCGCCGCAACGGCGGTGGATTGCGACGACAGCCTGCTGCGCTGCGATGAGCCATCGATGCGGGTGCTCGGCGTGGGGCTGAAGAACGTGGTGGCCGTGGCAATGCGCGACGGGGTGCTGGTGGCGGACCGCAGCAAGTTGGCGGAGATCCCCGGCGCGCTGGAGCAACTCGCGGCGGAAGACCGGGTGATGGCCGAGGAATACCCGCGCTATCACCGCCCGTGGGGCTGGTACGAGTCGCTGGTGGTGGGCGAGCGCTTTCAGGTGAAGCGCATCTGTGTGAAGCCGGGCGGCGTGCTCTCGCTCCAGTCGCACGTGCACCGGGCCGAGCATTGGGTCGTTGTCGGCGGCACCGCTGAGGTGACGGTGGGCGAAGAGGTGAAGATGGTGCCGGAGAACGGCTGCGTCTACATCCCGATCGGCGCTGTCCACCGGATGGCGAACCCGGGCAAGGTGCCGATGTACCTGATCGAGGTGCAGACCGGCGCCTACCTCGGGGAGGACGACATCAAGCGCTACGAAGACATCTATGACCGCTGTTGAGGCGCCGCGCAGGACGCGGATCCTCGCCCTTGCCTCCGGCGGGGGGCATTGGCAGCAGTTGATGGAAATGCGGCCCGCTTTCGAGGGCTGCGAGGTAACCTATGCCACCACGCTGGCCGGGTTGCCGGAGGAGTTTGGTGCGAGCCCTGCGGTGATCGTGCCGGACTTCAGCCGCAGCGATCTTTGGCGGCTGCCGTTGGTGGGCTGGCGCATCGGGGGGGCGCTCAGGCGCTGCAGGCCCGATATCGTGATCTCCACCGGGGCGCTACCGGGGGTGACGGCGCTGGCGCTGGGCAAGCTCTTTGGGGCGCGGACAATCTGGGTCGACTCGGTGGCGAATGCCGAGGAGATGTCTCTCTCCGGCAAGATGGCGCGGCGGGTGGCCGACCTTTGGCTCAGCCAGTGGCCGCATGTGGCGGAGGAGAGCGGCGCGGGATACTTCGGGGCCGTTCTGTGATTTTCCTGACGGTGGGCACGCAGCTTGGCTTTCCGCGATTGGTGGAGGCGATGGACGCTTGGGCGGCGACCACGAGTGAAGAGGTGATTGCGCAGGTCGGGAGCGGGCGGGTGAATTGCGCCAACCTTGCCCCGCGCGGGATGCTGCCCCCCGCCGAGTTTGCGGACATCTTCAGACGGGCGCGTGTGGTGGTGGCTCATGCGGGTATTGGCACGATCCTCGCGGCAAAGCGCTTTCGCCGCCCGCTGATCATCGTGCCGCGGATGGCGGGGCTGGGCGAGCACCGCAACGATCACCAAGCCGCCACCGCACGGGCGTTGGAAAAAGGCACGGCGGTGCGCGTGTGCTGGGAGGTGGCGGAGCTGCCCGCCCTTTTGGCGGAAACGGCGCCGGAGGCATTGCCGGAGGGGCCGGGCGCGAGCCATGCCGCGCTGATCGAAGGGCTGAAGGGCTTTATCGCCGCTGCGCCGCTGCGCCGCTAGGGCCGCCAGGAGAAGTTGCGCTGCACCCCGAGGTAGATGGTGTTCTCTGACACGGCATCCTGCGTGCCCGACCGGCTGCGGGCATGGGAGAACCGGGCCGTGAGGTCTGCGCGTTCCGTCAGGCTGCGGGTGAAGCCGAGGCCGAACTCCATCTGCTCGACCGTATCGGCTGCCGGGTCCAGATAGTCGGTGCGGCGGTAGGTCAGCGAGGTTGTGAGGCCTGAAAGCTCGGTCAGGTTGCGGCGGTAGCCGATGCTCAGGCGGTCAACGAGTGCCTCGTCGCCGAAGGTGCTCGCCCGGACATCGCGCTCGGCGAGGGCTTGAAAGCTGCCGCGCTTGCCATCGCGGGTCCATGACAGGGAAAAGAGGCCATCCACCTCGCCGTCGCTGGCTTGGGAGAGGCCGACAGACCATGCGAGGCGCGCGGTGGGAAACTCGCGGGTCCGCGAGATGTTGGCCTCGTGCCGCCGCCCGAGCGAGGTGACGGTGCTTGCCAGATCGAAGGTGAGCGCACCGTCGGGGAGGGTGCGCACGAGGGTGGCATCCCACTCGGGGCCGCTCTGGCGGGTGACCGGGCCGCCCCCGGCGCTGGTTTCGATCTCGGTGTGGCGGAGGTTCAGGCTGGCGGTGAGGCTTTTGTTGATCTGAAACTCTGCGCCCAGCCCGGCGGCAGTGGTGGTGCGGTCGCGCCCCGCCCCTTCGGACTCGATGTCTTCATAGCTGCCGGTCAGGCTCAGCTCGATCCGGGGATCGACGGCGAAGCGCAGGGCGAGGTCGGCGTTACGCGTGTCGTAGTCAAACAGCGCGGGAGAGTCGGTCTCGTGGTAAGCCACCTCACGCAGACCGAGGCCGACCGTGCCGCCGAAGGGCGCCTCGATGCCAAAGGTCAACTCCGCGCCCAGATCGGCGGTCGTGCGATAGCCGGTGTCGGTGATCGGCGCTGTGGGATCGAGCTCTTCGTCGAAGACCAGCGTGCTGATCTCGACCTGCCGATAGGCCGCATCAAACGCGAGCGAGGCGTTGGCACCGGTTAGCTTGTAGGCCAGCGCCAGCGTGGGATCTTCGAGCGTGAGATCATCGTCGGCATCGGGGTATTCGAGCGCGCCGCTGAGGCTGAAAGAGAGGCTCGCGCGGCGGGTGGAGCTGGAGAGCGTGAAGCCCAGCTCGTTGCGGGCGCGGGTGCCATCTTCATCATGCAGAACACCGAGGCCGACCGTTGCAGTGGCAAGCAGGCCGCCCTCGTCCTGCGCGTGAGACGGCAGGCAAGACGCGACGAGCATCGCCGCGGCTGCTACACCGCTGGAGAGCCTCTTGCCGATCGACATGGGAACATCCTACTCGAAAAGCCGGCGCTCGGGCACCAGGATCACGTCGCCCTCGGTCAGCACGATGTCGCGGCTCAGGGCCGCGCCGTTGGAGAGCGCCCGATAGTTGATGCGATAGACCTTCTGGGCCCGCGTGGTGGGGTTGGTGCGCCGGAGTTGCACGCGCTTGGTTGCGCCGAAGGGGGTGATGCCACCGGACTGCGACAGGGCCTGCAGGAAGGTGGTGCCCGGCGGCACGGAGATGGGGCCGCTCTTTTCGACCTCGCCCATCAGGTAGACGGTGATCATCGGAGCGGGGGCAGGCGCGCGCGGGACGCGGGGCGTTGGCGGTGCGGGCTGCACGCCGACGTAGACGTTGGGCGTGGCGGCGAAGCTGCTGGAGATGGCCTGGGTCACGGCCTCGCGGATCTGGCCGATGTTTCGCCCGGCGGCGGGGATCGTGCCGGCCATGGGGAAGCTGAAGCGCCCGTCCGGCAGCACGACGACGCTGCGGTTGAGCGTGGGATCTTCGAGCACCTCGATGACCAGCGTATCGCCGGCCCTGACCCTGTACTCGGACTGCGCCGCGGCCATGGTGGCCACCAGCGTCAGCATCATTGCAATACCGATCCGATAGAAGTTTTTCATAGCATCAAATACCGCTGCTTCTGCGCCCGTTGCCCGGAACTTTCCATGAATGGCGCCAGAACGCACGTGGAAGACGCCCGCCTGGACAAAATTTTTCTGAAGGCGCGTGCTTTGGGCGACAGAGGGGGCAGGCGAAGGGGGGGTGAGGGCGCGCTGTGCGGCGCGCGCTCAGACTCCGGTGCAGCGGAATACGACCCCGATCGTTTTGACCAGAATGCGCATGTCGACCAAAAAGCTCAATTCACGGTTGTATTTTTCATCGTAAAACACGCGATCCGTGAATTCGGAAGTATGGCGATCTGAAATCTGCCAATAGCCGGTGAGTCCGGGGCGCAATTTGAAATAGCCGCGCCCGTGATAAAGCGACCGCTGATCTTCCATCATCGGGCGCGGCCCAACTAGGGACATCGACCCGGTGAGGACGTTGAAGAGCTGCGGCAGCTCGTCGATCGAGCATTTCCGGATCAGCGCGCCGATTTTCGTGATGCGCGGATCATTGGTGAGTTTCTGGTTCAGCGTCCACTCGCGCTTCGCCTTGGGGTTCTCAGCGAGGTGCTTGCGGAAGAGGGCGCCGGAGTTGACCTTCATGCTGCGCAGCTTCCACATGCGGAAGCGGCGCCCGCCACGGCCGATGCGCATCTGAGAGTAGAACGGATTGTGACCGTCCATCGCGATGATCGCGGCGCAGATGAGGATGATGGCAAGTGCGGTCGGTGCGAGAAACAGCACGACGGCGACATCAAAAATACGTTTAAGAACAATGCGATAAATGCCGGGCGCCTTTGCAAGCAGCATGTTGCCGTCAAACACGACGGCCTCGGCAGCGCAACTCTCTTGCTTGATATGATGCTTCATGACTTCAAATCCCGCAGCTCCCTAGGTGCACATCGGAAATTCCGCGTGCCATAGCCCCCCCTGGTCAGCCCGTCTCTTAGAAAAATCCCTTGGCGAAAAACAGACAAACACATTCCACTCTCTCCAAATACAAATTCACGCTCGTTTCACGTAAGTCGAAAAGTATAATCAAAGAATTTCGGGGGGCGGCAGTATCTGCGTTCCCCCAGATACTTGCCAGCTACATACATTTTTCTGCCGCGCAGAAACCCATATGTTGCCAAACTCCCAGGTGACGAAGGTAGAACAGGCGAAATGGACTTAATTTGCAATGATTCGTTGTGAATACTTTTTCGTGAGCCTAGGCTTCTGGCTGGGGGAGGGTTGTGCCGCAGGTGCATCTTGTGGGGCCTGAGAGGCCACGCACAAGGGCGCCGGGTGGAAATGACTGGTAATGGAACGATGTTTTGACCGCTGAATTGCTAGAAACCCATTTTGGCTTCTCCGAGAGCCCGTTTTCTCTGCTCCCGGATCCCGACTTTCTGTTCTGGTCGCCGCTGCACAAGCGGGCCTACCAGGTATTGGAGTACGGGTTGATGTCGCGGGCGCCCGTGACGGTGCTCACCGGCGAGGTGGGCGCGGGCAAGACCACGCTGCTCCAGAAGCTACTGCGCTCTGTTGGTGACGATGTGACGGTCGGGTTGATTTCGAATGCGCATGCGAATCAGGGTGCGCTGATGGGGTGGATCGCCCACGCGCTCGACATTGCCCTGCCCCGGTCCGGGGATCCGATCGAGATCTTCAAGGCGTTTCAGGAGTTCGTCCTGAACGAATACGGAGAGGGCCGCAGGGTGGGCCTCATTATAGATGAGGCCCAGAACCTTGGTGCGGAGCAGCTCGAGGAGCTGCGGATGCTCACCAACATGAACTCGGGGAAGGATGGCCTGCTTCAACTCGTACTGGTTGGGCAGCCGGAGTTGCGGGAGTTGCTGGCGCTGCCCGAGTTGCGTCAGTTCGCGCAGCGCGTTTCGGTCTTCTATCATCTGGAGCCGCTCGATGAAGAAGGGGTAGCCGATTACGTACGCCACCGGCTGAAGCACGTGGGCGGGACCGGCGAGGAATTTACCGAGGGCGCCTTGGCTGGCGTGTTCAAGACGAGTGAAGGGGTGCCGCGACTGGTGAACAAGATGTGCGAGCTGGCACTGGTCTATGCGGCCAGTGACGGTTTGCAGGTGATTGATGAAGGGGTGATTGGGGAGATGCTTGCCGATGGGTTGATGATCGAGTCCGCGCTCCCGGCGGAGGCCGGGAGCATCCGGTTTTTTCGCGCGCAGCAGTTCCGCCAAGCCGCAGAGTGACGAGAGAGCCGAGACACTGCCGCAGGCACCACCCGATCCGCCCGCCTCACGGCCCGCGACGGAACCAGAGCCGGAGGAAGCCGTGACCAAGCCTGACGCGGCGATCATCATCCCACACTATAATGACCAGGAGCGCCTCAACCGGTGCATGGCTGCCCTGCAGCCGCAGATCGATGACGGGATCGATGCGATCGTCGTCGACAACGCCTCTGATACGCCGCCCGAGGTGATGCCGCCATTTCGGCTGGTGGTGGAGGAAAAGAAAGGTGCCGCGCATGCGCGGAACCGCGGTGTCGAGGAGACGACGGCCAACCGATTCTTCTTTATCGACAGTGATTGCCTGCCGGATGACGACTGGGTCGAGGTTGCGCGCCGTGTTGCGGCCCGGGCTGACCTTGTGGGTGGCCACGTGTACGTGTTTGACGAAACCCCTCCGCCACGCTCGGGCGCGGAGGCGTTTGAGACTGTCTTTGCCTTCGACTTCAAGAGCTACATCGAGAAGCAGGGCTTCTCGGGGTCAGGCAATCTGGTGACGCATCGTGGCGTCTTTGACAAAATCGGCGGGTTCCGCGCCGGTGTGAGCGAGGATTACGACTGGTCTCACCGCGCAACGGCGGCTGGTTACACACTGGTGTACGAATCGGCCCTGCGGGTTGGGCATCCATCCCGACGCGATTGGGCAGCGCTGCGGCGCAAGTGGCACCGGGTCACGCAGGAGGCCTTCGGGCTGAACGGTCCAGGCCTTGCGGCGCGGGCACGGTGGTTTGGGCGGGCACTGATGATGCCGGTGAGCGTTGTGATACACGCGCCTCGGATCATTCGCGCCGATTCACTCGCACCCGATGAGCGGAAAGCCGCTCTAGTCACGCTGGCCCGTCAGCGCCTTGTTCGTATGCGCTGGATGGTGCTCCAAGCGCTTGGATTCAAAATTTAATCCATGATACCGGATATTTCGCTGGACAATACTCGCCTTAAGCGGGAAATCTGAAACTGTCGTGTTGCACGCTAAAATAAACCATTCGTTAACTTTATCGCGGATAGGTTTAGTGGAACCCGATGGTCTAGATTGTGGTTAATGTCATATCACACTAGGTCAGGAAGATCACTTCGCGGGCAGACTCGGGGCAAGAAGCGGCGACTATGAGACCAGAAGATCAAACAAGTTCACGATGCGGTCAGGCGGCAGTGATGCTCGCTCTGGCAGTTTCGGCGGCGGTGTTCTGGGGCGTTCTTGCCTATTCGATTATGGTCGCAAGCCTTCCGGTCGTGCAGGGAATCGCTGTGTCGATGGCATCGACTGTCGTCTCTTTTGGCGCGGTTTTCGGTGTGCTGTTCATTCTCTCAGTGCTCAAAGAGCGTTCATCCGTGGCAAAGCCGAGGCAAACGCGACGCGCGTGAATGCGCTAACCTACCGAAAACATGTGGATTCATGTGGGTGAGACCGGAAGCGCATTTGGAGGCGGTTCGGGTTGATCGTGAGCGTACAATAATCTTTACAAATTTCCTTAATTCAGCCAAATTGGACTCAATTGATTTTGTCTTGCTGGGGAATAATTGTGCTGAACATAAGAGCTTTCTTCCGTAGTGTTGTTGCGATTGGTGCCCTTGGCGCAGCTACAACCTTCGGCCACGTCGCAGAAGCGACGACCTATCCGACCTTCACTCTGGACGCAGACCAGTCTTCCATTGCCGTGACTTCCGGCAGCTGTACCTCGAACTGTGGGGTGAATGCCGGGTTTGCCGCGTCGGGCCCGGTGGACCTGACCTTCGACTTCCAAAATCAGGTGATCCGTCTCGCCAACTTCATCGAGTGGACGGTGACCTCCGGCGGCCTTAGCGCCAACGTTTACGACATCGCCGTGAACCTCGTGTTTACGGCGCCTGACGACCAGGCCTCCAACCACTCCGGTTCCGGCGTGTTCTTCACGGTGTACGGCATCATTTCCGGCGGCGTGCTGAGCTGGGATACGATCGCTCAGCGCGTGGACTTCGACCAAGGTTCGAGCCTCCGTGTGTGGCTGGAGAGTGGCGTTGCCATCGACTACGGCGACACCGTTGCCTCCGACCTGATCGTGAAGGCCAAGGTTCTGGTCCCGCTGGATACGCCTTCGCCGGCGCCGATCCCGCCGGCTCTGCCTGTGATGCTCATGGCGCTTGCCGGGTTGTTCTACCTCGGTCGCCGTCAGGGAAAGAGCGGCCCCGCCGCCTTCGCCTGAGCGCGGCAGACATAAGAGATACAAAGGGCGTGCCAAGGCACGCCCTTTTGCTTTGGTGAACCCGTGGGTTAGGGCGCGCTTTTACCGATAGGGGTAATTGTAGGAATCCGCCGCGCCACTGTTGTAGCGACATTTGTTCAGCACGACGCCCGCGATGTTGGTGTATTGCGAAAGATCGCGCTCCGTCATGTCGATATCGTGAATCGAGGTCTGCTCGGCGGCGCCGATGATAATGGCGCAATCTACAAAGCTGGCCCCCGCAATGGCGCTGTCATTGGCGAAGAAGGGCGGGAAATCGAAGATCATGATCCCGAGGTCGAGTTCCTTCTCCAGAGTGTCGAGCACATCGGCGGCCTGACCGGTCTTCAGCACCTCGTCCTTGTCGTGGCGGCTGGCACGGTTGGCCGAGATGGCCAAGTTGTCACCGATGCGCACCATCTGTTCAGACGGGCTCACGGTGCCTTCGAGCAGGTCACTCACATCATGCTGCGGCTCCAGGCCGAGCGTTCTGGCGAGGCTAGAGCCTGCGAAATCCAGATCCATCAGCAGTGCGCGGCGCTCCTGTTGCCGTTGCATTGCAAGAGCGAGATTCGCGGCCACGGTCGTCTTGCCGCAACCGGGGTTGGGTGAGGTGATCATGACCCGCTTCCAGTTGTTCTCCTGCATTAGCCGGAGCAGGCGGGTGCGCAGCATGTCGACGGCAACGCGTGCCGAATTATTGGAGTTGGCGACGATCCGGCTGCGTGACAGTCTGTTGGCTTGCGGCCGGAACTCCGGCAGTTCGGTCCAGCCCACCGGAAGTGTCGCCGGAGCCGAGCGGCTGCGTCCTGTGGCGGACGGGCCATCGCTCCGACGTTTGCGGGCCTCGTCGATTGCGGCCTGAAGTTTCTCCATCGCGTTAGCGATCCTTTTTAGGTGCGGGGTGGGACTGGCTCATAGCTCCACCTTCGCGCGGACGATTTCCACCAACTGATCAAGCGGCATGACCATCTGGTCCACCGCCCAGAGTCCGCCGCCGATCCCGGCGCAGACAAGTGCCAGCACAGCGAACCGAACGCCGGTCCGACGCCAGGCCTCACCGGGTGCCTCGACATAGGGCAGCGTGCCAAGGGGGGTGATGCCCAGCTTGCGGGTCAGTTCCACAGGGCGGCGTAGCCGGGGGAACAGGATTTCAACCAAAACCACGGCGGCGAGGCCCAGAAGCAGCCCGGCGGCCATGGCGCCCAGCACGATCAGCGTTTTGCCGGGAGGTGCAGGGGAGTTTGGGACCACGGCATGTTCGATCACCGAGAGCCGCTGCCCCTTGGAAAGCACCTCGATCCGCTCGCCAGTCGCTGCCGCAGACAGACGCTCGACCGCAGCATCATACTGGCCTTGGATGTTGTCGCGCTCCCGTTCCATCGCGGTCAGCGTGATCGCGTTGGACGGCGAGCGCTCGATGGTGCTCTGGAGTTCGGCAATCTCTTCGCTCAGCGCGGCGGCATCGTTTTCGAGCGTTTCAATCTGACTGTCGATCTCCACCAATTGGGCCTCGATCACGCCGCTGGACGGGTCTTCGCTCTCTTCCTCGGCGGCCTCCGGCTCGCGCCCACTGATGGTCGCTTCAAGCTGCGCGATCCGGCTCTTCAGCATCGTCACCTTGGGGTTGGTTTCGCTGAGAACCGCGCGCGCCGCCCGGAGCTGGGACTGCAACTCGGCAAGCTCCACCTCCTCGGGGCTCTGGCTCCGCGCTGTCGGCAGCGCAACCTGCCCGGTGCGCTCATAGAGTTCGACGAGACGACGGCGCTGATCCTTGAGCTGGGAAATCTCCCGCCGGGTCTGCGCAAGCCGTTCCTGAAGCAGGGCTTGCCGTCCGAGGCGGTAATCCAGCGTTTCAGGCAGGGCGTCGATATTGGCGTTCTTGAACTCGAGGATGCGGCGGTTGACCTCGTCCAGCTGCTCGCCGAGGCGGGCCACTTCCTTCTGGAAGAAGGCGAGCGTGTCGGTCGCAACATCGGTCCGGAAGGAGGCATCCTGCTTGAGAACCTGCGTTACAAGGTCATTGGCGACCTCGGCGGCGGTTTCACCATTGTCGGCCTCGGCGGTGAGATGAACAACGGTGGCCTGCTGCCGCCCGGCGGCAAGATCCATCCGGACCCGTTTGCGCATGTCGGCCACGATCTCGTCGGGCTGCATATCGGGGCGATCAGCGTAAAGCTCGAAGCGGTAGGCAATGTCGAGCAGGTTGTCGCGCGTCAGGAGGCGCTGCCGGATGACCTGAACCTGCTCGGCAAGATCGGTCCGGACGGTGGAGGAGGCCAGATCGCTCGGGATCTGGGAGCCCTCGACCAGCAGGGACGCATGGGCGCGGTAGACCTTGGGCAGCGTGATCGCCAACGCCACGCCAATAGCAACCACCGCGACGAACACGGTGAAGAAGAGCGGGAAACGGCTCCGGAAGACCTTTAGGTAAAACTTGGGTTCCAGCGACATGGCATCAAAATTTCTCCCAAAAAACAGTACAGCATTCGGCCATTGCTGCAATGGCACAGTCGGTTTTGTGAAGCACAGTTGTGCGAGGGGCCCGCTACTGCGGCTGCATTCGAGACAGTACCGCGGCGCGCCCGCGGAATTGTTATGCAATTGGTTGAAATCGCTTCGGATGAACGTGGTATTCTGGCGCGGACGCTTGGACATCAGCGAGGCGATTGACCGTGGGCAGGCCAGAATCGATCCGATCAATCAGGGCCGAATGGTCGCGTGTGTTGTGGAAGGAGCGTTTGAAGCTCCCACCTGACCAGAAGCCACCTAACTCCATCTCGGACCTGAGCGAGGCACCTATGGACAGAATGCACTCGATTGCAGGATTCGGCTGGCTATGCGTGGCGGCTCTCGTGATTACTCTGATGCGCGCGTTCCCCGTTGCAGCAGAATCGATAGGGGTGACGTCGCCTGCAGAGCTCAACGCTGCATTGAGCCGTGCAAAGGGCGGAGAAGTCATTGAATTGCCGCCGGGTGATTATGGCTCTCTTTCCATCGAGGGCAGAATGTTCAGTGCGCGCGTTACCCTGCGCGCTCAAAAACGCCGCGCTGCGCGTTTTGACGCGATCGATATCGCGGGGTCCGGCGGCATCCGGGTGGAGGGCGTTCACGTGGATTCCCCTGTGAACGGCGGCCGAGGCAGTGGTGTCGTGACGATCAGAGACGGAAGCCGGGAAATCCAGATCATCGATTGCGAAATCAATGGACGGATCGACGATGACTATGACGGGCAATCGGGGATCGTCACCAGTGGCGGGGTTGAGGATGTGGTTTTTGCGGGCAACGCCATTCATCACGTCAACAATGGAGGAATCCTTCAGGCAGCCAACGGGCTTCGGGTCGTCGGCAATCAGATCGATTTCATCGGGAACGATGCGCTCAAGTTCATTGGGGTGAGCGATGCCTTGATCGAGAGGAATACCGGCGCGCAGCACATCTATCCGTCAAGGGATGCACATCTGGATTTCATCCAGTTTCAGGGGGCCGACTCACGCGACATCGTGCTGCGAGGCAATGTGTTCCTGCCCAAGACCCGCGCCGATGTTCAGGGAATCTTCATGGACGATGCCCGATTCTCCAACGTCTTGATCGAGGGCAATGCCATCGTGACCGGTATGATCCGGGGGATATCGGTGTCGAACGGCAACAATGTCGTCGTGCGCCACAACACGGTACTTGATGTCGATGGCGTTGGCAGCAAGGCCACGCTGATCATGGCGGAGGGTGCTGAGGTCGTCGGCAATATAATGAGCACCTATCCGCAGGACCGCAGGCTCGGCGTCACAGACGGCAACCTGTATCTGCAATTGAAGTCGAGGGGAGTTGCGTATCACTATGGTGCATATTTGAAGCGCGCCATGAGTGCGCCGCCGCTGACACTTGCCGGGATCGGTCCGAAAGTGGGAACATTGGCCGAGAAGTATGGGCATGGTGCGATGCCTCGGCCTTGAACGCCGAAACCGCTTTGGCAGCACGCAGGAGCGCAATTGGTAGACCAAGGTAACACAGGCACGTTGAGTAACCCCCAACTCGCGGGCTCCGGGGACCTCGCCGGACCAACGTGGGCGAACCGTATCGTTACGCTCTACCTGCTTGCGCTGTTGCTGCCATTCATCCTGCAACTGGGCGGCCTGAGGCTATCCGCCTACCGTATCCTGCTCCTGTTCGCGACGGTGCCTCTGCTTGTGCTCTGGTTGCAAGGCGAGGCGGGGCAGAAGCGGGTGGCCGATTTTGCGATACTCGGCCTGTGCCTGTGGAGTGTCATCAGCTTCTTGGTGCTACACGGGCCGCAGGTAGCCGTCGAGGCGGGTGGCATTTTCTTTGTGGAAACGGCAGGCGCCTATTTTCTTGGGCGCTGTCTTGTGCGCACCCCAGGCCAGTTTCTGACGGTAGCACGAACACTGTTCTTCATCGTCATGCTGCTCATGCCATTTGCGATCATCGAAGCGCTGACGGGGCGGAACATCCCGCTGGAAACGATGGACAAGCTCTGGCCGTCGTATGACCGGGTGATCAAGGAGCCACGCTGGGGCATGCAGCGTGTGCAGGCGACTTTTGAGCATCCGATCCTGTTCGGAATGTTCTGCGGCAGCGTCATTGGCCTTGCCTACATGGTGGTCGGGCACGGGAGGGGCTTGGCGAAACGGCTGGGCCTTGCTTTGGCAACCTTCTTCACCGCCGGTTTTTCTCTCTCATCCGGGCCGCTTACCGGGATGGTCACTCAGCTCCTGATGATCTCCTGGGATTCGGTCCTGCGCAACGTTAAGGCCAGATGGAAAATTCTCGCCGTGCTGACTGCACTCGCCTATGCGGTGATCGAGATTGGCTCGAACCGTCCTGCCTCTGCGGTGTTCATCAGCTACTTCTCTTTTAACGAGTACAGCGCCTATCTGCGGCTGCATATCTGGAATTTCGGGATGGCCAACGTGCTGGAACACCCGATCTTCGGATTGGGGTTCAACGATTGGGAGCGCCCGTATTGGCTTGGGGCCAGCGTGGATATGTTCTGGATCGTTTTTGCGATGCGGCACGGATTTCCGGCGATGTTCTTCACTCTGTTGGCGTTCTTTGCGGCCTATGTTCCGCTCTGGCGCAAACGCGACCTCTCCGAGAGGGTCTCGAACTACCGCCTCGGCGCATTGTTCAGCCTCACCGCGTGGTTCATGACGGGTTGGACGGTGCATTTCTGGAACGGCACTTATGTGTTGTTCCTGTTTCTGATCGGTAGCTCACTGTGGGTTCTGGACGCCAAATCTGAAGATGAAACTGCAACTGATGATTTCGATGCAAAGAAAGGCACTCCGCGGACCATCCGCTATAGCCGCTTTGCACCGGTTTCCAAAAGCTCGGAGCATCCGCCGCGGGCACTCGCTAGGACGCAGCAAAGCGGCTTTTCTTCGAGAGATGAAGGCAAGCCGTTGAGGCGCTCACCACTTTCGCAAGAGTCGCCGGGCGCGGTCCGTTCCAAGAAGTAGGCGGCTCATGTTGACGATGACTTCCTTGATCAAGCCGTTCCCTTCTGAGCGTCGCCGCACGTAGAAGGAAAGGGATCGCCAGAAGCACGCGGCTTTGTTGCCGACCCCTTTGGGCAGTACGATGGAAGCGCGAAGGCGGGCTCGGAGCGCGCGCCAGCGCGGAAATAGCAGGCGACCGGCCCGCGACCCAGTGAACCATTCGGCTCTTGCATCGTAAGCCTCGCTGTCGCGCATCGAGCGTTTCTGGTGGTCACGCTTGAAGAATAGCTTCTCCTCGACTTCGACAAAGGTTCCGAGGATGAGCAACTCTTCGAGAAGCA
Organism: Vannielia litorea; assembly: GCF_019801175.1. Lineage (NCBI taxonomy): Bacteria > Pseudomonadati > Pseudomonadota > Alphaproteobacteria > Rhodobacterales > Paracoccaceae > Vannielia > Vannielia litorea. The sequence continues at coordinate 511,609 of NZ_JAHVJR010000002.1, forward strand.
CGGTGTCGGAGGAGATGTAATTGCCGATCAGGGAAGTCTGGTGCAGGAGCTCTGTGTGCATCACGCCGTAGACGGGAATCCAGAACCCCTCGATTGGTTCCTTGCCCCACGCCCGGCGCCGATCCACGTCGATGAAGGCGTCATGATACGCCTTTAGGCGCGCTGCGGGCCTTGATGCGGTGAGGCCGAGATTGTTGTTGAGTTCGTGGATTTCTTCACCGTCCTCGTCGATCTTTGCAGACTTCGAGTAAGCTAGAACGGCGCTTGGTTCGGCGCTCAGTGCCGTCACGCACTTTTTGATGTATGTGTCGGCCCAAAGATCGTCATGGTTGGCCCATGCGAACAGCCGCCCGGTTGCAAGCTGGGCGACACGGTTGAAGTTACCTGCTGCCCCGATGTTAGTTTCTGTGGTGACAACGCGGAGGCGCGGATCCGATGCCGCTAGATCACGGCAGATCTCAAGAGTCCGGTCGGTCGAACAATTGTCGGAAATGATCAGTTCGAAGTTCTGGTAGGACTGTTTTTGAATGGACCGGATCGCCTGCTCCACGAAGTCCTGGCCATTGAACACCGGCAATCCGATTGAAACGAGGGGTTCAGGCTCCTGTTCAAGGGATGGCATGGTGGTGTTCTCCGAGTACACGATGAGATCTAGGATTTTCGCAATGCCGGCGATCGTTTTGCCAGAAGCGACTTGAATTCGGCCTTTTCGCCCTCGTCCAGGCACAGGCCAAGGATGACCGACAGGTAGACGAGTGAGCCAAGGGCACCCTGCAAGATCAGGCCGGACCATGTGGCCGGTGGGCTTAATTGCCGGATGAGCAGCCAGAAGGCAGCTGCGACGAGCGCTGGGCCCAGTCCGCGCAAGAGCGTGCTGCGGGCGAATTCGGGGAAGCCCTTGCCGGTCAACCGAAGGAACAGACCCCAGAAATAGAGCACTTGGGACAGTACGGTCACGATGGTGAGCGCAAGGGTCACGCCGACTGCGCCGAATGAGAGGACTTCCGCAAAGACCACCATCAGCATGAAGCCCGCGAACTGGAACAGGAAAGCAGGGAGGAAGAACTCACGCACGCGTTTGGTCGCCATCGCCGTTGTCGCAAGCATCAGCGAGGGCTGGGTAAAAACGAAGTTGATCATGAAGAGGATGATGATCAACGGTGCGCGATCATAGTTTGGGCCCATGTAGAGCTCTACGAAGATGTCTGCGTAGACGACCAGCGGCACTGCGATGATCATCGATGCCCAGAGCGCATAGCGGCCACCCCGAAAGACTGTGCGTGCCAGACGCTCGCGATCGTTCAGAGCATTCATGGCGGTTACCGCCGGCTGGAGTGGCATCGCAGCGATCTTCACTGTGGATTCGATCTGCCTGAAGAAGGTGGCTCCGACGTGGTAGGCGGTCACATCGACAGCCGTACCGTAGAGGTTGAGAATGAGCGTTGCAGCATGGGTGTAGAGTACGGTGCCCAACTGGCCGAGCGTCGTCCACAGGCCGAAGCCCAGAAGCTCTTTAGTCAGAGAGAACGAGAACAGGTGACGTTTGACGCCGAGCTCCGGCAGGATCGTGAATGATCGACGGATCTTCACGAGGTCGGTGATGAACTCGGCGGTGACGGTCGCAACGACAACCCAGATGACGGCGGGTCCGAAGTAGAGCAACGCCGTGACCGTAAGGATTGCCCGCACGACATCCCGCGCGACCTCCAACAAGTTGCGCTCCACAAAGCGCTGGCGCACGACATAGGCAGTGGTGAATGGCATCGTGACCATGTGGAATACGAAGCCCGCGGCGAGCAGGATGAACATGAGCCGCGTTTGCTCGACCATGTGTGGCGCGACGTTGAAGACCTTTTCGATGTTCATTGCGAACAGGACCAGCGCAGGCATCAGGATGGACGCAAAACCCACCAGGACCGGGAAGAGCGACGAAGAGATGCGCCTGACCTCTTCACCATCGCCGCGGGCATAGGCATCGACCATGTAGCGTGCAATTCCACCGACGAAGAAGGAGAAGAAAAGGGGCCCGAAGACCATCAGCGAGGTGACAAGGGGGAGGACGGCGAACTCCTCGGCCGGAAGGTGCCGCAGCAGGTATTGATAGACCCAGAGGAGAACCACGAAATTGACGATCCGCGCCATGACACTGCTCGCGGAGTTGATCGCGACGAGGCGTTTGGAGACGACGACGTGTTTGTGGTCGGCCACGCGGGCCTCCTATCCTGCAAGCACCGCGAAGTCGGGGGTGAGGCCCATGGCGCGGACCTGGGCGGAGATTTCGGCCTCGTAGAGCGCATTCGAGATCAGCACGAGATCGGGGGCGAGGGTGGTGAGGGTTTCGGGGGCGATGACGGGGAGGGCGATGCCGGGGGCGGTGAGGCCGTGTTTGCGGGGGTTGAGGTCGACGAGGGCGGCGAGGGGGGCGGCGGCCTTGGGGCCGAGGGCGTTGGCGAAGGTGATGCCCTTGGAGCCTGCGCCCCAGATCACGGCTTTGCCGTCGAGCTTGGAGAGGCGGCTGCGCCAGGATTCGAGCTCGGTGTTGGCGGCCTGCCCGAAGGCGCGGGCGGTGTCCTGCACCTGGGCTGCGCCGGGATCGAGGTAGGCGGGGTCGGGCTCGACGGGGCGGGCCTCGACCATCAGGAACTGCTCGCCGTAGCCCGCCTGCACCAAGGTTGGAACGAAGCCTGCGCGGCGCATCAGGGTGGTGATGGAGGCGGCGGTCCAGTAGCCGACGTGCTCGTAGATCACATCCCACATCGAGACGGTCTCGAGCATCCACCCGGCGTTGGGCACCTCAAAGTAGATCGGCACGTCGCGGGGGCCGATGGCGCGGCGAATGTCCTGCATCAGCGCGAGGGGTGTATCGAGGTGTTCGAGGACGTGGCGGCACAGGATGGCATCGAAGGGGCGCTCGAGTTGGTCGGAGCGGAAGTACTCAGGCACGATTTCGACGCCGTCGCGGGCGGTGAAGGGGGTTTCCTTGCCCTCCATCGACGGGTCGAAGCCGGTGGCGGTGGCGGCGCCGTGCTGTGCCATGAGGTCGAGGAAGTGGCCATCGCCGCAGCCGATCTCGATGACGTGCTTGCCCGCCAGATCGAAGCGGCTGACGAGGCCGGAGGTGAGCTCTTCGGCGAAAGCCTGAAAGCGGGGCGAGAAGTGCAGCGCGTTCTCGTAGCCGGGGGCGTAGTGCATTTTTGCCGGGTCGAAGTCGGCGTTCCAGACGAAGGCGCAGGCGGGGCAGATGACGAGGGTCACGTCGCCCGCCGGGGCAGCGCGGGCGGCGTCGGCGTCTGGCCAGAGCTGGTTGCAGATGATCGGGACATTGCCGAGGGCGAAAACCGGGCCGGGCGCGGGCGTGTTGCAGACGGGGCAGTGGGTGGCGAGGCTCATGGCTACACCGCCACCAGTTCGGGCGTGAGGCCCATCGATTTGAGCTGCGCGCCGATCTCGGGCAGGTAGATCGGGTTCATCACGATCACCGTGTCGGGGGGCGTGCCGGGCAGGTCATCGGGCGACCAGACGAGGTGGCCGGTGCCGGGCAGGTATTTGCCTTGCTTGTGGGGGTTGATGTCGATCACCTGCGCGACCTCGGGGCCGAGGCCGTTGGTGGTGAGGAAGGACACGCCCTTGGAGCCGCCGCCCCAGATGGCAACGCGCTTGCCCTCGGCGTGACGGGTTTTGACGAATTTGGTCCAATGCGCGCGGACCTCGGCCACCTTGGCGGGGAAGGCGGCGGCGAGGGTGCGGACGGCGGCGAGATCATCCTCGTTGTCCAGCGGCGGGCGGCCGGTGGAGGGCTCGGCATACTGGATGATGTATTGGTCGTCGTAGGCGAGGTAGAGCTTGGTCACATCCATCCCGGCGCGGCGGAACAGGCGGGCGTGACTGCCGAGGGTGAAGTAGGAGCAGTGCTCGTAATAGATATCCCAGAAGGCGCCCTCATCGAGCACGCGGCGCACATCCGGGGTTTCGAAGAAGATGCCCACATCGCGGCGGCCTTTCAGCACCTCGGCGATATCGTCCATCAGCTTGCCGACCTCGGGGATGTGCTCCAGCGTGTGGCGGCAGACGACGAAATCGGGGGTGTCGGCGATGGTGGCCGGGTCGAAATACTCGCGCTGAAAGGCGATCTCCTGCCCGTCGGCGCCGGGGAGGCGCTCGGGGATGAAACCGGGATCAACGCCCAGCCCCTGAGTGCCGGTCTGGCGCGCCAGTTCCTGAAGGAACTCGCCTTTGCCGCAGCCGATCTCGAGCGTGCGCTTGCCCTTCAGGTCGTAGAGCGAGGCGACCTCGGCGGCCAGTTCCTGCGCGAAACGGTTGAAGGTGCCCGAGAAGTGCTGGCTCTCTTCCGTGGTCGAGGCGTAGTCGACCTTGGCCAGATCGAAGGCGCGGTTGAAGACGAAGCCGCAGTCGGCGCAGAAATCGAGCACCAGCGGCGCGCGGGGAAAGTCGCGCGCCTCCGCCTCGGTATCGAGCAGGATGCAGCTTTGCACCGGGATCGCATCCAGCCGATAGATCTCGGTCAGGGCGGTGCCGCCGCAGGCCGGGCAGGGCTTGGTGGGAGGTGTCATGCCGGTATCGCTCACGACTGGCCCACGATCTCCAGTTCGGGGATCGGCACGACGAACTTGCCGCCCGCTGCGAGGAACTCCTGCTGCTGGCGGATGATCTCGTCGCGGAAGTTCCACGGCAGGATCATGACGTAATCCGGCTTGTCGGACTTCAGCTTTTCGGGGTCGTCGATGCGGACGCGGACGCCGGGCATGTATTTGCCCTGCTTATGCACGTTCTTGTCGACCGCGTATTCGATCAGCCTGCTGTTCAAGTCGAGGAAGTTGAGCATGATGGTGCCCTTCGCCGCCGCGCCATAGGCCGCGATGCGCTTGCCCTCGGCGCGCAGGCCACCGATCAGATCACGCGCCTTGCGACGGAACTCGCGGACGCGCTCGCCGAAGGTTTCGTAATAGGCGAAGGTATCGAGCCCCAGCGCGGCCTCTTCGGCGAGGATGGTGGCGACGGCCTCTGAGGGCTGGTCGGTTTTGCCGAAGTAGAGCCGCAGTGAGCCGCCGTGGATCGGCAGGCGGCGCACGTCGTTCAGGTAGAGCCCGTGGCGGGCGAAGAGGGTCTTGGCAGAGCCGACGGAGAAGTAGCACAGGTGCTCGTGGTAGATCGTGTCGAACTCGATGAAGTCGATCAGGTCGCGCACGTAGGGGAACTCGACCGAAACGATGCCGTCATCCTTGAGCAGCGCGGCCATGCCGGCGACGAGGTCGTTCTGGTCGGCGACATGGGCAACGACGTTGTTGGCGATGATCACATCGGCGCGGCGGCCCTCATCGGCGAGGCCTTGGGCCAGCTTTTTCCCGAAGAAGTCGTTGATGGTTTCGATGCCCTTTTCGCGGGCGGCGGTGGCCGGTTGCAGGGCCGGGTCAATGCCCAGCACGGGCACGCCCTTTTCCTTGAAGTTCTGGAGCAGGTAGCCGTCGTTCGAGGCGATCTCGGCGACGAGGCTGTCGCCGGTGAGGCCGCGCATCTCGATCAGCTCCAGCGCGTTCTCGCGGCTGTGCTTCAGCAGGTCTTCGGAGAAGGAGGAGAAATAGAGGTAGTCGTCGCCGAACATTTCCTCGGGCGGGCGGGTCTCGAGCAGCTGCACAAGGGTGCAGCCGGGGCAGTAGCCAAGGCGCAGCGGCACGAGGGACTCGCGGTGGGCGAGGCCGGTTTCATCCAGCAGACCATCGGAGCGGGGCATCAGGCCGAGATCCAGGATCGGCTGGAGGCCCTTGGTGCCACAGGAGATGCAGGACACCTCGGCGGCGTCGGCCACGAAATCGGCGGGCAGGCTCTGGGTGGCGGCCTCTGCGCGCGCGGCGCGGGCGCTTTCGGTGTGCTGGAGCGAGGTGTCGATCACATCGTCGGCGATCAACTTCTTGATGTGGCCGATGCGCTGGTAGCGCGGGCCTTCGAACTCTTCGAGCGTCAGATCGACGGCCTTGTAGGACTCGTAGAGCGTTTGCGCGCCCTTCTTTGCATCCCACTGGGGCTTGAAGGATGGCATGACCCGCTGGATCTTGTCGCAGTTCACGCGGTAGCTGCGCTTGTCGGGCCCGGCATCGTCGGCAAAGGTGACCTCGCAACCGGGGACCACGGCGGCGACGATCTCGGCCAGTTCCTTGATCTGGTAGTTGTGCTCGGTGACGCCGACGTTGAACGCCTCGTTACGGATTTTCTCGACCGGCGTTTCCAGCGTGGCGCAGAAGGCGCGGGAGATGTCCTCGATATGGGTGATCGGGCGCCACGGGGTGCCATCGGACTTCATGTGGATATTGCTGGTGGTCACGGCCCATGCGACGAGGTTGTTCAGCACCAGGTCGAAGCGGATGCGCGGGCTGACGCCATAGGCGGTGGCCGAGCGCAGGTAGGTCGGGCAGAAGCTGTCATCGGCCAGCTCGGCCAGCGCCAGCTCGGATTTGACCTTGCTTTCGCCGTAGGGGGTGACCGGATTGAAGGCGCCGTTCTCGTCGATGAAATCGGCCCCGCCTGCGCCGTAGTTGGAGCAGGAGGAGGAGAACACAAAGCGCTCGACCCCGGCGGCCTTGGCGGCGCGGGCGACATTCATCGTGCCCTCGAAGTTGATGTCATAGGTCGTTTGCGGGCGAAAATCGCCGAGCGGGTCATTGGAGAGGGCGGCGAGGTGCAGCACGGCATCGAAGCCGAGCAGATCGGCCGGGGTGACCTCCCGGATGTCCTTGAGCAGGGTCGGCACCTCGGGCATCTCCCCGCCGGGGGCGAAGGTGCAGCGCTCATAAAGGTCGCTGTCGATGCCCGCGACCTCGTGGCCGGCGGCGGTGAGCATGGGGGTGAGGACGGTGCCGATGTAGCCTCGGTGGCCGGTTACCAATACGCGCATCACTTTTTCTCCCAGACAGCCCAGGGCTTTTCACCGGAGTCCCACAGCTTTTGCAGCGTGTGCTTGTCGCGCAGCGTGTCCATCGCTGCCCAGAACCCCTCGTGACGATAGGCCATCAGCTGGCCGTCCTTGGCGAGGTTTTCGAGCGGTGCGTGCTCGAACATGACCATATCGCCCTCGATGTAATCGAGCACCTGCGGTTCGAGCACGAAAAAGGCACCGTTGATCCAGCCCTCGGCGGTTTGGGGCTTTTCCTCGAAAGCGGTGACCTGATCGCCCTCAAAACGCATGTGACCGTAGCGGGCCTGCGGGCGGACGGCGGTGATGGTGGCGAGCTTGCCGTGGCTGCGGTGGAAGGCGAGGAGCTTGTCGAGGTTCACGTCTGACACGCCATCGCCCCACGTGAGCATGAAAGTCTCGTCGTTCAGGTAGGGCTTGAGCCGTTTGACGCGCCCGCCCGTGAGGGTTTCATCGCCGGTTTCGATCAGGTCGACCGTCCAGGGTGCGTGGGCTTGATCGTGGCGCACCAGCGGCTCAGGGGCGCCGAGGTTGATGGTGAGGTTGCCCGAAAGCGTGCCGTACTCCGCGAAGTAGCGCTTGATGTAATCGCCCTTGTAACCGAGCGCGACGGCGAAATCGTTGTACCCGTAATGCGAGTAGATATTCATGATGTGCCAGAGGATCGGCTTGCCGCCGATCTCGACCATCGGTTTGGGGCGGATGACTGTTTCCTCAGCGAGGCGAGTGCCCTTACCGCCGGCAAGAATGGCAATCTTCATCGAATAATACTCCAATAAAACCGGTGCTTGAATTGTTGCGAATGAATAAAGGCCTTTTCAAGATATTTTGGCTGATCCCGGTTGACGGGATTGAATGATGCGTGTCCTTCGCGTCAGACGATTGCGTCGGTGAAGGCAAAATTGCCGTCTTCGAGATCGAGACCGGTGACGCCGTTGATCACCCCGATGAGCTCGTCGGCGTCGCCGCCGGTGCCCACGAGCCAGATGGCTGTGCCTGGTGTCAGGCCGGCGTGATCCTCGGTGAGGAGGTAGTCCGTGGCGCTGCCGGACAGCTGGACCTGATCGATGCCTGCCTCGAAATCCCAGATGAAGCCGTAGTCCTCGATCCCGTCGGTGGCCCCATTGCCGTCATCGTAGAAGGCGCCGCCAGCATCGCCGAACACGAAGACATCGGCCCCGCCGGCACCCACGAAGACATCCAGCTCGCCCTGCCCGGGCTGGGCGCTGCCAGTATCGGCGGCGATAAGCACCTCGGCGGTGTCGTCTCCCTGAATGATATCGCTGCCGGTGATCTCGGTGACGGTCAGATCGCCGAAGGTGACATCGAAGTAGTGGGCGTTGAGGTAGATCGAGCCGGTCGCCGGGGCCTCTTCGAGCGAGAAGGTCTCGGTGGTCTGAAGCGTCCACTCCGCGGGCTCCGGCGTGCCAACCTCCCAGATCTTGATGCTGTAGACCCGGTCATAGATGCCGGTCTGCTCGACGCTGACGACGAAGTTGTAGGTTAGCCCTTCGGAGAGGGTCATGTTGTCGGTGCCGAGCACTTCGGAGAAGACGTGGTAACTGTGGCTCTCGACTCGATCGGTATAGAAGATCGATGCGCCCGGCTCGTAGCCGCTGGCGGGTTGCCAGCCAACGAAACGATCGGTGGTATGCCCGTCCCAGAGCATGCCGATGGCAAACCCTCCGCCATCACGCCCGTTCGGATCGACGTTCTGGAGGTCGTGCATGGTGATGGTTGTCACCAGTTCGTAGTTGTCCCAGCTCTGGTCGCCGAGAACGAGAAGGCGGTCGTACCCGAGTTGGGTCGGGCGCACGCCGTTGTCGTCAAAGGTCCACTCGCCATCGACCACCTGCACGACGTCCTGAAGGTGGGTGACGGTCTCCCAGTCGATGGAGTAGTTGGGGCTCCAGTCGCCACCTGACTCGTATTCGATTGTCACATCCTGAGTGACGACCTGGCCGTTATCGAGAGTGGCGTAGATGGTTACCACGTCATCGGCGGAGGAGCCGTCGAGATCAGTGTAGGCAATGTCGATGTTGAAATCGCCGTTCTCTTGCAGGCGCCGGGTATCGGGCCCGAGCGACAGTGTTTGTAGCGGGCCGCCATTGAGGCTGTAGGTCAGTTCGGTGACATTCTCACTGACGTTACCGAGGATGTTGATCCACACTTGGCTTTCGCCGGGCGATCCGAAGCTCTGGGTGTCGCCGTACCAGACATTGATCGGATCCTGCACATCGAGGCTCAGCGTGGCGGAGGAGGTGAACTCTCCGTCGCTGATTTCATACGTTATCGTATCAACACCTTGGAAGCCTTCACCGGGGGTGTAGGTGTAGGTGCCATCGCCGTTGTCGAACAGCGTACCGTTTGATGGCGTGCCGAGGTTGGTGAGCGTCAGCGTGTCGCTCACGTCCGGGTCATAGTCGTTGGCCGTAAGATCGCTCAGGTCGAAGGTGACCGATTCGGCCACGAAGAGGTTGTCGTCGACCGCCACGGGCGCGTGATTTACGGGCACGTAGCTGCCGTCTTCGTTGGTGATCGGGTCGAGCGAATTTTCGAAGTAGTCCACGTAGGCGGTATAGCCGGGCACTGTTCCGGTGAAGGACGTGCTGCCGGCGAAGAGGCCGACCTGACTCACATCCATGACGCGCTCGTAGGTGAAAGCCTCGACCCAGTCTGACCCGCCGCCGCGGTATTCGAAAATGAACAGGTCACCGTCGCGGCTGATCCGAAGCTCCTCGACAACGCCGGGGCCGATGGAATCGAACAACGGATAGGTGGTTTGGCCGTTGACGATATCGCCGACGATCAGGGTCAGGGTCGAGCCGGTGTAGGCGAGGTCGAACCTGATCCAGTTGCCCTCGTCCTCGATCACCAGAAGCCCGTGCTCCTGATACTGTTGCGATGGCTCGGACAGAAAGCCCGCGGAAATCTCGAAATCCAGGTTCTCGACATCCTGGAGCACGCGCGGTGTCGTCATCACGTCGGATGCACTGACCTGCACGCCCTCGGGCGATGTGATGGCAAGGAAGGCCTCTGCCCCGTCATAGGCGATGTGCGCCTCGCCAGCGATGCCCTCGAACTGCCAGACGGGAGAGAGGGTCTCACCGGAGAAATCATCGGACTGGGCGTCGAAAGTGGCGACCAGAACCGAGACATTGCCCGTGGACACAAAGGTGCCGTCGCTCACCACGTAGGTGAACTCTTCGGTCCCCTCGAACCCGGGATCGGGTGTGTAGACATAGTTACCGCCGCCGAGATCGGTGATGGTGCCGTTTGCCGGATCTTCGATGGAAACGAGCGTGAGTGTGTCACCGTTGATGTCGTAGTCGTTGCCGACAAGCTCGGCCTCGGTGAAGGCGAGGCTGCCGCCGGGATCCACGTTGAAATGGTCATCTGCCGGGATCGGTGCGGCAGGGTCTGGCTCGTAGCCGGCATCTTCATCAAGGATCGGATCAAAGCTGGATTCGACGTAATCCACCAAGGCCGTCAGCGCGGCGTCGGCACCGACGCTTCCGGCAAAGATGCCTGCCTGTGTCATCTCCATATCGACAATGGCGCTGCCTGCCGTCACCCACGTTTCGCCATCCTCGGAGTACAGGAAGCTGTAGGTGTCACCGACCCGCTCGAGCCGGAGATATTGGGCGGCGGTGCTGATACTCTCCTTCAATACTGTCGTGGAGGTGCCGTCGATTGTGACGGCGGCAAAGACATAGAGCCGCGTGCCATCCGAGTAGAAATCGAAACGAAGCCAGTTGCTCTCGTCGGCCTGAACCAAGATGCCCTGCATCTGGTGGCGCTCGGTGGGCGTGCTCAGGAAGCGCACCTCGAGCGTCATGTCTTCGTCGCTAATCTCCTGCATGATCCGCGGCGCGTTGAGAGTGTTGCCCCAGATGTCGTAATTCCCGGCAGAAGTGGACAGCTCCAGCAGCGCGTTGGCCTCATCGCCGGTGAAGGCATAGCCGGTGCCTTGCGGCAGGACCTCATCCCACACGAACGACAGGTTATCGCTGTTGAAGTCATCGGACGCCAGACGCGGGGGTGGCGGCGTTCCGACGGTGATGACGACGTTGGCGGTGTCTTCGGTGGTGCCGTCGGAGAGTGTGTAGGTGAAGCTGTCATACCCATTGTAGCCCGTGTCGGGCGTGTAGGTGTAGGTGCCGTCCGGGTTTTCGGACAGGCTGCCGTGCTCGGGTGCTCCGACCGATGTCACGGTGAGCTGTGCGCCGGGTTGCACATCGTTTGCGAGCAAATCGTCCGGGCTGAACGTGAGGCTGGTGTCGGCTGCGGTGGCGAGGGCATCGTCGACAGCTTCAGGCGGGTAAGGCACACCATCTTCGCCGGACAGCGGGTCGGCATCGGCGATCACGTAGTCGACCAGTGCGGTAAATCCGCCTGCGCCGCCGGTGCTGCCGCCAAAGACGCCAGCCTGGGTGACGACCATCGAACTGGAGAGACTGCCTGCCTCGATCCAGGTTTCGCCATCCTGCGAATAGGAGAGTGTGTAAGTGTCGCCCTCGCGCTCCACGCGCAGGTACGGCGCCGTGCCCTCGGTAATCTCGACCTTGAAGGCCATGCTTGTGCTGCCGTTCACCGTGATAGCGGCAAAGGCAAAGAGGCGGTTGCCGTCGGAGTATGTATCGAAGCGGAGCCAGTTTTGCGCATCTGCCTCTACAAGGAAGCCCTGCAACTGATAGGCCTCGGTCGGGGTCGAGAGGAAATGCGCTTCGAGGGCGAAATCCTCGTCGGAGATCGCCTGCATCGCACGGGTGCTGTTGTTTTCTTGCCAGACATCGTGATTGCCCGGGCCGGTCGTGAGGACGAGGTAGGCATCGGTGCCGTCATCGGCGAGCGCCTGAGAGGCGCCATTGGGGGTGACCACGATCCACTCTGGGCCGAGCGTCGGGCTATCGAAGTCGTCGGACCCGAAGGCGGGCGGCGGCGGTGTGCCGACAGTCAGGACGATGTTGGCGCTGTCGGTGTTCGTGCCATCGCTGATGGTGTAGCTCAGCCCGTCAAAGCCGTTGTAGCCGGCATCGGGGGTGTAGGTGTAGGTGCCATCCAGATTGTCGGTCAGGACGCCATGATCCGGCTGTTCGATAGACACCACAGTGACCGTGCTGCCCTCGGGCTGAAGATCGTTCGCCAGCAGGTCATCGTCCGAGAATGTGAAAGCTGTGTCCGCAGCGGTGGCAAACGCGTCGTCTGTCGCATCCGGCGGAGGCGCGATGCCATCTTCGATTGTGAGGGGATCTGCATCGGTGAAGACGTAATCGACCTGCGCGGTGAAGCCCGGCGCATTGCCAGTGCTGCCGCCATAGAGGCCGATCTGGGACACGACCATGTTGCTGTTGAGCTCACCCGCCGTAGTCCATGTTTCGCCATCCACGGAATAGAAGAACGTGTAAGTGTCGCCCTCGCGCTCAAGCCGCAGGTAGGGAGCCACGCCACCGTCGATCTGGACCTGAAAGGCCATCGTGGTGGAGCCGTTCACCGTGATCGCGGCAAAGGCGTAGAGGTTTGTGCCGTTCGAGTAGGTATCGAAGCGGATCCAGTTTTGTGGGTCGCCTTCGACCAGAAAGCCCTGCATCTGGTAGGTCTCGGTCGGGACCGAGAGAAACTTGGCCTCGATGCCGAAATCATCATCGGAGACCACTTGCATGACCCGGACGGCATTGTTGCTGCCCCAGAGGTCGTGGTTACCGGGTTGGGTGGTGAGAGTCAGATAGGCCTCACCGCCACTTGTCTCCAGCCCTTGCGACGTGCCGTTGGGAGCGATGACGGTCCATTCACTGCCAAGGCTGGCGCCCGAGAAATCGTCGGCGCTGAAGCTGGGCGGCGGCGGGGTGCCGACCGTCAGGTTCACCGTTGCGGTGTCTTGCTGGGTTCCGTCGGTGATCGTGTACTCGAAAGAGTCAGGCCCGTTGAACCCGGGGTCAGGTGTGTAGGTATAGGTGCCGTTGCCGTTGTCTGTCAGCGTGCCGTTGTCAGCCGAGCCGACGGACTGCACGGAGATGGTACTGCCCTCGGGGAGCGTGTCATTCCCGAGCAGATCGGCTTCGGTCAGTGTGATGGCCGTGCCTTCGGCAGTTGCAAAGCTGTCGTCGATCGCGTCGGGCGGCGGAGCGACACCGTCTTCGTTCACCAGTGGGTCCGCATCGGTTTGGACGTAATCCACCTCGGCTACATAGGCCGCATTGGCCCCCGAACTGCCTGCGAAGACGCCCGCCTGAGTGATCACGAGACTGCTGGTCAGGCTGCCTGCGACTGTCCAGGCTTCGCCGTCGAGCGAGTAGTAGAAAGTGTAGGTGTCACCTTCGCGCTCAACACGGAGATAGGGGGCAACGCCGCCGGGAATGGCGGTTTGAAAGGCGGTCGAGGTGCTGCCGTTGATGGTGATGGCGGCAAAGGCATAGAGACCGGAGCCGTTGGAGTAGGTGTCAAAGCGGAGCCAGTTCTGCGCATCTGCCTCGAACAGGAACCCCTGCATCTGGAAGCGCTCAGTCGGCGTTGAGAGGAACAGCGCCTCGATGGCGAAGTCGCCATCGGAAACCACCTGCATCGCACGGGCGGCGTTGTTCGAGCCCCAGAGATCATAGTTGCCGGCGCCAGTGGAGAGCGCCAGATACTGATCGGCCCCGCTGTCACCCAAACCTTGGGTTGCGGCACTCGGGGTGACGATGATCCAATCGTCCGAGAGGCTGCCGCCTGAGAAGTCATCGGAGTTGAAGCTTGGTGGTGCCGGTGTGCCCACCGTCAGGACAACGGTGGCAGTGTCTTCGGTGCTTCCATCCGAGATTGTGTAGGTGAAGGTGTCTTCGCCGTTGAACCCCGGGTCCGGGGTGTAGGTGTAGGTGCCGTTCCCATTGTCTGTCAGTGTGCCATGCTCGGGGAACCCAATGGCAACAATGGTCAGCGGATCATTGGCCGGGTCCGTATCGTTTGCGAGCAGGTCGGCATTCGACAGGGTCAGCGCAGTGTCGGCCTCGGTGCTGAAGGCATCATCCTGTGCGTCCGGCGGCGCAAGGGCCGCGTCTTCACCGACAAGCGGATCGAGGGAAGACTCGAAATAGTCGACCTGTGCGGTGTAGCCAGTGGCCGGGCCGCTGTTGCCAGCGAATACACCGGTTGCCGTGACGTTGATCGCGTGGGTGAAACTGCCAGCCTCAACCCAGGTCGACCCGTCTTGCGAATACTCGAATGTCCAGACGTCACCCTCGCGATCCACACGGACGAAGGGTGCGGTTCCGCCCGGTATCGGCACTTGAAACGCAACCGAGGAAGAGCCGTTGACCGTGATGGCCGCGAAGGCATAGAGCGTGGAGCCGCTTGAATAGGTGTCGAAGCGGATCCAGTTGGAAGCATCCTCTTCTACGAGGAGTCCCTGCATCTGGTAGCGCTGGGTCGGCGTTGTGAGGAACTTCGCTGAGATCTCGAAATCGACATCCGCCATGTCTTGCATGGCGCGGGCAGCGTTGTTGGCATTCCATATGTCATGGTTGCCATCGGGTGTTTGCAATTCCAGCCAAGCATCTCCGCCGCCTGAGGCAAAGCCGTGCGATACAGCAGCCGGCCCCTCAATGCGCCATTCCTCACCCAGATCACCATTGGAGAAGTCGTCAGAGACGCTCATCACCCAAACCCCTTGCTCAAAAATAAGATGTTCCAAAAATCGGGTTTCAGCGTAGGGCTTGAGACCATGCTCTCAAAGTAAAATCGGTGTCATGCCCGACAATTGGTGACGCAATCCGAAGATTGTCTTACGAATGGCGGGAGTAAGGCGAGAAAAAGGCAAGGAGTAATGGCTCTGAATCATCCTTTGCGCGAGTCGAATACCGAGTTGCGCTCTGAGGTTGCGAATCGGGGGGTATCTGAGTCGGCGGTTTGGGTGAATTCCTGTATTTCCATTTGGTTTCAGCTGCTTGAACTGTCTTTCAAAGGCCGAACGGCATGAAGTTGGCGTATGTCGGGCTGTGGTCTCCTCAGAACGTGAAGTACTGGAGTGGCACGCCCTATTTCAGTTATCGCGCATTGAAAAACGGCCAGCATGAAATCGAGCTAATCGATACGCCAAAGCTGGATAAATTCCTGTTCTACGCGGGCAAGATTTCACGCAAGTTCGGGCTCGACCTTTTGCGAGAGCCGCTCATTCGGAAGGCCTACGGATATCTCGTCAACCGGAAGATCGCTGTGGTCCGCCCGGATGTGATCATTTCAGTCGGTGCCAGCCACAAGCTCTGCGACCTCGAAGCGGACTGCCGTATCGTCCATATTGCGGACGCTTTGTTCGCTTCGATCGTCAGTTCCTACAGCCACCTGTCGGGCATGTCCGAAAGGTCTCTGCGGCTTGGTGAGGCCATTCAGAAGCGATTCTTGGAGCGTGTCGACGCGCTGTGCCTCTCATCGGATTGGGCTGTGGAGTCGGCGCAGGAGCACTATGACCTTGCGCATTGCCGCGTACGCATGGTGCCTCTGGGCGCGAACTTTGAGGTAGATCCGGGCTACGACCCTGCCGCACGTGAGGCGGTACCGGACTTGAAGCTGCTCTTTGTCGGGGGGGACTGGGAGCGCAAGGGCGGCCCTTTGCTGCTTGAGATGTTCGAGATCCTGCGTGCGCGGTTTCCGGGCGCGGAACTTCATATCGTTGGTTGCGAGCCAGAGAGTGCGAAGGGGATCGAGGACGTAACCGTTCATGGATACCTCAACAAATCGGACTCGAAGGACGCGGCAAAGCTGGAGGGCCTGTTTCGGCAGGCTGCCTTTCTCGTTGTCCCTTCGCGGCAAGAGGCCTTTGGCATCGCATTTTGTGAAGCCTGCGCCTATGGGCTGCCACCTGTCGGGACAAAGACGGGTGGTATCAAGTCTATCATCCGGGACGGTGAAAACGGCCTCCTGTTGGAACCGGAGGCATCGGCGGAGGCGCAGGCGGAGCGGATCGCTGCGCTTTGGTCAGACCGGGATGCGTATCTTGCGATGTGCGCCACGGCCAGACGGCACTACGAGAACAGGTTGAGTTGGGGTGCTTGGGCCGCCCAGATCGAGGCAGAGGCCGAACGGCTGCTTGCGGATTGATCAGGCTTAACGCAAGCGGGCCAGTATTGTGCCAGTGAGGCCGAGCCATGGATCGACCATACCCAGGGTGAGTTTGGAGAGCTTGGCGGCTTTTCCTGCCGTGTCATAGGCCGTGCGTTCAACCTGAAAACCCGCCTGCTTCAGCCATGACCTAACAATTGCCGGGTCGGTCCGATGGATGTTGCTTTTGGCGAAGTCGCCAACGTTCACGGCCTCTGGGAATTGGTTTCGCTCAGCTTTGAGCCGCTTGCGCTCGGCGAGGCACGACCAGTTCCAGAACAGCACAATGACTTTCCCGCTCTCAGTGAGGGCAGGGCGGAAGCGTTTGAGAAAGTCTACGGGGTCTTTCACATAGGGAAGACAGAGGTTCATGAGGACGACATCGTAGCTGGCGTCCTCAATGCTGCTCGCAGTGTTCGATAAATCGGCGTCGAGGATTTCGACCCCGCGCAACCGTGCGGACTCTGCGATGACGGGGTCAAGCGGGATTGCCTTGACTGAATGGCCCGACGAGGCGAGCGCGGCTTCCGTACGGCCCATGTCGCATCCTACGGAGAGGACCCTTGCTGGCGATGCCGGAGCTGCGCGCAACACCGACTTTACTTCTGGCGTAAAGTAGGACCGATCGAACCTGTGTGTGAATTCAACTCTCGCGTGCCCATTCAGCAAGGAGGCGCTGGGCAAGCCCTGATGGTAGATGTGTTCCATTTTCTGAAGGTGAAGATCAATCTCACTCTTCGGCAGGCCAATTTTGCCCACGTATTTGTTGGGCAAATGGTGGAGGCTGAAGTCCAGCAGCCGGGAAATGCACACGACCTTTCGGAACCCGCATCGGGTATATGGGTCAGTCGCGGCGGAGCAGAGCATATCGTATCTGCCTTCATGTGGCGGTATCAGAAAGCCGCCTGAGGCAATGCACGCCTTGAGCTGTGCTCGGGTCAAAACATAGGCGGCTGAATGCTCGTTGGTGAAATGCGCATAAAGCTCTCCACCGGCCTCCAGAACGCTATCGGGCTCCCAGTGGTAACTGGCGTGGACCGTTGAGTAGTGAAGGTTCTTATCCTGATCGATCTCATGCCTGACAAAGCCGGCGATGTAGCCCTCTGGGAGGGCTTCCTGGGCTTCCAGAAACGCGTCGACATGTTCTTCCGTGATCAGGGTGTCGTCTTCTGAGTAGATGAACAGGTCGTAGTCATCTTGCCGTTCGGCAAAGAGATCTCGGTGCGAGAACGGCAAGGACCACGGGTTGGAGATGGGGAGCCCGACACGGACTTCGACACCTTCGGCCACCTCCTTCTCGACGTTAGAGAGCGCAACGATGTCGACCTCGCAGCTGAAGCTGCGATAGCTGTCGATGAGCTGATGTATGAACTTTCCGCTGGTGTCGCCGTAATTGGCGATCGCAACCAGTATCTTCATCGTGGCTGTGCCTTCTGCTTTGGTGGCAGGCCGCCTTGCCTGTGCATCACTCATACCCCCCGCGCCAGTCGTTGCGTTGCTGCCAGACGTCGCGCCAGGCGGTGTGGGCGTCGCGCCAGCGTTGGGAGCGGAGGAGGCGGGCGAGCACGCCGGTGGCCAGCATGCGGGACAATGGCCAGCTGGCGAGAAGGACCGTGCCGGCGCGCCTTTGCCAGCGAGGGAAGTGGCGGCGGATGAGGGTGGTCTTGGCCTTGAGGAGCATCACCAGTTTGGCCGCGCGCACCTTGGAGGATGCGCCGACGTAGTGGACGATTTCTGCGTCAGGAGTCATCCGCGGCCGGGCGCCCATTGCGCGGGCGCGCAGGCACAGGTCGGCCTCTTCACCATACATGGTGAAGGCCGGGTCAAAACCGCCGAGGGTGTTCCAGAAGTCGCGCTTGATGAGAAAGAAGCAGCCCGAGACGATGTCGATCTCGCGCTCGCTGTCGCGCTGCCAGCCGCCGTAGGCCTCCGGGTTGAAGAGGGCGCTCCGGCGGAACAGGCTGGAGAGGCCGAGGGCTTGGGTGGTCATGCTCCAGAGCGACATGCGGCCCCAGCAATTGGTGGGATTGAGGCTGCGGTCGCCGTAGAGCGTTCGGCCACCCCAGATCCGTGCCTCCGGACGGGCACGGGCGAAGGAGACGAGTGCGTCGATGGCGCCGTCCAGCACGATGGTATCAGGGTTCAACAGCAGGAGGTATTCGCCGGTCACCAGCTGCGCGGCGATGTTGTTGGCTTTCGCGAAGCCGTGGTTGGTGTGATCCGCGATCAGGCGAACGTCGGGGAAGGCCTCGGCAATGGCGTCTGCGGAGCCATCCTGCGAGGCATTGTCGTAGACCAAGAGATCGAAAGGGCAGGTGGTTTGGTCGAGCACCGAACTGATGCACGCCAGCGTCATATCGTGGGTGTTGTAGCTCACCACGATGATTGAAACGACAGGTGCCGAAGGGCTCGCCTGTTCCGAGACGGTGCCGGGCGCGCTTTTGCTGCGTGGCTCGGTGGCCTTATCGGCTGTGGTGCTCAAATCGATAGTCGCTCCGGGCGAACAATCTGGGAAAAGAAAAAATGTCGATCTTGGAAAATACTTCCATGTCGGCGCGCGCAATTCAACGGAATTTGCCCGAAACGCTGTTTTCACGTTTCGGGCAAGATTTCGATTTCGGTTTGGTCCGCCCCCGTTGAGGGTCGGGACGTACGCTTAGACGACGAAGACGTGGTCGGCCAAGGTGAAGAGGTCGGCGACCCCATCCAGCGTGATCACGTCGCCATTGCCGAAGTCCAGCACGGCGTTGCCGTCGACCAGCGCACCAAAGGTATCGACGACCTCGGCGCCCGACATCCCGGCAACGGCGCCGATTGCGGCCTGTTCGATGTGGAGCACATCGCCATCGGCGAAGTCGAAATCCTCGACCGTGTCGGAGCCATCGTTGAAGACGAAGATGTCGGCATGGGAGCCGCCACGCAGGCTGTCGTTCCCGGCGCCGCCATCGAGCGTGTCGCTGTGGGCACCACCGATCAGGATATCGTTGCCGCCCCGACCGAAGAGGTGATCGTCACCTGCAAAGCCGTAAAGGCGGTTGGCGCTATCCGTGCCGGAGATTTCGTCTCCGCCATGACCGCCAGCGACGTCTTCGATGGAGATGTAGGTATCCCCTCTGGCTTCGCCGGTGTTGCGCGAGGAGTCCTCGAGGTCGATGACCAGATCGACCTTGGAGTAGACGTAATTCGCCCTGTCGCGTCCGTCGCCACCGTCGAGGACATCGGCCCCCGCGCCGCCGCTGAGGACGTCGCTGCCATCTCCGCCAACGAGGATATCGTTGCCGGCCCGGCCATAGAGCAGGTCGCCGTTGGCGCCGCCATAGAGCGCGTTGTCACCGTTGTCGCCGCGCAGATTATCACTGCCTTGGCTGCCGATGATGTTCTCGATGCTGTCGAAGGTGTCACCTTCGCCAGCCCAAGTGTTCATCGTGGGGTTCAGAAGGTCGACGAGAAGGTAGCCGTAGGAACCCTCGTAGCTCACCGTGTCGTTGCCATCACCGCCGAAGAAGGCGTCGGCTCCGTCCACCCGGGTGAGGACATCGGGGTCGCCGCCGTTCAGGACGTCGTTTCCAAGGCCGCCTTGGAGCGTGTCATCGCCAATGCCGCCGGTAAGGACATCGTCGCCGTCGGTGCCGGTGCGAACAACGCCATCGCTGGGATCGCCCTCGTTCAGACCTTCGAGCGCCTCGGCGACCATGTCGGCGATCTCTGCCGAAGAGTGAACCCCCTCGGTGATGACGAGGTTGCTGATCGAGCCGTTGAACGGATCGGAGAATCCGGCTGCACCGGTTTGGCTCCCCCAACCGAGGCCGCCGACCTGCAGGTACTCGGTGTTGTCCACCCAGCTCATGCCGAAGTTGGCGGTGTCGACCACCACACCATCCAGCAGCACCGCGGTGGTGGTGCCATCGAAGGTGATCATCAGCTCATATTCGGTATTGGCCTGAAAGCCGGGAACCGTGACGATGTGATCGCTGGTGCCATCCTGGAAGCGGATGGTGAGGGTGCTCCCGTTGAGATAGACGGCAAGGTGATTGCCGCCGCCAGCATAGTAGCTGGCGTCGCGGGTCAGCAGACCCTGCATGCCGTTGACCGTCGCCGCCTCGAACGAGAAGGAGATCGTGCCTGCCGCCATTTGCAGCTCAGGTGTGGCCGCGATTTCGACAACGTCGGAGGTGTCGTCGAAGGTGGCGGTTCCGACCATGCTGAAGGCCGCGCCTTCGACGATTTCGAAGTGCACGTCAGAATCGGGTTCCGGCTCCGGCTCGGGATCGGGTTCCGGATCGGGGTCAGGCTCGGGCTCGGGATCGGGGTCGGGGTCCGGAGTCGGATCGGGATCCGGCGTACCGCCGCCGCCCGTATCCTCGCCCAACAACTCCATCAGGCGCTCATAAGCGCCATAGTCTTCAGCAAGACTGCCGGCGATAGGTGTGAGGTCTGCGAGGGTGATGCCGAGGCCGACGTCAGCGTTCTCGAAGAGGCTGTCGTAGTTGTAGGGGCCGGTCGAACCTTGATGGATGTACAGGTTGCCGCCTGTGGTGCCGAGCCCCGAGAACCCCGGATAGACACCCTGAATGTTACCGTAGCTCTCGCCGTCGACGAGAACTTCCGTTGCCTTGCTGCCGATGCCGGCGATATCAAGGACCGTGTTGTGATGGGCGACGACATTGGTACCGCTGCTCACAGAGATCCCGCGGATCATACCGGTGACGATGATGTTCTGGGAAATCTCGATGTTCGTGTAGTGGGCGTCATCAAGGAAGATGCCCTGAATGTCACCGGCGGTCACTGGCAGCAGCACGTTTCCGCGAATGATGACATTGCTGGAGTCGCCACCCTGAAACTGGATGAAGTCAAGGTGGGCGCCAGCGCTCGCATACACATGACCAGCGCCAAAGTTGTTTTCGATCAACGCGTCGTTGATGCGAATGAACTTGAAGCTGTCATTGTTGATGTGATCGACCGTATTGCCGATCAGCTGGAAGTTGTCGGAGTCATAGAAACAACCGCCATTCTTCACGTCATGGATGTAGTTGTTTTCAAACGTGACGTGCGAGGTCTGGTTGGTGTAGATGCCGTAGTGGCCGGAATAGTCATTGTCGACCGGCCCGTTGACCTCGCTGTTTACGAACTCGATGTGATGGCTGCCGTCGACGATCGCAACGATGCTCGAAGCGAACTCCCCGTTGCTCGGGCTCTCAACATGCACTCCGTCGATGCGGATGTAGCTGGAGTTGTCGACAGTCACCTCATCGAACTTTGCCCCCAGCGGATTGTCCGAAGTGATCGTGACATAGCTCGAGTAGGCCTGATTATTGATATCCAGGGATCCGTAGTCGCCATCGGCCAGGACGATGGTTTCGCCGCCAGAGGCTTGTTCGAGGGCATCGAGCAGTTCGGCCCTGCTCGAAACATTTATGGTCTGCGTTGGCATCGGGTAGCTCCCCAATATGCGTCGGTCGAATGAACCCGGGAGTTGGTGGTGGTCGGGTCCGCTGAATTGCTTCCAGCCATGGAACAGCCACGACAAAAGGGTCCTCCCACGGTGGTGGTGGCCACCGGGTGAAGAACCGGACACGCGATGTGTCCGACCGTGACTATCGTGGAGGCTCGTCTGTGCTACCCGACATCGGTTTCGGGAAGGTTACGAGCCCAGCCTGCTTCGGTTGTTACCTCTTGAGTTGCTGTCCCTTGCCTGTGGTGGCTCGCATAGCAACGGGGCCAAATGGTGGCAATGTGGTGGCGAGAACTGAGTCCCGCTGAGCAATGATCCGCCAGAAAACAAGGGGTTTGGGGTGCCCAAGGTGGGCTTGAGGCGGGGTGGGGTGGGTTCGAAAATGCCGGAAGAAGTCGGTATTCCAAATGCTTACGTCATCCGACGTAACCCACGCGGCGGTTGCGGCGGTGCGCCTCAGAAACCGGCAATTTTGCGGCAAGGGGGCAGCGAAACGATACGCATTCTAACAAAATGGCCTCGAACCCCTTCGCCTGCGCGGTTTGTTGCCGCCCGAGGTGGCCGCTTTGGGCCTGTTCTTGCAGGTATCGGAGTGGGAAGGGCTATAGGCGGCCCACGATGGCGCGGCGCAGGGTGCCTAGGAAGTTGCGCGTGAGGCCTCGAAGTCCGGCGCGGCGGGCGTTGCGGGCGAGGTGAAAGCCGCGGTATCGGGGCACCGGTCGCAGGAGCAGCCGCAAGGCGGACATGCGGGCCAAGGTGAAGCGTCGTTTCTGGGTTTGGCCCGGTTGGATGCCTTCGAGGCCTTCTATGTCGAATGGCTGCAGCGACAGGCGCCCCCCGGTCACCGCTTGCTCCATCACTTCAGCCCCCACCCGCGTTCGCGCCATGACGATGCTGACCCCTGGCCGGTCGGTGAAGGTTGGATAGCCATCGGCGTCTGCTTCCCACGCATCGGCACAGACGATGTCGGCGAAGCTGCCGGTGCCATCGGCGCAGATCTTGCAACGGAACTGCACGTGCCGTGAAAGGATGCCGCCCCAGCTGTCGGCATAGCTCATGCGCTGCTCGGTCCCGTCCTCAAGCGTAGCCTTCGCATGGCCGGGCCACCCATCGCCCCGGTAGCGAAAGTGACGGACTTGGGCCTCTGGGGCGCCCATGGTGCTCAAGACCTCTCGCGCGCCGGAGAGGCTCGGCACGCCGGCGCAGAAGAAGGACAGCATATAGGGGAACCGGGTTGCGACACGCGGGTCGGTCTTGCCGAGAGCTCGAAGGGCGGCGACATCGCAGGGCTTGCCGACGAAAGCGTGGCGCTCCGTGGAGGCGAGCAGGGGCTCTATCCCGGCGAGCGGCGCGGAGGGGGCGTATCGGGAGCCGGCGGCTTGGAAGACTTCCTCGGCACGCTCGCTCAGAACCGTGACGTTGGCGATCGGGAGGGCCGCATCGGCTCCGGTTTGCACAATGCGATCAACAGCGCCGCTTTGCAGCAGGTGCACCAGCAGAGCCGAGAGCGCGCCACCGGAAGAGGCATTCTGCCGAAGCGCAGGGTCGGTGGCGTGGCCACTGTGAACAGAGAGGTAAGGCCCCCACAGAGGATGATCGGGCCGGTCGCCGGGCTCCAGCGTGAGGCCAACGCCGGGGCAGGCCTTGCGGAGCCGTGACTCTTGCGCGACTGACAACTCGGCAGATTGCACGGGTCGAAGGTAGCCGGATGCTGATACGCCCATCTTCACGGCGTCGGGTGCGATGGCGGCACAGGCACCGCATCCTGCACAGAGCTTGCCAGACAGAATGCGGCGAAGCGTGGGAGAGGCTGGTTGTGTGCTCAAGGCGTGCTGGGCCCTCCGCGCACGTCCGCGAGCACCTTTCCGATGGCGTCCTCATAAAGCGCGAGTCGGTGCAGCCCGCGCGACAGAGGCTGCTGCATCTGCGCTGCGACAGTCTCACCGTTGGCGAGGAGGGCCTCAAAGCGGCTTATGATTTCATCACCGCTGTGTTCACGACAGTCGGCCATCGTCTCATACCCCAGTGCCCCGAACAGGCCCGCGAACTTGCGGCTGTAGGCCATTGGCAGCACCGGAACGCCGGAGGAGAAGGCGGCGATGCAGGCGTGCATGCGGGCGCCGGCGAAGGCATCCAGCGCGGCGATGTAGCTCTTTGCTTCGATGGGGTCGTTGAACTTGGGCGCAACGACTGTGCCGGGAAACTCCTCGCCCAGCCGCTGGCTGACCCGATAGTCGTCTTCCACCTCGGTGGCATCGGAGATGACATGGCCGACGAGATGCAGCTCGATGTCATCACGCGCGGCGAGGTTTGTAACCAGACGGCGGATTGTCTCGGCGTAGGAGTCACGCAGGCCGAACATATTGCCGCCGGTGTATCCGCCATTGAACAGAAGGCCCGAGACGTTGAGGCCGACACGGAGCTTGTCAGTCGGGGGCATTTGAGCGCGCTCGAAGGGCAGGCGCAGGGCGACGTCGCTGGCGGCGGTCAGGTTGCCCGAGTAGCCGAGGCTGTGCAGGAAGTCGGCAGAAAGATCATCGCGCACCGCAGCCACCCGTGCTCGGCGAATGACCCAGAGGGCCATGCGGCGTGCCCAACCACGCTCGAAGGGGCCGATCGTTTGTGGCGCGAGGATCAGCGAGCGGCGGGCGACGAATGTGAGGATCTTGGCGGCCAGCATCGTGCCGGCCCGCTTGGTACCATAGATATCGGTGAAGCTGTCTCCGGCGGAGATATCGAGCACCACATCGCAGCGGCGAAGATGCGAGAGCAGACCGCCGACCGGTTTGATGAAATCCTTCATCCGCAGTTCGACGACCTCGATGTCGTCTGCCTCGAAGTACTGCGGGCGCGGGTCCTTCCATCCAAGAATGGTGAAATGGGGCGTCAGCCCGAGCTTTGCGGCGGCTTCGCGGAGGATCGCGATATGGGCCAAGGTGAGCGCGCCGACTCCGAGATTGTCGGACGTCATCGAATGCCAGAGCAGCCCGAGACGGATCGTTTTGGACGGTTGTGGCATCAATGGTGAAATCTCTGCGATTGAAATGCAAAAAGGTAACGCCTTGGAGCGTAGAGCAAGATTCTGCATCCGCCAAGGATATGCTCGGCGGGCGCTGACAGAGGTGGTGGACCAGGCCGAGGTCGTGCGGATCAGAACCCGTAGAGCTCCGGTGCCTTGGCGATGCCGCGCGTGGTCCGCACGAGTTCTGCCGAGATGCCCGGCTCGGAGAGCGCGTGGCCGGCGTTGGGGATCATCTTGAGGGTGCCGCGCGGCCAGCGGTCCGCGAGGGCCTGCGCTGCCTCGGGGGGGCAGATCATGTCGTAGCGGCCTTGCACCACCGTTCCGGGGATGTGGGCGATTTCGGGCATGTCCGTAAGGATCTGGCCGTCTTCGCGTAGGAAGCCCGCGTTGCTGAAATAGTGGTTCTCGATCCGGGCGAAGGCGCGGGCGTAGCTGCCGCTGCCCTCGCCCATGTGGGCGTGGCTTTCCATCGAGGCGAGGGCGTTCTCCCAGCCGGCCCAACGCTGGGCGAGGCGGGTTTCTTCCATCAGGTCGCCGGAGAACAGGCGGCGGTGGTAGGCGGCGATGAGGTCGCCCTGCTCGGCCTCGGGGATCAGCTCGGTGAAGCGCTTCCAGACATCGGGGAAGAACCGGGCCGCGCCGCCGCCGTAAAACCATTGCAGCTCGCGCTGGGTCATCAGGAAGACGCCGCGCAGCACGAGGTAAGCGGTTTGCGCCGGGTGGGCCTGCGCATAGAGCAGCGAGAGCGTGGCGCCCCAGCTGCCGCCGAACACCACCCAGCGGTCGATGCCGAGGGTCTCGCGGATGCGCTCGATATCGGCGATCAGGTCCTGCGTGGTGTTGTTCTCGACCGAGGCGAAGGGACGGGAGCGGCCGCAGCCGCGCTGGTCGAACAGGACGACGCGGTAGATATCGGGGTCGAAGTAACGGCGCATGGCAGGTGAGCACCCGCCGCCGGGGCCGCCGTGAAGCACGACCGCCGGGATGCCCTTGGGGTTGCCGCATTGCTCGACATAGATCGAGTGGCCGCCCGGCATGTCGATCATCCGCTGGTCGAACGGGCTGATCGCCGGGTAGAGGTGGCGGTATGCGCTGTTATGACCCGCGTTCCTGTCCATCCCTGAGCTATATAGCGTGGCGTGGCCCGGGACCATGGGGTTGAGAAGGAGTTTTTCGATGACGGTCGATACGGCAGACCCGGCGGAGCTGGCGAAGTTCGAGGCGATGGCGGCGGAGTGGTGGGACCCGGACGGGAAGTTCAAGCCGCTGCACATGCTCAATCCCTGCCGGCTGGACTACATTTGTGACCAGATCGCCGCCGAGTTCGAGCGGGATCGGGCCGGAACAGAGCCTTTTTCGGGGCTGCGCATCCTCGATATCGGCTGCGGCGGCGGTTTGCTGGCGGAGCCAATGGCGCGGATGGGTGCCGAGGTGGTGGGCGCCGATGCCGCCGCTGGCAATATCCCCGTGGCAAAGGTTCATGCAGAGCAGTCGGGGCTGGAGATCGACTATCGCCACACCACGGCGGAGGCGCTGGCGGAGGCGGGTGAGCAGTTTGACGTGGTGCTGAACATGGAGGTGGTGGAGCACGTGGCCTCGCCGCCGGACTATATCGAGGCGTGTCAGAGACTGCTGAGGCCCGGCGGGCTGATGATTTGCTCCACGATCAACCGCAACCCGAAGAGCTTTGCGATGGCCATCGTGGGCGCGGAGTGGGTGATGCGGTGGCTGCCGAAGGGCACCCACGACTGGCGAAAGTTCATCACCCCGGATGAGCTTTATGATCTGATCCGCAACGCCGGGCTTGACCCGGTCGACCGGAAGGGATTTGTCTTCAATCCAATCGCCTGGAGCTGGAGCCTGAGCGACCGTGACCTGAGCGTCAATTACGTCACCGCCAGCGTGAAACCCTAGAGTTTACCCACATGCGCAAATTTGCCCTGATCGCGGCCCTCCTGTTAGTGGCCGCGCCGGCGTCTGCCGACCTGATGCAACGTTACGAGGCCGCTGACGAGGCGGTGATGGTGCGCGTTAACGCGCTTCTCGGCCAGAAAGGCGGTATGTGGAGCGATGCCGACCGGCGCGGCCGCACCTGCCTGATGGCGGAGCTGCAAAAGCGCCACGGTGCGAAGAAGGTTAGCGCAGCGGTGCGCGACTTGGAGAAGGTCGCAGCAAGTGCGCCTCGGGCGAGGGACGCCTCACGGCTTTCGATCGACAAGACGCTGGTGCTGGCGAAGAACGGCATCCCGGTTCAGAAATGGGCGCCGGTGGCGCAGGCCTGCAAGACGAGCTTCTAGGGGGGGGCATCCAGCCCGGAAGCCGCAAGGCTGGAGCGTCAGGGTTCTTCGCGTGAGCCGAGCTTTTGGCGCAACTCGCGCATCACGGGGAGCATGGCGCGGACCCGCTCGCTGCCAATCTCGGAGACGATGGCGGCGATGACCGGGCTGACCGAGGCAATCGCCGCATCGCGCGCCGCACGGCCCGAGGGACTAATGGAGACCATCTTGCGCCGCGCGTCATCCCAATCGGGGCGAATGTGCACGTAACCGGCCCATTCGAGCTTGTTCAGCGTGTTGGTCATGGCCCCGCGCGTCAGGTGAAAGGCCTGCGCGAGCTGGGCGGGGCTGCGCTCTTCATTGATATGGGCGAGGTGGTTCAGCACCGAGAAATGGCTGATCTCCATGCCCTTGGGCAGCGCCTTCGACATCCGGTTGCGCGCAAGCTGCTCGGCGGTGAGCAGCTCCGAGAAGAGCGCAACGGCGAGGGTATCGGAGGTTTCAACAGCCATGCAGGGTCAGGGGCCTTCGAAAGGGCGATCATGGGTCAGTGCGGGGATCTTACGGCGCGCATCGTCCACATGTGACAGGTCGAGGTCAACTGTGATCACACCCGGAGCGGTGCCACCATCGGCCAGAACCTCGCCCCATGGGGACACCACGAGGCTGTGCCCGTGGCTGCTGCGGCTGCGGCCCTCGGTGGCGCTATGGATGCCGCATTGGGCGGGGGCGAGCACGAAGCAGCCTGTCTCGATGGCGCGGGCCTGCAGCAGCGGCTGCCAGTGGGCCGGGCCAGTGCCGGGCGAAAAGGCGGCGGGCACGGTTATGATCTGTGCCTCGGCCTTGGCGAGCGCCCGGTGAAGGTGCGGGAAGCGGACATCGTAGCAGATGGTCAGGCCGATCTTCGCAAGGGGCGTTTCGGCCAGAACAGAGACGTTTCCGGGCCGGTATCCGGCGCTTTCGCGGTAGGTTTCGGTCTCCGACACCTGCACGTCGAACATGTGGATCTTGTCGTAGCGCGCGAGGATGTCGCCGGATGGGCCGATCAGGAAGGATCGGTTGGCGAAGCGGCCATCGGCGTCCCCGGTCTTGAGGCCGATTGAGCCAAGCAGGAGGTGCCTGCCGTGCCGCGCGGCGGCCTCGCGGAAAGCGGCGAGGGTCGGGTCTTCCGCCTCTGGCTTCAGCACCGCGATCTGGCGGGCGCGGCTGGCGGAAACGCAGTTGGTGACCTCGGGTGTGCAGATCAGCTCGGCCCCCTCCCCCACGGCCTGCTCGACCATAGGCAGAACCGTGTCGAGGTTGGCTGCCGGGTCGTCGGAGCTGGTGAGCTGGAGGAGGGCGGCGCGCATCAGGCGGCGAGCATCGGGTCGAGCTTGCCAGCACTTTCGAGCGCGAAGAGATCATCGCTGCCGCCGACGTGGGTTTCGCCGATGAAGATTTGCGGCACCGTGTGGCGCCCGCCGGCACGGTCCATCATCTCGGAGCGGCGGCCCGGCTCCTCGAAGAGGTCGATCTCGGTGAATTCGACGCCTTTTTCGGTCAGCAGGCGCTTGGCCCGAATGCAAAAACCGCAGATCGGCGTGGTGTAGATTTCGATGGGGGTGGGCATGGTTGGTCCTTTCGGGTTCCGGCCATACTTAGGTGTCCTTGACCGTTCGTGCCAGTGTGACAACCCGCACCTCGGTGGCGCCGGAGGCAAGGCAGGCCTCGGTGCACGCGGCCAGCGTCGCGCCGGAGGTCATGACATCATCGACCAGCAGCACCTTGCGGGCGGCCATGCGATGGCGGCGCTTTGGGTGGGGGCGGATGGCCTCGGCCATGTTGGCAAAACGGGCCGCCGCGCCGAGCCCTTCCTGCCGGGGCGTGGCGCGGGCACGGACGAGCAGATCGGGGCAGAAGGGCGCCTCCAGCGTGCGGGCGAGGGCGCGGGCGAGCAGGGCGGACTGGTTGTAGCGGCGTTTGAACAGGCGCAGCCAGTGGAGCGGCACCGGCGCGATGAGCATGCCGGGCTCGTGGAGCGGCGCGGCGGCGCGGGCGAGCCAGGGTGCGACGGCCTGGGCGAGATCGGCCCGGTCGTGGCCTTTGAGCGCCAGCACCAGCCGCCGCCCATTGCCGCGATAGAGCATGGCCGCCGCGCCGCGGGCCCAGGGCCGGGCGATGGCAAGGCAATCGTCGCAGGTGAGATCGGGCGCGTCGTCGGGGTCGTCATCGCCGGGAAGGGGGGCGCCGCAGAGGTGGCATGTGAGGCCGGAGATGAAGGCGGTGTCGCGCCAGCAGGTGGCGCAGAGCCCGGCATCGGAGCCGGTGACCTCGCCGCAGGAGAGGCATTGGTTGGGGTAGATCGCTTGCAGTAGCCGTTGCATCGGCCCGCACCCTCCGAGATAAGCCGCCCATGGCCCAGCCGCCCAGACTGACCGACCGCAAGGCCCTTGCCCGCAATCGCCTCCGCGCCAGCCGCGACGCGCTGTTCCTGCACGCGCAGGCCATTGACGAGATCAAGGAAAGACTCAGCGAGGTTAACAGAACGTTTACGGCGCCCTGCGTTGTGACCGGTTTTCCGCAGATCTGGGGCGAGGCCTTCCCCGAGGCGAAGGTGATCGGCGACGATGAGGTGCTGGGGATCGAAGAGGGTGCGCATGACCTCGTGATCCACGGCATGGCGCTGCACTGGGCCTCCGACCCGGTGGGGCAGCTGGTGCAGGCGCGGCGCGGGCTGGCGCCGGATGGGCTGTTCATCGGGGCGATGCTGGGCGGCGAGACGCTTGCGGGGTTGCGGGCGGCGCTGGCAGAGGCCGAGGCGGCGGAGACCGGCGGGCTCAGCCCGCGCGTTCTGCCGATGGGCGAGATCCGTGACCTCGGTGCGCTGCTCCAGCGGGCGGGATTTGTGCTGCCGGTGGCCGATGCGCTGCCCCTGGAGGTGAGTTATTCGGGCGGGCTGGCGCTGATGCGCGACCTGCGGGCAATGGGCGAAGCCAATGCGATGGAGGCCCGGCTGCGGGTGCCGACGCGACGGGCGGTGCTGCTGCGCGCGGCTGCCGCGCTGGAGGCAGGTGCGACGGCGGATGGGCGCATTCGGGCCTTGTTCGAGACTGTTTTCCTCACTGGGTGGTCGCCCGGCCCGAACCAGCCGCAGCCGCTCCGCCCCGGTTCGGCCACCGCCCGGCTGGCCGATGCGCTGGGCACCGAGGAGCGCGGTGAGGACGGTGGGAAGAGGTGACGCATTGACCCGTGCGCCGGGGGCACTAAGCCTAGGCAAACCCAAACGCGAGGACAGCCCGTGAGCCACCTGCCGCCCGACCATCCGCCCGTGAAGCCCCGCAAGGTGGGCGTTCTGATCGCCAATCTCGGCACGCCGGACAGCCCCGGCTACTGGGACATGCGGCGCTATCTGAACGAGTTTCTGAGCGACAAGCGGGTGATCGATTATCCGGCGTGGAAATGGCAGCCGATCCTGAAGGGGATCATCCTGACCAAGCGGCCTTTCAGCAGCGGCAAGAACTACGAGCTGATCTGGGACAAGGCCAAGGACATGTCGCCGCTGATGGTGATCACCATCGCGCAGACCGAGGCGCTGCGCACGCGCCTGGAACAGCAGTATGGGGACAGGGTGATGGTCGATTTCTGCATGCGCTACGGCAATCCCTCGACCGAGAGCAAGGTGCGCGAGATGGTGGCAGCGGGTTGCGACAAGATCGTGTTCTTCCCGCTCTATCCGCAATACGCGGGGCCGACGACAGCGACGGCGAATGACCAGTTCTTCCGGGCGCTGATGAAGGAGAAGTGGCAACCGGCGGTGCGGACGGTGCCGGCGTACTTCGACCGGGAGAGCTATATCGATGCGCTGGCGGCCTCGGTCGCGGAGGGCATTGGCGATGCGGAGCTGCTGGTGTGCAGCTACCACGGGATGCCGAAGCGCTACCTGATGGAGGGCGACCCCTACCACTGCCAGTGCCAGAAGACGACGCGGCTGCTGCGCGAGCGGCTCGGGCTGCCGGAGGAGAAAGTGATCACCACCTTCCAGAGCCAGTTCGGCCCGGAAGACTGGCTGCGGCCCTACACCGTGGAAGAGGTCGCTGCGCGAGCCAAAGCGGGGGTGAAGAAGATCGCCGTGGTGGCGCCTGCGTTCAGTGCCGATTGCATCGAGACGCTGGAGGAGATCGAGGGAGAGATCCGCGAGAGCTTCGAGCACGCGGGGGGCGAGGAGTTTACTTACATCCCCTGCCTCAACGAGCGGCCCGATCATATCGAGGCGCTGGCTGATGCGATCGGCGAGAGCCTTTTGGGCTGGGTTTGATCCCGGCCCCGGCGAGCCGGGGCAAGCCCTGACCTACTGGTAGACGCGCTTTCCGGCGACCCAGGTACCCAGAACGCGGCCTTCCATCCGGGCGCCGTCGAAGGGGGTGTTCTTGGACTTGGAGCGCAGGGTGCTGCGATCCAGTTGGAAGGGCGCGGACGGGTCGAACAGCACTAGATCGGCGGGAGCGCCCTTGGCAAGGCGCCCGGAGGGTAGCCTGAGGCGTTTGGCCGGGTTCAGCGCGAGGGCGCGGAAGAGCTGGGGCAGCGACAGGGCGCCGGAGTGGTAGAGCCGCATGGCGGCGGGCAGCAGGGTTTCGAGCGCGACGGCGCCGGATGCGGCCTCTTCGAAGGGCAGGCGTTTGCTCTCTTCGTCCTGCGGGGTGTGCATCGAGGAGATCACGTCGATCAGGCCGGAGCCGACCGCCTCGACCATCGCCAGACGGTCCTCCTCGTCGCGTAGCGGGGGCTTCAGCTTGAAGTAGGTGCGGTACTCGGAGAGGTCGTTCACGTTGAGCGTGAGATGGTGGATCGAGACGCCTGCGGTGATGTCGAAGCCGTTGGCCTTGGCCCGCTCCAGCGGGGGCAGGGCGCGGGCGGCGGAGAGCTGGTCGAAGTGGTAGCGCGCGCCGGTCATCTCGACCATCGCGATATCGCGGTCCACCCCCATACGCTCGGCCATCGGGCTGACGGCGGGCAAGCCCATCAGGGTCGCCAGCTTGCCGGAGGTCGCTGCGGCACCCTTTGACAGGGTCGGTTCCTGCGGGTGGCCCACCACCAGCACATCCAACTCGCGGGCATAGGCCAGCGCGCGGGCGAGCACCTTGGTATCGGCAACTACCTTGTCCCCGTCCGAGAACGCCAGCGCGCCTGCGTCCTTCAGAAACGACAGCTCGGCCATTTCGCGGCCTTCGCGATTTTTCGTCAGCGTCGCCATGGCGCGGATAGTCACAGGTGCGGCCTCGGCAGCGCGGCGGGTGACGAATTCCAGCGTCTCGGGGCTGTCGATTGCGGGGAGGGTATCGGGGCGCATGATGATGGTGGTCACACCGCCCGCCGCAGCCGCCGCGCCTGCGGATTTGAATGATTCCTTGTGGCGCTCGCCCGGTTCGCAGATCTTCACCCCGAGATCGACGATTCCGGGTGCCAGCACCTTGCCGCCGCCGTCAACCACCTCGGCCCCCTCGGGCGCCGCCATCGGGCCTTGGGCAAGATCGGCGATCACGCCATCCTTCACCAGCAGGTGGCCCGGTGCCTCGCTCAGCGCCTCGGGGTCGATCAGGGTGACGTTGGTGAAGAATGTGCAGGTCATGGAGCTTCCTTAAGGGCGTTTTCCATCGGTGCAAAGACCGGCGCGGCCCGAGACGTGCCCAACGCTCATTTCGCCTCACCCACCGCCTTGCGGGCCAGCCCCATCACCCGCCCGCCGTCTTCGATCAGCTCGAAGCCGATGCGTTTGGTGTAGGTGCGGTTGAAGCCGTTCTTGTTGCGGCGGGTGAACTGCTGAGAGGCGAGCCACAGCGTATCGCCCTGCGCGGTTTGCTCCAGCTCCAACCGGTCGGTCAGCGGGTAGCTCTTAAGCTTGCGATTGCCGAAGACCTCGGTGGCGATGAAGCCGCGCTTGTTGGTCAGCGTGTAGTTGGTGTGCCGCCGGACGTAGGCGCGCCAGAAGTATTTGCCGAACACCATGTAGAGGCCGATGGCGAGGAAGGGCAGGCCGAAGAGCGGGAAGATCTGGAAGATGAAGGGCGCGTTGGAGGGCGGGCGCATGGAGGAGGCCATCGAGATCCAGAACACCGCGAAGCCGGCGAAGAACAGGCCGAAGAGGCTCTCGAAGGCGTCCTTGGAGCGGACGACGACCCCGCCGTTGGGGCGGCCTTGCCAGAGGATCTCTTCATCGTCGTCGAGGAGCCCTTCCCAGCCCGGGGGGTGTTTGCTCATGGCGTGACCTCCTTGTCTTTCGTCTCACGCTCCGCCAGCGCGGCGCGAGCGAGTGCGATCACCTTGCGGCCATTCTCGATCTGCTCGAAGCCGATCTTGCGGACCGGGCTGTTGCGCCTGCTGCCCAGCTGCTCGCGGGCGAACCAGATGTCATCGCCGCGGCGCCCCGGTTCCAGCTCGATCTGCGGGGTGATCGGGTAGCTCTTCAGCTCCTTCATGCCCAGGGGGTCAGTCGCGATGATGCCCCGGCGATTGGTCAGCGTGTAGAAGGTGTTGCGGCGCAGAAAGACGCGCCACGGGTACTTGAGCACGGTCTTGTAGAGGCCGATGGCGAGGAACAGGGGCGCGACCAGCAGGAAGACGCCGGGCGCGCCGAGCCGCCCGAAACCGTCGCCGCCAGCGTTGACCAGCCAGAGTACCGGGACGGCGGTGAAGCCGAAGCCAAAGAGACTTTCTGGCAGGTCGCCCTCACGGAGCTTCATCCCCCGCCCCGGCCGCCCCTGCCAGAGGATACGCTCCCCCCGTTCGAGGATGCCTTGCCAGCCCGAAGGTGTGCCGCTCATGGCCGCCCCCGGATAGCGTGAAGCGCGGCCTCGGCCAGTTTGGCCTCCTCCCCGGTCAGGCCATGAAAGCCGGTGGGGCGGGGGCGGATGGTGCGAGGCTGGCCGGAGGCATCCTGCACTGTTCGCGGTGCGGGGAAGTGGAAGATCACATCCCAGCCGTGTTTGCCCCGGTCGTGGCGCTCGATCTTGCCCTTTGCGGTGATCCGGTGGCGGATCAGGTTGCCGCTGCCAACCAGCACCAGCGCACGGCTTTCACTGACCCCGTAGCGCACCCGCCGGGCCAGCCGCTTGCCCCAGTCTGGCGCGAAGAGAGCGAAGACTACGAAGAGCGTGGCGGAAAGCAGGAGAAAGGTGAGCCAGAAGCCGAAGGCGCCCTCCATTTCATCCATGTTCGCCAGCCCGATCAGCAGGAAAAAGGCGAAGGTCAGGAGAGATAGCCAGCCGAAGGCAGCGATGACCTTGTAGGCGCCGCCAAGCCGGATGTGAGCGGGTTTGCCCTGCCAGAGCAGGGTTTCGCCGGGCGCGAGGTGGGCTTCAATTCCGGTCATGCGGTTGCCCGATGCGCGGCGAGGGCCGTGGTGATCGCCCCGGCCATCGCGCGCGGGCGGGGGATGTAGCGGGCGATCAGGCTGCGGCCATCGGTGCGGGTGATCCGGACGCCGCCGAAGAGGGTGGCCTTGGCGGCGCTGATTTCATGCAGCATCAGGTCTGTGGCCTCCCCGGTGCCATCGTGGAGGCGCAGCCTGTCTGGCAGAAGCTCCCAGCGTTCACGGCGGTGGCGCATCCAGCGCAGGTGATCGTCGAAGACGAAGCCCCAGAGCAGCGGGCTGAGAAAGAGGGTGACGAGCAGGGTAAGCCAGAAGGTCAGCGGATCGGCCTCGCGCAGGCCAGTGGGAAGGAGGCCATAGGCCAGCGAGGTCAGCAGGCCGACGAGGAAGAAGCGGAGGAGGAAGTTCCGGAAGGAGGGGGTCCAGCTTGCCGGAGTCTCGCTCATGCCGCGCGGGCCGCCTTGAGGTTGCGGGCCAGTAGGTCCATCGCGGCCATGCGGACGGCGACGCCCATTTCGACCTGTTCGGTGATGACCGAGCGGGTGGGGTCGTCGGCAGTGGCGCTGTCGATCTCGACGCCGCGGTTCATCGGGCCGGGGTGCATGACGATGGCATCGGGCGCAGCGTGGGCGAGTTTTTCGGCGTCGAGGCCGTATCGGTGGAAATACTCGCGCTCGGAGGGGATGAAGCCGCCGTCCATCCGCTCGCGCTGGAGGCGGAGCATCATCACCACATCAGCGTCCTTGAGGCCTTCGGCCATGTCGTGCGTCACTTCGCAACCCAGCTCGCGGAAGGCGGAGGGCACCAGCGTGGGCGGGCCGACGAGGCGGACACGAGCCTCCATCCGGTTCAGCAGCATGATGTTGGACCGCGCCACGCGGCTGTGGGCGACATCGCCGCAGATCGCCACGGTCAGCCGGTGCAAGCGGCCCTTGTGGCGGCGGATGGTCAGCGCGTCGAGCAGGGCCTGAGTGGGGTGCTCGTGGCGGCCGTCGCCCGCGTTGAGCACGGCGCAGTTGACCTTTTGCGCCAGCAGATCGACCGCGCCGGAATGCGGGTGGCGAACCACCAGCAGGTCGGGGTGCATGGCGTTGAGCGTCAGGGCGGTGTCGAGCAGGGTCTCGCCCTTTTTGATCGAGCTGGCCTGCATGGCCATGTTCATCACATCGGCCCCCAGCCGCTTGCCGGCCAACTCGAAGCTGGCTTGGGTGCGGGTGGAGTTCTCGAAGAACATGTTGATCTGGGTGAGCCCGCGCAGGGCGTCGCCGTGCTTGTCGGGCGACGCATTCAGGGCGGCGTAATGCTCGGCCAGATCGAGGATGGCGGTGATCTCGTCGGGGGCGAGGCTGGCGATGCCGAGGAGGTGCTTTGCGCGCAAGGTCATGATGGTCCCCCGAAAATTCGCGCCCATCTATAGCAGGCTCGCGTGGGGCGGCAACATGGGGTAAGCCTGCGGCATGGACGGGGAATTCAGCAGAGAGGCGATGCTCGCGGCGCTGGCCTGGCAGGTGGAGCTGGGCGCGGTGGATGCCATTGGCGAAGCGCCGGTGGACCGTTTCGAGGTAAAGCCGGAGCCGAAGGCGGCCCCCGCAGCGGCGGCGAAGCCCGAGCCTCACGCGCCGGTGGTGGTGCCCGAGGTCGATGTGGTCGCCGAAGCGCGGGCGATGGCAGCAGCAGCCGGGAGCCTTGAGGCGCTGGCGGCGGCGCAGGAGGCCTTCCCCCACTGCGAGTTGAAGCGCGGCGCGCGGAATTTCGTTTTTGCCGATGGCCGCCCCGAGGCGCGGGTGATGGTGATCGGCGAGGGCCCGGGCGCGGAAGAAGATGCGCAGGGCAAGCCCTTCGTCGGGCGCTCCGGCCAGTTGCTGGACAGGATGTTTGCTGCCATCGGGCTGGCGCGCGATGCCGAGGACGCGGCAGCGGCGCTCTACATCACCAACGTGGTGCCGTGGCGCCCGCCGCAGAACCGCGACCCGGAGCCCGAAGAGCTGGCGATGATGCGCCCCTTCGTGGAGCGCCACATCGAGCTGGCCGCGCCGGAGCTGATCGTGCTGATGGGTAACCCCGCCTGTGGCTCGCTCCTCGGCAAGCGGGGGATCACCCGGCTCCGTGGCAATTGGCACGAGTTTGCGGGCGTTCCGGTGATGCCGATGTTCCACCCCTCCTTCCTGCTGCGGCGGGCAGAGATGAAGCGCCACGCATGGGCCGATTTGCTGACGGTAAAGGCGCGGCTGGAGACACCATGAGCGAGAGAGAGTTCATCCCCGTTCGGATCGCGGTGCTGACAGTGAGCGACAGCCGCAGCCTTGCGGAGGACCGCTCGGGTGACGTGCTGGCGGCCCGCATCGAGGCGGCGGGGCATGTACTGGCCGACCGGAAGATTTTGCCGGACGAGCGGGCGGAGATCGCGGCACAACTCCGGGCGTGGTGCGAAGATGCAGCGATTGACGTGGTGATCTCGACCGGCGGGACCGGGCTGACCGGCCGAGACGTAACGGTAGAGGCGCACCGGGACGTGTACGAAAAGGAGATCGATGCCTTCGGCACGGTCTTCACCCATGTCTCGATGGCCAAGATTGGCACCAGCGCGGTGCAGTCACGGGCCACCGGGGGCGTGGCGATGGGCACATATCTCTTTGCCCTGCCCGGCTCTCCCGGCGCCTGCAAGGACGCGTGGGACGAGATCCTCTCAAAGCAGCTCGACTACCGCCACAAGCCTTGCAACTTCGTCGAGATCATGCCTCGGCTCGATGAGCACCTGCGGCGGAAGTAGGGGCGGATTGGCTGCGGCTGTCACATTTTTTGCGCAATGGGCGAAAATAAAGTGACGGAAACCGCAAGGGGCTGCGTAACATCCTTGTGGCTTTGCCTGATTTCGGGTCAGGGCTAGGGTTTACGCGGCCTGTAACAACCGAGAGTCCGGATGAATTTTCTGCGTCGCTCCCTCGTGGGGCTGTTCCTTTTGTCGGTCACGCTGGGGCTTCTGGCCGTGGCGGGGGCGAGCTTTTGGGGGGCGGTCGAAGAGCGGATGAACCGCGAAGCCGGGTCGCGGCCCGCGCGGGAGCGGGTGGCGGGCGTTAACGTGGTGGTGCTGGAGCCGGGTCGCGCCGTGCCGGTGATGACTGCCTTCGGCGAGGTGCTCAGTGAGCGCACGCTCGATATTCGCGCGGCCGTGGGCGGGCGGATCGTGGAGCTTTCCGAGGCCTTCACCGAGGGC
The DNA here is from genome assembly GCF_019801175.1 of Vannielia litorea. Lineage (NCBI taxonomy): Bacteria > Pseudomonadati > Pseudomonadota > Alphaproteobacteria > Rhodobacterales > Paracoccaceae > Vannielia > Vannielia litorea. The sequence continues at coordinate 548,915 of NZ_JAHVJR010000002.1, forward strand.
GGCAGCGTGGAGGCGGGCGAGCTCTTGGCGCGGATCGACCCGGTAAACGCCGAAGCCGCGCTGGAGAACGCCCGCACCGATGTGGCCGAGGCGGAGGCCGAGCTGGCCGATGCAGAGCGGGCGTTGGTGCTGGCGCGCGACGATCAGGCCGCCGCCGAGCGGCAGGCCGACCTGCGCGCGCAGGCGCTGGTGCGGCAAGAGAGCCTGCGCGAGCGCGGCGTCGGCTCTGCCGCGGCGGTGGAAGAGGCGCAACTGGCCGCCGCCTCAGCCGATCAGGCGGTGCTCAGCAAGCGGCAGGCGGTGGCCTCGGCGCAGAGCCGGGTGGATGTGGGCCGCAACGGGGTGAGCCGGGCCACTATCGCGCTGGCCAATGCCGAGCGCGACCTTGCCGACCATGAAATTCGCGCAAGTTTCAGCGGCACGCTGGCCGATGTGGCGGTGGTCGAGGGCGGGCTGGTGGCGGCCAACGAACTGATGGCCTCGCTGATCGACCCAGATGCGCTTGAGGTCTCCTTTCGGCTGAGCACGGCGCAATATGCCCGGCTGCTGGGCGAGGACGGGCGGCTGATTCCGGCGGCGATGCAGGTGCGGCTCGACGTTTCGGGCCTCGACCTCGTGGCCGAGGGGCGGCTGGACCGGGTGAGCGGCGCGGTGGGCGAGGGCCAGACGGGCCGGGTGATTTATGCCGATCTGACTGAGAGTGCGGGCTTCCGGCCCGGCGATTTTGTGACCGTCAGCATCGAGGAGCCAGCGTTGGAAGGCGTGGCCGTGGTGCCTGCCACGGCGGTGGATGCCGCGGGCACCGTGCTGGTGCTGAACGCCGAGGAGCGGCTGGAACTGGCGCAGGTGGAAGTGCTGCGGCGGCAGGGCGATGAGATCATCATCCGGGCCGAAGGCCATGCGGGTGCCCTGATCGTGGCCGAGCGCAGCCCGTTGGTGGGCCCCGGCATTCGTGCCCGCGCGCTGGGCGATGCCGCCCCGGCCCCTGCCCCCGCCGAGCCGACCCGCGAGGAACTGGTGGAGCTGAGCCCTGAGCGCCGCGCCAAACTCATCGCCTTCATCGAGGGCAACAACCGGATGCCCGCCGAGGCCAAGGAGCGCGTGCTTGCCCAGCTTTCGCAGGATCGCGTTCCGGCGGAGACGGTGGAGCGGATCGAAAGCCGGATGGGCGGGTAGGGGGAGGCAGGCAATGGCACGCAGCAAGCTCAGCACCCCGGCCCGCGCCACAGGCTTTTTGAGCTACTTCACCCGCCACAGGACGGCGGCGAACCTCGTGCTGGTGCTGATGATCGCGGCGGGCATTGCCGCCTTCCCGCGGATGCGGGCGCAGTTCTTCCCCGATATCGTGCTCGACTCGGTGCGCGTGAGTGTCACATGGGACGGCGCGGGCGCGGAGGATGTGGACAGCGGGATCGTCGCCGTGCTGGAGCCCGCGCTGCTGGCCGTGGACGGGGTGGAGGAGAGCGACAGCACCTCGCGCGAGGGCGGGGCGAGCATCCGGCTGGAGTTCGAGGCCAATTACGACATGGCGCGCGCGGCCGAAGACGTGCAGCAGGCCGTGGATGCGGTGACCAACCTGCCCGAAGAGGCCGACGACCCGGTTGTCACCCGCTCGGCGTGGCGCGACCGGGTGACCGATGTGATCATCACCGGCCCGGTCGGCGTGGAGCTGCTTGCGCGCTATGCCGACGAGTTCGTGGCCCGGCTCTTCGAGGCCGGGGTGACGCGCACCACCCTCAGGGGCGTGGCGGCGCCGGAGGTGATCATCGAGGTGCCCTCGGCACAATTGATCAACAACGATATCACCATGCGCGAGATCGCCGATGCCATCGCCGCCGAGGCCGAGGCCGACCCGGCGGGCGATGTGAGCGGCGGCGCGGCGCGGGTGCGCACGGGCGTGGCCAAGCGAAGCCCCGACCAGATTGCCGGAATTGTCCTGAAGCCCGACCTGACCATCGGTGACGTGGCGCAGATCAGGGTCGAGGGGGTGGACCGGGAGCGCACCTATTACGTGGGCCCCAACCCGGCGGTGAGCGTACGGGTCGACCGCTCGGTGCAGGGCGATGCGATCCGGATTCAGGCCACGGTGGAGGAGGTTGCCGCCGAGCTGGAGCGAACCTTGCCGGCGGGCGTGGAGATTGACCTGATCCGCACCCGCAGCGAGGCGATCGAGGGGCGGCTGAACATTCTGATCGAGAACGGGTTGATGGGCCTCGCGCTGGTACTGGGCCTGCTGTTCCTGTTCCTAAATGCGCGCACGGCCTTCTGGGTGGCGATGGGCATCCCGGTCTCGATGTTCGCGGCCATCGCGATCATGTGGGCAGCCGGGCTGACGCTGAACATGATCTCGCTGTTCGCTCTGCTGATCACCCTTGGGATCGTGGTGGACGACGCCATCGTGGTGGGTGAGCATGCCGACTTCAGGGCGCGAAGGCTGGGGGAAGGGCCGTTTCAGGCCTCGGAGAACGCGGCGATCCGCATGTTCGGCCCCGTGTTCAGCGCCACGATCACCACCGTGATCGCCTTTGCCGGGCTCACGGTGATCGAGGGGCGGTTCGGCGAGATGATTGCCGATATTCCCTTTACGGTCATCACCGTGCTCATCGCCTCGCTGGTCGAGTGCTTCGTGATCCTGCCCAATCACATGGCCCATGCCATTGCCGCCAACCAGAAGAAGGCAGCGTGGTATGATTGGCCGTCGCGGCAGTTCAACAAAGGGTTCTCATGGGTGCGCGACCATCTCTTCCGCGGGCTGATGCGGGGCGTGGTCTGGGCGCGGTATCCGGTGCTGGCGGCGGTGGTGGTTCTGCTTGCGGTGCAGGTGGGCGAACTGGTGCGTGGCAACGTGCAATGGCGGTTCTTCTCCGCGCCCGAGGAAGGCCGGGTGGAGGGCAACTTTGCCATGGCGCCGGGCGCAGACCGGGCTGACACCATTGCGCAGATGCGGATGTTTCAGGCCGCCGTGGAGAGCCTGGGCGAGAAGTACGAGGCCGAATACGGGCGCAACCCGGTGGCCTATGCGGTGGCAGAGATCGGCGGCAACACCGGGCGCGGCCTGAGCGGCGTGGACAACAAGGATGAAGACCTGCTCGGCTCCATCGCCATCGAGCTGATCGACCCCGACCTGCGGCCCTATTCCAGCTCGACCTTCGTGACCGAGTTGCAAGACAGCGTGGAGCGGCACCCGCTCTCGGAAGTCATCAGCTTTCGCGGCTGGCGCGGCGGTCCGGGCGGCGATGCGATTGACGTGCAGCTCTCGGGCGCCTCCGTGGGTCGCTTGAAAGAAGCCGCGGAGGCGCTGAAGCGGCAGCTGGCGCAATTCGGCGAAGTCTCCGCGCTGGAAGACACGCTGAGTTATGACAAGGAAGAGCTGATCCTCGACCTCACGCCGCAGGGGCAGGAGCTGGGCTTCTCGATCGACGCGTTGGGCTCGGTCCTGCGTAACCGGCTGGGCGGCATAGAGGCGGCCACCTACCCGGACGGCCCGAGGAGCGCGGCGATCCGGGTGGAACTGCCGGATCGGGAACTGACCGCAGATTTCCTCGACCGCACGATGATGCGCACACCGGAGGGCGCCTATGTGCCGCTGGCCGATATCGTGAGGGTGAGCCGCCAGACCGGCTTCTCGACCATCGACCGCGAGAACGGCATCCGGCTCGTCTCTGTTACCGGCGATCTGGACGACGGAAATGCCGCACGGGCCTCGGAGATCATGCTTCAGGTGCAGGAGGTGATCCTGCCGGGGCTGGAGGAGGAGTTCGGCGTGGCGACCCAGATGAGCGGGCTGGCCGAGCAGGAGAACGAGTTTCTCTCCGACGCGCTTCTGGGCTTCGGGGCCTGCATGATCGGGATCTACCTTGTGCTGGCGTGGATCTTCTCCAGCTGGACGCGGCCCATGCTGATCATGGCGGTCATCCCCTTTGGCCTGATCGGGGCGATCTGGGGGCACCAGATCTGGCAGTTGCCGCTGAGCATGTTCTCGGTCGTCGGGCTGATCGGGATGTCGGGGATCATCATCAACGATTCCATCGTGCTGGTGACGACGGTGGATGAATACAGCCGAGAGCGCGGGTTGTTTCCGGCGATCATCGACGGCGCTTGCGACCGGCTGCGTCCGGTGCTGCTGACCACGCTGACCACGGTGATCGGCCTCGCGCCGCTGCTGTACGAGCCGTCGAGCCAGGCGCAGTTCCTGAAGCCGACGGTGGTGACGCTGGTCTTCGGCCTCGGCTTTGGCATGGTGCTGGTGCTGCTGGTGGTGCCCTCGCTGCTGGCGATGCAGCAGGACGTGCGGCGGCAGTTTCAGGCGCTGCGCCGGGCCGGGCAGTTCAGGGGCGGCGCGCGGGGCGTGTCGGGCGTGGTGGCGCTGGTGGCGCTGGCCGTGGCGGCGTGGTTTGCCGCGACGCTGGGCTGGACGGTGGCGACAGGTGCGGTCTGGCCGGGGCTGGCGGTGCTGGTGCCGGCGACCGGGCTTTCGGCGGCCTTGGGGCTGTTTTTGGCCGGTGCGCTGGCGCTGGTGGTGCTGGGCTTTGCACTAGGGGCGCTGGCCCTGCTGGCCGTGGGTCGCAGGGCGGCGTGAGGGGCTGTTTTTCGCCGATGTGAGATGGCGATGAGTCAGGACAAGTCCCGACCTACAGTGTGATCTCTCTCTTCAGGCCGATGTTTGCGATGAAAGCCGTATCGTGGCTCGCCACCAGCAGGGCGCCGGTATAGCCGCGCAGGGCCTCTTCGAGCAGTTCCACGGTTTCTATATCGAGGTGGTTGGTCGGCTCGTCCAACAGCAGCAGGGCGGGCGGGGTGCCTCCAAGGGTTACGGCGAGCGCGGCGCGAAGCTTCTCGCCGCCGGAGAGGCGGGCGACCGGGGTTTCTGATGTCGCGCCGCGAAAGCCGTAGCGGGCGAGTAGCGCGTGCGCGGCGTTGGTTTCCATTTCAGGATGCAGGTTGCGTAGGTTGGCCAGCAGGCTGCGGGCGGGGTCGAGATCGCCCGCGTGCTGGTCGAGCGTGGCGGTGGCGGGGGTTACTGTGAGGCGGCCGGATGCCGGTTGCATCCGCCCGCGCAGGGCGGCGATCAGCGTGCTCTTGCCTGCGCCGTTCGGTCCGGTGAGCGCCACGCGCTCGCCTGCGGCGAGATGCGCGGTGATCGGGCCGAGAAGGAAATCGCCCCGCGTGATTGTGAGCGCCTCGAGCCGCAGCACGGTGGCCCCACCGCGCGTTGCCTCGGCCTCGATGGAGAGGGCGCGAGCGGGGCTGACGTGGGCTGCGGCGGCCTCCCGTGCGGCCTGTGCGGCGGCTTCGAGCCGCTCGGCGCGGCGGCGGTCGGCGCCTTGGGTCCGGCCCGCGCGGTCAGCCATCGCATCGGTGAGCACCTTGGGCTGAGAGCCGGAGGCGCGCAGCTTTTTGCCGGCCTGCGCCCGTTGTGCCGCCTTCTCGCGTGCGGCCTGAAGCTCGCGGGAGACGCGGGCTTCCTCCCGCTTGGCGCGGTCCAGCGCCTCGGCTTCGCGGTTGCGGCGGGCATCGCGCTCGGCGAGGTGAGCCTGCCAGCCGCCGCCGGTGACGTGGATGCCCTGCGGTGTGATCTCGACGACCCGGTCCATCCACTCCAGCAGCGTCCGGTCGTGGCTCGCCACCACAACGCCGCCGGGCCATGTGGCGATGATTTCGGTCACCAGTGCGCGGCCTTCAGCGTCGAGGTTGTTGGTCGGCTCGTCCATCAGCAGGATGTCGGGCGCGTCGAGCAGCAGCCGGGCGAGGCCGATGCGGGTGCGCTGGCCACCGGAGAGGGTCGCGAGGGCGCGAGAGGGATCGAGCTTGGGCAGGCCCGCGCGGGAGAGGGCATCTTCAATCCGGGCGGGCAGGTGCCAGTCGGCGTGGTCGAGATCGTCGGGTGCGGGCGTGCCGGCCTCGATCCGGGCAAGGCGGGCGAGCGGTTCGGCTTGCCCGAGGGCGGCAGCGACCGGCTGGGAGAGGTCAGGCCAGCTTTGCAGCAGCTGGCCGGCTGTCGCCTGGCGGTCGATCTGGCCGGCGGCGGGCGTGCCGGAGGCAAGCAGGGCCAGCAGGGTGCTTTTGCCCGCGCCGTTCGGCCCGACAAGGCCGGTGCGTTCGGAGCCGAAGCTCAGGGTTAGGGGCGGGGTAAGGGCGGTGCCGTCAGGTGCGGTGAGCGGGACGGCGGAGAGGGAGATGGCGGGCATGAGAGACCTCGGAGCAAAGCGCGGGAAGGGCGATGGCTGCGAGGGTATTGCTCATGACTCGGGTCTCCGTTGGATGGCAGAGAAGTAAGGGGCCTTGGCCTTTCGGTCAAGGAAAGGGGGGCAGATTGCTCAGCCTACGGGCTGGGGCAGCCTTGAATATCGATGGCGCGGCCCTCGCCCAGAAGCGTCACCCGTAGGGTCTTGCGCGAGAGCGCCATCGCCTGCCCGGTGGGGGGCACAAGGTCGGCGGAGGCCAGCAGGGTGGGGCCTTCACGGCGGGTCTCTGTTTCGGAGGCCCAGATGCGCGGATTGCCCGGCTCGATCACGGCCACGGTGCGCCCGCCGATGCGCTGCGAGGGGATGCGGGCGGTGACGCGGACGCCATCGGAGATGGGGTCAACCGCGCAGGTGACGCCCGACAGACCGGCCTCGCGAGCCGAAAGCGGGCGGGCTGAGAGCGCTGCCTCGATCGCCGGGTCGGGGCGGCCCGCGCCGGAGAGGGTGGCACTGAAGGCGAGCGAGGCGGGCACGCAGATATGTTCGCAGACCCCAAGCTCGACTTTGGCGGCCAGTTCTACCGGCGCGCCGGGCCTGGCGGGGGTGATCTCGATCGGCAGCACCAGCTCACGCTTGTAGCCGATGGTGCGCACGCCGCCTTCATCAAACACCCGCGGCGAGGGCCAGTGCAGGGTGACGCGGGCGAGGTTGCGGGAAGCGCCCCAATCGAAGCTGGGCGGGATGCCGGTTTCGCCGGGCGCGCGCCAGTAGGTCTTCCACCCCGGGGCAAGGGTCAGGCGGAGAGCGGCCATGCGGGTGCCGCGCTTGGTGGTCCAGCCGGGCAGCACCTCGGCGCGCACGACCTCGCCCGGCGTGGCACCAAAGGTGCCAGCGTGGGCGGGGGCGAGGAGGGCGGCAAGCGCGAGAGCGACGGCAAGGAGGGTTTTCATGAGCGCGGAGAATAGGCGGGGCGCCGCTCCGGTGAAATCACGTTTGGGCGAGAGCGGGCGGAGCGTGGCGGATGGGCCGCACGGGCGGCTTGCGCCGCGCCGCGGCGCATTCCATCATGGCACCATGCCCGATGCACCGACTGAAGATTTGGACCTGACCGGCAAGCTGCTGATTGCCATGCCCGGCATGGGCGATCCGCGATTCGAGCGGGCGGTGATTTACATCTGCGCCTATTCCGACGAGGCGGCGATGGGCCTGATTGTGAACCGCACCACCGAAGACCTGACCTTTCAGGACCTGCTGAAACAGCTCGACATCGCCAGCGGCATCGAGCTGGCCCCGAGCCGCGCCCGCACCCCCATTTACGTGGGCGGGCCAGTGGAGCATGGCCGAGGATTCGTGCTGCACTCGACTGATTACCGCAGCGAAGGGGCCACGCTTGAAGTGAGCCCGAGTTTTGGCATGACCGCGACTGTGGACATCCTGGAAGACATGGCGCGCGGCACCGGCCCGCGCGATGCGATTCTGGCGCTGGGCTATTCCGGCTGGGGTCCGGGGCAGCTGGAGGGGGAGATCACCCGCAATGGCTGGCTGACCTGCGATGCCACGCCAGAGATCGTCTTTGGCACGGGCAATGCCGACAAATGGACCAAGGCGCTCGATTCCCTCGGGGTCGACCCGCGCCTTCTGAGCGGCGACGCGGGCCACGCCTGAACCCCGCCCTAACACTGGCTGCGCCGTTTCGCCCGGCGCGCCGCATCTTTACCCCGGCGGGGTGTTTGCGCTATTGGCGGGATCGAAACAAAATTTCGGGAGAGACCCATGGCCGAGCACAAGCATGGCGAGATGGACATCAGCGCTCAGGAAAAGACCTTTGATGGGTTCATGAGCTTTGTCACCAAGTCGGTGGTGGTGATCCTCGTGTTCCTGGTCTTCCTCGCTCTGGTCAACGGCTGACGAGCGGCTAAACTCCCCCTGCGCGTGTAGCAGGGCGGGAGGCCGGATTTCATGAAGCATCTGTGGGTGGCGATTGTCCTGCCGCTGGTTCTGGCGGCCTGCGGCGGTGCGGAGCCTGTTTGGGCACCTGACGATCAGGTGGCGCGGGCGCGCTATAGCCACCCGGCCCCGCCGTCGCTCACCCTTGTCACCGTCATCAACAACGAGAGCGAGGCCGGTGGCCATACCGGGCTGATCGTGAACGGCAGCGAGCGGGTGATCTGGGACCCGGCCGGGAGCTTCAAGAGCGAACAGGTGCCCGAGCGCAATGACGTGGTGATCGGCGCTAACCCGCGGGTCATGGCGTTTTACATCGACTACCACGCGCGTCCGGAATGGAGGGTGATCACGCAGGAGGTGCGGGTCAGCCCCGAGGTCGCGCAACGGGCGCTGGCGCTGGTGCAGAACAACGGCGCGGTGCCCAAGGCGCAATGCGCCAAGTCGACCACAGCGATCCTGCGGCAGCTCCCCGGCTTCGGGCATGTGAAACAGACTTGGTATCCGAAGAACGTGATGGAGGATTTTGCCCGCATCCCCGGCGTGAAGACCGAGGTTTTCCGCGATCCGGTGGAGGAAGAGGGCGGCTACGTGACGCCGAACCCGGAGTTCTACCGCTGAGGCGGGATCACAGCCCCAGCGCCACGGCGCCGTAGAACACCGCCAGCCCGGCGAGCACGGCGAAGAGCAGCGATTTCATCCGCCAGCCGACGAGCACGGTGGCCGCTGCCGCAAGGAGGCGGGCCGGGTCGGTAACGCCATCGGTTGCGGCGGGCCATGCCAGCATGGGGGCCACAAGGGCGGGCAGCACGGCGAAGGGGGTGTAACGCAGGTAGCGCAGCAGGGCAGGCGGCAGCGGGCGGTCGCCGGTGAGGCCGATGAAGCTGAAGCGGATCAGGAAGGTGCCCACCGCCAGCACGGCGATGATCAGCCAGATCGGATAGTCGTTCACTGCGGGGCCCTCTGTGCGATGGCCTTCTCGACTTCGGCGCCCGCCACCATGCCGAGCATCCCGGCAGCGATGACGCCGAGCGAAAACGGCAGCCAGGCCAGCAGCAGCGAGGCGACCAGCGCGGTGAAGGCGGCGGCCATATGGGCCACGGTGCGCAGCCCCGGCGCGACGATGGCTAGAAAGGCCAGCGGAACCGCCACATCGAGCGACCAGCTTTCGGGGATCGCCTGCCCTGCCAGTGCCCCGGCCAGCGTGCCGAGATACCACATCGGCGCGACGGGGGTGATGGTGCCGAGGAAGTAGGCGACCTTGGTGGCCACATCCCACTGGGGCTTTTCTTCATACTTCAGCACCGACGCGGCATAGCTCTGATCGACCAGCAGGTAGCTGATCAGCGCCTTCTGCCACATCGGCGCGGTGCCGACGTGGGGCGCCATGGAGGCGGAATACATCGCCATCCGGGCGTTCACGGCCAGCGCGGTGGCCAGCACGATCACAGTGGGCGCGTTGTCCTGCATCAGTTGCAGCGCGGTGATCTGCGCGCCGCCTGCGATGACCAGCACCGAAAAGCCCATCACCTCGACAAGGTTTAGCCCGGCTTCCATGCCGATCACGCCGAAGATCGCGCCGAAGGGGATGACGACGATCAGGAAGGGCAGCCCGGCGCTGAAGCCGGAGACATAGGCTTTTTTCGGTGTGGTGGATGGCATTGAGGGCCTCTAGCATGAGCCGGTGTGAGGCCCGTGAAGCAGAGGATGGCAGCAAACTTGAGCACGTCAAGTAATTACCTGGTGGCTCCTGACATCGAGGCGGTGGGGCTGACCCGCCGCGTGGTCGGGCGCGACCACGAGGGACGGGAGGTGGAGATGCGGGTGGTCGAGGAGCGGCCGCTCACGATCTACCTCAACCGCACAGAGATCGTGACCGCGATGACCATAGGCGACCATCCGGAGCTGTTGGGCGTCGGCTTCCTCGCCAACCAGGGCATGTTGCGGGCGGGCGAGCTGGAGCGGGTGGATTACCACGAAGAATTGGGCGTAGTGGTGGTGCGCACGGCGGGCGAGACCGACTACGAGGCCAAGCTCTCGAAGAAGGTGCGCACCAGCGGCTGCGCGGTGGGCACCGTGTTTGGCGATATGATGGAGGGACTGGAAGGCCTTACCCTGCCGCCCGCGCGGGTGAAGGTGACCGACCTCTATGCGCTTGCGAAGGAGATCAACACGACGCCGAGCCTTTACCTTGAGGCCGGAGCGATCCACGGCACGGTGCTCTGCGAGGGCGCGCGCCCGCTCGTTTATATGGAGGACGTGGGCCGCCACAACGCGGTCGATAAGGTGGCGGGCTGGATGCTGCGCGAGGGCGCGACGGCGGGCGACAAGCTGCTCTACACCACAGGGCGGCTGACGAGCGAGATGGTGATCAAATGCGCGCTGATGGGCATTCCTGCACTCGTCAGCCGCTCGGGGTTCACCGCTTGGGGTGTGGAGATCGCGCGGCAGGTGGGGCTGACACTGGTGGGCCGGATGCGCGGCGAGCGGTTCGTCTGCCTGTCGGGAGAGGAGCGGCTGGAGTGGCCGGAATGAGCGAAATCGAATGCCGCTATCGGGTGTCTCCCGCGCTACTTGAGGCGGCTATCAACGCGGGGGCTGCGGGCAAGGGGCGAGGCCAGCGCCCGGCGTGGTGGATTCCGATGTGGGTGGCCGTGGGCGTTGCCATTGGCTTTGCGGTGGTGGCTTTAGAGAGCATGTTCGACAGCATGGTTCCGGCGCTTGCGATGGTCTTCGGCAGCGCCGGGTTTCTTGCCGGGTTGGCGCTCTGGCAGGTCACATGGAAGCAGCAGCTCCGCGGGATCTTGGCGGCACACGAGGAGGCCGCAGAGAAGGCGGGCGAAGTGGTGAGCCGTTTTGGCCCGGATGGAATAGACTCGCGCTCGGCGCTCGGGCAGAGCTTCAGCACATGGCCGGGAATTGGCGCGGTACTCGAAATCCCCGGCGGCACCGCGATCCGGATGGGCGCGACCAGCATGCCGGTGCCGGATGAGGCCTTGCCGGAGGGCATGGGCGGGCCGGAGTTTCGTGCGCGGCTGGAACGTTGGAGGGTCGCGGGATGAGCGCGTTGCCGGAGACCTTGGAATTTCACTGCAGGCTTTCGAGGGAGGAGATGAGCCGCGCAATTGCCCTTGGAGGCCGGGAAGGCTGGCCGCTTTGGGTCTTTATGCTCATCGGCTGTGGGCTGACGATCGGCATTTGCGCGATGCTCATCCACATCGACGGTTGGGGACTGCCTCCGGAGGCGGGGCTGTTCTTCGGGGTGGGTGCGGTTTTCTGGGCTGGCCTGAGCATGCTCCCGTTCGTTTGGGGCAGGCGCAGAGACCTGGAAATGGCACTTCAGTTACAGGACGGCGATGGCGGCTATACATTACGGATCGGGCCGGAAGGGATTGTGCAAACCGGGCAGCGGGTTCGGTGGCAGGGCAGTTGGGCGCTGGTTGATGAAGCTCGCGACCTCGGGAACGCGACGGGCATTTTCATGACTGGGGGCATGATCATGGTGCCGGATAAAGCCCTGCCGGAGGGCGTGAGCCCTGAGGACTTCCGGGTGCGGCTGGAGCGCTGGAGGGCGGCATGAAGGTTGCGGGTGTGATCCTTGCGGGCGGACAAGCCCGGCGGATGGGCGGCGGCGACAAGGGGCTGCTGGACCTTGGCGGGGTGAGCCTGCTGGCGCGCGTTACCCGTCGGTTGGCGCCGCAGGTCGAGGTGATGTGCCTCAATGCCAATGGCGACGCGGCGCGCTTTGATGCCTTCGGGCTGGATGTGGTTGCCGACCCGATCGAGGGCTTCGCCGGGCCGTTGGCCGGGGTGCTGGCGGGAATGCGATGGGCGGAGGCTCAGGGAGCTGACCACGTTGTGAGCGTGGCGGCAGATACACCCTTCTTTCCGGCCGATCTGGTGGAACGGTTGCAGACCGGGGCGGCCGGAACCTCACCCGTTCTGGCGGCCGTGCGCGAGGCCGGCCGGGTGCGGCGGCAGCCGACCTTCGGCTTCTGGCCGGTGGCGCTAGCCGACGATCTGGAGGCGGCGCTGGGAGATGGAGTCCGCAAGGTGGTGCAATGGACCGAGCGGCATGACGGGCGTGAGGTGGTCTTTGGGTCTTCGGACGCCTTCTTCAACGTGAACACGCCGGAAGACCTCGCCCGCGCGGAGTTAATGCTGTGAGGGTTTTCGGCGTCGTCGGGTGGAAAAACAGCGGCAAGACCGGGCTGATGGAGCGGCTGGTGACGGAGATCACCGGGCGCGGGTTCACCGTGAGCACGATCAAACATGCGCATCATGCCTTCGACCCCGATCAGGAGGGCAAGGACAGCTGGCGGCACCGCAAGGCGGGTGCGCGGGAGGTGTTGGTGGCCAGCGGTGCGCGCTGGGCGCTGATGCATGAAGGCCCGGCTCCCGACCTGGACGCGCTGCTGGCCAAGCTCGGGCCGGTCGATCTGGTGCTGGTGGAGGGTTACAAGCGCGAGCGCCACAAGCGGATCGAGGCGCACAGGGCGGCGACCGGGGCAGGCTTGCTGGCGCTGGAGGATGACGGGATTGTCGCGGTGGCCAGCGACGTGGCGGTGGACGTTGGTGTACCGGTGTTCGATCTCGACGACACGGGCGGGATTGCGAATTTCGTGCTGCGGGAGGTCGAGCTTGCGCCGAAGGCCGAGGAAGCCGCGACCTACGGGGACGGTGATGTTTGACACCTTCGTCATGGTGGATTGGTCGGGTGGCACAGACACCGGAGCCAAGCGGCGAAAGGATGCGATCTGGATCGGTGTGGCGCGGCGGGGCGAGGCGGCGACGGCGGAGTATATGCGCAACCGGGAGGTGGCCGAGGACGCCTTGGGCCGCCTGCTGGCCGAGGAGATGGCGCAGGGCCGGCGGGTGATGGCGGGCTTCGACTTTCCGTTCGGCTACCCGGCGGGGTTTGCGAGGGCGGTCTGCGGGCAGGACGACCCGCTGGCGCTTTGGGACTGGATCGAGGCGCGGATCGAGGACCGGGGCGGCGAGAGCAACCGGTTTGACCTTGCCGGGGAGGTGAACCGGGCCGTGGGCGGCGGGGCCGGGCCGTTCTGGGGGAACGGGCTGAAGCGCGATATCGAGGGCCTGCCAAGGCGGAAGGACAGGTATCTCAACGACTTCCCGGAGCGGCGGGAGGTGGAGCGGCTGGCCAAGGGGGCCTTCACCTGCTGGCAGATGAGCGGGGCCGGGTCGGTCGGCTCTCAGGTGCTCACCGGGCTGCCGGTGCTGGCCCGGCTGCGGCGGAAGCTGGGGGCGAAGGTTTGGCCGTTCGAGCCGCTGGACGGCGCGCCGGTGGCGCTGGTGGAGATATGGCCCTCACTGGTGCTGCCGCCGAGGGCGACGCGTGACGAGATCCCCGACCGCGAGCAGGTCCTGCGGGTGGCGGAGCGGCTGGCAGCGATGGCGCCGGAAGAGCTGGGAACGATGCTGGATGTGCAGGCGCCGGAAGCGGGATGGATCCTGGGCGTTTTGCCGGATGGCAGCACAAGTCCCGCCCTGCGCGGGTTGCAGCCGCCCGCGCTGAGGGACGACTGCTTTGCTTTGCCTGCGGGCGTGGACTGGGTGCCGGTGGAGGAGGCGCAGGCGCGGCTCAGGGCTTCGCTTAGCGCGGCGGTTGGCACCGAGACAGTGCCGGTGGGCGCGGCGGCGGGCCGGATCGTGGCGGCGCAGGTGCGGGCGGAGCGGGCCAACCCACCGGGCGCGAATGCGGCGGTGGACGGTTGGGGCTTTGCCCACGGCGAGCTGCCCGCGCCGGATGCGGGCGGGCGGATCGAGATGCCGGTGGCCGAGGGCCGCGCGGCGGCGGGTGCGCCGTTTGACGGGGTGGTGCCCGCAGGCAAGGCGCTCCGGATCCTGACCGGGGCGCTCCTGCCAGAAGGCGTCGATACCGTGGTGCTCGACGAAGACGTGGTGACGGACGGCGCGCGCGTGGCCTTTGACCGGATGCCGAAGCCGCGTGCCAACACCCGCAAGGCCGGAGAGGATGTGGCGGCGCAGGATGTGCTATTCGAGCCCGGCCACAGGCTCCGTGCGCCAGATGTGGCGCTGATCGCGGCCACGGGCGTGGCAGAGGTGCAGGCGGCGGGGCGGCTCCGGGTGGGCGTGCTCTCGACAGGCGATGAGATCGTGGAGCCGGGCGCGGCGGAAGGGGTGCATCAGACCCATGACGCCAACCGCCCGATGCTGCTGGCGATGGCGCAGGGCTGGGGGCATGAGGCGGTGGACCTTGGCCGCGTGGGCGATGACCGCGACGCGCTGCGGGCGGCGCTGACGGGCGCGGGCGTGGATGTGATCCTGACCTCGGGGGGCGCCTCGGCGGGAGATGAAGACCATCTTTCGGCCCTGCTACGCGAGGAAGGCGACCTGACCGCATGGCGCATCGCGCTCAAACCTGGCCGCCCGCTGGCGCTGGGCCGTTGGCAGGGCGTGCCGCTCTTCGGCCTGCCGGGCAACCCGGTGGCGGCGCTGGTGACGGCGGCGCTCTTTGCCCGCCCGGCGCTGGAAGTGCTCGCAGGCGGGCACTGGCTGGAGCCGGAGGGCTTTGCCGTGCCGGCGGCGTTCGAGAAGCGCAAGAAGCCGGGCCGGCGGGAATACTTGCGCGCCCGAATGGGGCCGGAGGGCGTGGAGGTGTTCGCCTCCGAGGGCTCGGGGCGGATCAGCGGGCTCAGCTGGGCCGGAGGGCTGGTCGAGTTGCCGGACGGGGCGCTTGAGGTGAAACGGGGCGATCCGGTGCGGTTCATCCCCTATGCCGCGCTCGGCCTCTGATGCAGATCCGGCCTGGCTTCGATGAGGCGCAGAGGGCCGAGGTGGCGCGGCTGTTCTGGGGTGCGTTCCGAGGCAAGCTGGGGCGCATCCTTTGGCCCGAGCGCAAGGCGCTGGGGTTCATCGAGCAGATCGTGCAGCCGGGGTTTGCGATTTGCGCGGTCGAGAACGGGGCGCTGCTGGGTGTTGCCGGTTACAAAACCCCAGAGGGCGGTTTCATGGCTGGGGACTTCGCCGATATGGCGCGGCATTACGGTTGGTTTGGTGCAGCGTGGCGCGGGCCGCTGCTGGAGCTGTTCGAGCGGGAGCTGGTGGCCGGGAAGTTGCTGATGGACGGGATCTTCGTGGCCGAACGCGCCCGCGGGAAGGGCGTGGGCACGGCGCTGATCGGAGCGATCAAGGCAGAGGCGGCGCGGCGCGGTTGCGGAGAGGTGCGCCTCGATGTGGTGGACGGCAACGACAGGGCGCGGGCGCTGTACGAGCGCTGCGGCTTCGAGGCACGGGGCGAGGTGCGGGCTGGCGTGCTCGCCCCGGTTCTGGGCTTCCGGCAGGCGGTGACGATGGTGGCGCAGGTGGACGGTGCGCCATGACTACGCACGGTAGGGTGTTTCGCAAGCGCGCGGGGCGGTTTAGACGGCCCGCATGACTTTCGACGTGATCATATTGGGCGCAGGCGGCGCGGGGCTGATGGCGGCGGCCACCGCCGGGCAGGCCGGCGCGCGGGTGCTGCTGCTGGACCATGCCGAGAAGGCCGGCAAGAAGATCCTGATCTCGGGTGGCGGGCGCTGCAACTTTACCAACCTCGGGATCGAGCCGGGGTGTTACCTCTCGGAGAATCCGCATTTCGCCAAGTCCGCGCTGAGCCGTTACACGCAGTGGGATTTCATCGATCTCGTGGATCGCTATGGCATCGCGTGGCACGAGAAGACGCTGGGCCAGCTCTTTTGCGATGGCTCCGCGCGCCAGATCGTGGCGATGCTGGAGGCGGAATGTACGAAGGGCGGCGTCGAGATCCGGCTGGGTGTGAGCGGCACGGCGGTGAGGCACAGGGACGGGTATTTCGAGGTCGCCGGCGCGCGCGCGCCGAGGCTGATCGTGGCCACCGGCGGCCCGTCGATCCCGAAGATGGGGGCGACAGGGCGCGCCTATGAGATCGCCCGGCAGTTCGGACTGGAAATTGTGGAACCGCGCCCTGCGCTGGTGCCTTTCACCCTGCCGGAGCGCGACCGTCTCTTCACCACCATTGCGGGCGTGGCGGTGCCTTCGGTCGCGACGGTGAACGGGGTTTCCTTCGAAGAGGCCACGCTGTTCACCCACCGGGGTCTTTCGGGCCCGGCGATCTTGCAGGTGTCGAGTTACTGGCAGCCGGGTGATGCGGTACGGTTGAACCTGCTGCCAGGCGCGCTGGAGCACCTGAAGGCGGCGCGGGCGAAGGCGCCGAGGGCCGGGCTGAAGGCGGCGCTTTCGGAGCATCTGCCTGCACGGCTCGCGGAGGCGCTGGCGGAGCGGGTCGGACTTGCGACGGAGATGGGCAATGCGCCGGACCGGGAGCTGGAGCGGGCGGCGGGCTTGCTGGAAGCGCTCGAAGTCTGGCCTGACGGCACCGAGGGTTATGCCAAGGCGGAGGTTACGGCAGGGGGCGTTTCGACTGCCGAACTTTCGAGCAAGACGATGGAAGCGAAGAAGGTGCCGGGCCTATACTTTGTGGGCGAGGCCGTGGATGTGACCGGCTGGCTCGGCGGCTACAACTTTCAGTGGGCTTGGGCCAGCGGCGTGGCTGCCGGGCAGGCGGTGGCCGGGCTGTAGGAGGGGCAGGGCAAGTCCGGCCCCACGGGTTGCAACGACGGTTCTTGTGATTCACGCTTGCGGCAGGGCCCGGGGAGAGACGACATGGATATCAGCCTGATCCGAACCTTCCTTGAGGTCGCAGCCACCGGGTCTTTCGTGAACGCAAGCGAACGCCTGTTCGTCACGCAATCTGCAGTGAGCTTGCGTATCCAGCGGTTGGAGGACTCGCTGGGTAAGGTGCTGTTCACCCGCTCCAAGGCGGGCGCAGAGTTGACGTCTGCGGGCCGCGAGTTTGAGCGATACGCCCTCTCGCTCATCAAGATCTGGGAGGAGGCGCGGCAGCAGATCGGGATGCCGGAGGGCTACACCAAATCCCTGACCATTGGTGCGCAATACTCGCTTTGGCCACGCCTTGGTTTTCGCTGGATGGACAGGATGCAGGCCGGGATGCCTGAGCTGAACCTGAGGGGCGAATTGGGAATGCCGGACAGGCTGACACGCTTTCTCATCGAAGGTGTGGTGCAGGCGGCGTTGATGTACACCCCTCAACTGCGCCCCGGCCTTACGGCCCGGCAGGTGATGGAGGAAGAACTGGTTCTGGTCGCCTCATGGGAGGCGGAGCTGAAGGATATCGCCTCCGACTACGTCTTCGTGGACTGGGGCCCGGAGTTTCTTCACGCGCACGCAACCGAACTGCCAGAATTGACCAATTCCGGCCTCACCCTCGCGCTCGGGGCAATGGCTGCCGATTACATCGCCCAGCGACGCAAGGCGGCTTACCTGCCCGCCCGCTACGTGAAGCGCTATCTCGATGAGAAGCGGCTGCACCTTGTTCCGAACGCGCCGATCTTTCCCTATCCGGTCTGGTCGATCTGGCGGGATGATCTGGATGAGGAGGTGCGGGAGGTTGCGGAAGCGGCACTTGTTGCAACGGCGACACAGCTGGACGCCGATCAAGAGGCCGTCCTCGAGGCCCTGGCCGAAGCGAATGGCGGTGAAACCGTGGAAATCCTAGGAAATCATTGAAGATTTTATATCGTGAGCAAAACTGCTTTTATCCGTGATTATTTAGAATTTCACTCACGATAAACCCTTTCCTATCTACCGGCTCAGCAGAGATGCTCCTGCCCGCTCCGGGTGGGGATCATGAACCCTGGAAAGGAAAACCCATGGAAAAAGCAACAAAACTTGGCGCTGGCATCGTCACCCTTGTTGCGGCGCTGTCCGCGACTTCCGCGATTGCCCAGGACATCGTGGGCGGCACCTCCGTTGCCGCCGAGCGCAATGAAGATCTCATCGAAGCCATCGAGGATGACGCCGAGCGCGACCTCGACCGCTTTGGCAACGAAGGCCGCCCCCAAGGGTTTGCCGGCTCCTTCGCGCTGCGCGGCATCGCGTCGTCGGGCAACACCGAGAGCTTCGACCTCGGCATCGGCACCGACCTCGGCTACGTCTGGGGCCAGAACGGCATCGAGCTGAACCTCAGCTATGCCTACGGCGAAGACAAGGGCGTGAAATCGGAAGAGAGCCTCTTCTACGGCCTCGAGTACACCCGTGACTTCAACCCCGATCTCTATGGCTTTGCCAAAGTGCAGGGCTCGGTTGACGAATTCTCGTCTTACAAGACCGACACCTTTGCCAGTTTCGGCGTTGGCTACCGGATCCTCAACGACGAGACCAAGCAGTGGTCGGTTCAGGCCGGTCCGGGTTACCGTTTTGCCGAGCTGAACGACATCGCCGCCGGCGAAGTGGACGAAGTGGCATGGGGCGTGTCCTCGGACTACGCGCACAAGCTGAGCGACACCGTTTACCTGACCATGGATACCGATGTGATCTCGTCGGACTCCGATACCGTGGTCTACAACGACCTCGCGCTGAGCGTGGCGGTGTCGAAAGCTCTGGCCCTGCGGACCTCGGTGCTGACCGAGTACCACAGCGACCCGCTGCCGGGCTTCAAGGACACCGACAACACCTTCGGTGTGAGCCTGGTGTACTCGTTCAACTGAGCCACGATTTCCCTCGTGACGAAGATAGAAGAGGGCGGAGAAATCCGCCCTCTTATTGCGTCAGTACTTGTATTGAATGCGTGCGGCCCTAGTCGAACGTCCCCGAGACCTTGCCGAGCAGCATGAAGGCTCGGGCGGTTCGGGTCTCGCTGACAGCGATGATCTCGGTGTCGGAGGCGGTTTCGGAGAAGGCGGCGAAGGTCTGGTCGAACTTGCGCAGGAAATGGTGGACCGCGTCGCGGAAGATCGGATCGGCGCGCATGCGGCCGGAGGTGAGGGCGAGGCAGGAGCGGTCGCGGACGCCGTCCATCCCGGCGATCTCCTCGCCGCGGCGGCCCTGCCCGAATTTGCGCCACACCGCCGGGCGGGCGGGTGCGGGCGACAGGTCATCCATGTAGATCCCATCTTCGGAGAGCAGGGTGAGCACATCCTGCGCCGAATGCACGAGGCCCGAGATCGTTGGGTCACGCAGCGCCTTGCGGAGGGCCGCGAAGCCGGCCTTGTCCTTCTCGTTCTCGGGGAAGTTGAGCGCGCGGGTGAACTCCTCGACCGAGATCGGCGCGGCGCCGGTGACGGCCGGGGTGCCGAGGTCGAAGGCGGGCTGGGCCTCTGCCTCGGGGACGGGCTCGGGGCGCGAGAGGGCGGGTTTGCCCGGCAGCGGCACCTCGGCGGCGAGCCCGGCGCGGGATGCGATGCGCGAGAGCGCGGCCTCGGCGTTGCGCTGGGCCGTCACCAGCTCTTCGAGCTTGCGCTCGACGGCACTGGCACGCGGGTCAGTCCGCTCGCCCGAGGCGCTGCTGACGTAGCTGGAGCGCAGAGCATCCACCGCCGCTGTCAGCCGGGCGCTTTCTTCGCGCATGATCTTGCTGCTCTTGGCCGCCGAGACGCCGATCCAGATCAGCGCCACGGGCATGAAGATGGCAAAGAGGGTCATCACGAAGATGATCGGGTCGAAGCCTTCGTCGCCGCCCGGCACCAGCAGGAAGAAGCTGCCGACCAGCAGGCCCCAGAGCAGGGTCAGGCCGATGCCGATAAACTCGGCGGAGCCGAAGCCGCGCGCGGGCTCGGAGGCGGCGCCCTGGGCGCTGCGCATGGGGGCGGGTTCGAGCCGCACAGGCTGCTGCGTCATGCTGCTGTTCTCGGCCTCGCTCACCCCCCGCAGGCTCCCGTCAGACGTATTTGATGCTCAGGACTTCGTAGCTCTTTTCGCCGCCCGGCGTGCGCACCTCGACAGAGTCGCCCTCGTCCTTGCCGATCAGGGCGCGGGCGATGGGAGACTTGATGTTGAGCAGGCCGCGCTCGATGTCGGCCTCGTGCTCGCCGACGATCTGCCAGCTCTTCTCCTCGTCGGTGTCCTCATCGACCACCGTGACCGTCGCGCCGAACTTGATGGAGCCCGAAAGCTTGGCCGGGTCGATCACCTCGGCGAGCGAGAGCACGCCCTCGATCTCCTTGATCCGGCCTTCGATGAAGCTCTGCTTCTCCTTGGCGGAGTGATACTCGGCGTTTTCGCTCAGATCGCCATGCTCACGGGCCTCGGCGATTGCCTTGATGATCGCCGGCCGCTCAACGCTCTTGAGCTGCTTCAGTTCGGTGTCGAGCGCGGTATGGCCCGCGCGGGTCATCGGTATTTTATCCATCGCGGTGGTGGAACTTTCACTGGGAGAAAGGGCAACACTCAGGCTCTTAACTCAATCAGCGAAGGGAAAGTCAATAGTCCGGAAAGGGTTGCAGGGCTAGGGTGGCGGAAAACGGTCGCGGGGCGGAGGTGGTGACACCGGGCGCAATCGCGCGGCGGAACGAGGGGCAGAAACAGGCGGGCAGTTCATGCGCAACTTCCTGAGATTCGTGGCGATCTACTTTCTGGCGGGCATCGCCTTTGTCGCCCTCGTGCGCGACGATCCGGTGGCGCTGATCGGCGGCCTCGTGGCCGCTCTTCCGGCGACGGCGATCTATTTCATGCAGAAGGGCTGGTGGCTGATCGCTGGCGTCGTGGCGCTCTTCTTCGTGCTGCCGCGGGGCGAGGTGATGGCCCGGCTGCCGAGGGCCTTTCTAGTGCTCATGGTCTGCAACCTGTTCTTCCTGACCTTCACCATGGTCAAGACCTCCCTGCCCTATGCCATGCCGTTCTGGGCCGATCCGCCACTTGCCGCGCTGGACCGGGCGCTGCACCTCGGCGTGGACCCCTACGTGCTGACTCATGCCATCGGCGCGTGGATTCCGCCCGCTGCTGCGGTGGCGATCTACATGGGAGCGTGGATCGTGCCGGCGATGTACCTGCCGGTGATCCTCGTGCTCTTTGACGGTGACCGCGCCCGGGTGGGCCGGTTTCTTCTGCTATACGCGGTGGGCTGGGCCCTTCTCGGCTCGGTTCTGGCGCTGGGCGGCCTTTCCGCTGGGCCGATCTACTATGACAGGCTCTTGGGCGGCGACCGCTTTGCCGGGCTGATCGAGGCGCTCGCGGCCAGCGGTATCTCGGCCAGCATGACCGGGCAGGTGCAGGATTTCCTATGGGGCGTCTATGCCAGCGGGGCGCAGGGCGTGGGTTCGGGCATTTCGGCTTTTCCCAGTGTGCACGTGGGCATGGCCTGCGTCGTCTCGCTCTACCTCTACGAACGCGCCCGCTGGCTGGCGCCGCTCTCGGTGGCGATCACCGGGGTCTTCCTGTTTCTGTCGGTGCATTTGGGCTGGCACTATGCGGTGGATGGTTATGCCTCGATTGCCGTGATCCTCGCCACCTGGGCAGTGGCGCGGCGCAGACAATCAGCGCGGCCTGCCCCGGAATTGGCCGATTTGAGCCCCGAAACCATCTGATTTTGCAGGCACCAAGTCTGGAAGGATGACGCCCGGGAACCGGGTGACTGGGGCTATCGAGGGGTTTGGCCATGTTTGGCAACGCGATTGCACATCTGCGCAAGGGGGCCGACGAGCCCTTTGCCGCGAGCGAGATTTCGTGGTTTCTGCGCTTTGCCTTCATCTACATGATCCTGTCGGGCATCGTCGTCAGCTTCGGGGTGGACCTGCTCTCTGCAGCGACCCCGGCGGTGGGCGGCGGGCAGAAGTTCTTCTACTTCATCCGCGATGTGCTGCTTGGCATCTTCCCGGTGGTCATTGGCCTCTTTTTCCTGATCGGTTGGCAGCGCATCCGGTTGCGCGGCGCGGCGCTGCTGAAGGTCTTCATCGCTTGCGTGCTCATGCAGTCGGGCTTCACGATGATGAAGAGCGCCTTCCCGATGCTGATGCCCTTCTACGCCGATCCTTTCCTTGCCGATCTCGACGAGGCGATCCACGGCGGTGTGCCGTGGGAGTGGACCCATGCGCTGATCGGCATGGGCGAGGGTCAGAAGCTGTTTCTGGCCTACACCAAGATCTGGGGCGTCTGGGCGCTGCTCTTCCCCTTCCTGCTGGTGCTGGTCGACAGTGACAAGGCGCGGGTTAAGCGTTTCTTGATCTTGTTTCTCGTGGCATGGGTCTTCATCGGCAACGTGCTGGCGCTCTCCGGCCTCTCGGTTGGTCCGATCTTTTATGACCGGCTACTCGGCGGCGAGCGGTTTGGCGGGCTGATAACCGTGCTGAACAATGGCGGCATCGAGCACACCACGATCGGGATGACGCAGGATGCCCTGTGGCAGCTCTACTCCAAGGGCAAGAACTTCATCGGACCGGGCATCTCGGCCTTCCCGAGCGTGCATGTGGCTGTGGCCTCGGTGGCGGCGCTCTACCTCGCGGAGCGCAGCCGGTGGCTGGCGCTGCCGGGGTTTCTCTACCTCGCGCTGGTAATGTTCCTCTCGGTCTACACCGGCTACCACTACGCGGTAGATGGCTACGTTTCGATGGCGGTCGTGGGGCTGGTCTGGGCGGTGCTGAAGCGCCGCGCAATGGCGCGCGACGCAGCCCCGGCCGGAGCGATGACCCCGGCCGAGTAAGAGGCACCCACAGCCGGGCGCCCATGGGTGCGGCCTGCGTTCAGAGCAGCGCGCCACCGGAGGCCTCGATCCGCTGGCCGGTGATCCAGTTGGTCTTGCCAGCGAGCAGGGCAGCCACCGCGCCGCCGATGTCATCGGGCAGACCGGCCCGGCCCATGGCCGAAATCTCCGCCATCCGCGCGTTCATCTCCGGGTCGTCCCGCACGATGCCACCGCCGAAGTCGGTTTCGATTGCGCCAGGGGCTAGCGTGTTGACGGCGATGCCGCGCGGGCCGAACTCGCGGGCCATGTAGTGGGTCATCACCTCCACCGCGCCCTTGGCCGTCGCATAGGCGGCAAAGCCCGGGTAGCTGAACCGGGTGAGGCCGGAGGAGACGTTGAGCACCTGCCCACCATCGGCGAGCAGCGGCAGCAGCGCTTGGGTTAAGAAGAATGGACCTTTGACGTGGACCTGCATCATGGCGTCGAAATCGGCCTCCGAGGTTTGCTCGAAGGTCGCGTGGGCGCCATAGCCTGCGTTGTTGACCAGTGCGTGCAGGTGCTCTCCGCCCAATTCGGCGAGGGTTTCCGGCAGGGTGGCAGCGAAGTCGCCAAAGCTGGCGGTGTCTTCCGTATCCAGCTTGAGCGCGGCGGCCTGCACCCCCGCGGCGCTGGCCTCGGCCAGTGCTTCTTCGGCGGCCTCGGCGTTGGAATGGTAAGTGATGATGGGAGAGACCCCGGCGCGGGCGAGGTTGGTGGCCATGGCGCGGCCAAGGCCCCGGCTGCCGCCGGTGATGAGAGCGATGCGGGTCATGTGGGAACTCCTTGTTTGATCCGATAGGCGTTGATCTGGGCCACGTCGGGTCGGGTGGCCTGCCGCATTCGCCGCCGGACTTGCCTATTCCTCCGCAACCCGCGCACGGCCTCTTTTGACTTGGCCGCCCATCGGCGCATCTTCGGGTCATGGAGATGCCGATGATCGACCGTGCGCTGATTGCCGAACTGCGTGACCATGCCGACCGCGAGAACACAGGCCGGGAACTGGCCGCCACCCCGGTGGAAGGCCTGAGCGTGATGCGCCGACGGGTGGCCACCCCAGTGGAGCCGGTAGTGTACGAGCCGGTGCTCTGCCTCGTGATGGAGGGGGTGAAGGAGGTCTGGCATGGCGATCGGCCACTGCGGTTTGCCGCCGGGCAAAGCTCTGTCATCAGCTTTCACCTGCCCACGCAGGCGCGGATTCTGGAAGCGCCCTACACCTCTCTGGGCCTGCGGATCGATCCGCCGCTGCTGCACGAGATCGCCGCAGAGATCGACGGGGCGGACGAGGGCGCTGTGGGGCCCGTGATCAGCACCGGCGAGGCGGATGAGGCGGTGCTCGGCGCGATGTCCCGGCTTTTCCGGCTGAAAAACACGCCGGCCGCCATTCCGCAGCTCGCTCCGCTGATCAAGCGGGAGCTGCATTACTGGTTGCTGAACTCCTGCCACGGCCCGGCGCTGCGTGAGCTGGCCCGGCCTGCCTCTCATGCTGCCCGCATCGCCCGCGCCACGGCGGAGATCCGGCGCACCTATGATGCCCAGCTCAGGGTGCCCGAGCTGGCACGGGGCGCAGGCATGTCGGAGACCACTTTCCATGCGCAGTTCAAGGCGCTGACCGGCACCACCCCGCTGCAATTTCAGAAAAAGATGCGCCTGATGGAGGCGCGGCGGCTGATCGAGGCCGGGGGGCAGGGTGTGAGCCAGGCTGCCTTTGCGGTGGGCTACGAGAGCCCCACCCAGTTCAGCCGCGAGTTCAGCCGGATGTTCGGCTGCGCGCCGAGCCGGCTCAAGCCCGAGGCGGCAAGCGCCTGAGGGATTTCCTGTCTTGACCGGGCCGGGTGCGCCTGCCAGCCTCCGCCGCGTTGAAACAAGTCATTAGACCGGAGACATTGCCATGACGCGCGCCCTCCAGCGGATTGCCGCTGCCGTTGCCCTTTCTGCCAGCCTCGCCCTGCCCGCCGCGGCCAACCTGCCCTCAGGCGGGCTTGGCGGCTTCAGCCTCAGCCCCGATGGTGCCACCCTGCTGGCGGGCGGAGACAACCGTGTGATCTACGTGATCGACGCTTCCACCTTCGAGGTGAAGGACCGGATCTGGAGCCCGGCGATGCCTGTGTGGATGGATCACTCCGCCGATGGCAGCCTCGTCTACGTGCTCGACAGCGATGACATGCTGACCGCCTATGCCGCCGCCGATATGAGCAAGAAGTGGGAGATCCAGCGCGTGCGTGACATGGCCTTCCGGCCCGAGGCGCAGCGGATCGTGATCTGGAAGGGCAGCTCCGGCGGCAGCGAGATTGCGGTGATCGACGCGGCGACCGGCGCACAGACCAAGACGGTGAGCACGCCCGAGGGCTTCCCGATCGACAGCGCGGGGCTGAGCGATGACGGCACGATGCTCTACGCGATCACCCGGCAGGAGAAGACCGAAGACGAGACCAAGGAGCAGCCTTCCAACGACCTGAAGGGGCTCGACAAGGAGATCTTCCGAAAGAAGCACGATGCCTACGCCGCGAAGCTGCTGAAGATCGACCTCGAGGCCGGCACATTCGATTCCACGACGAGCTGGTACAGCGCCTCGAACTTCGATGACATCCGGGGCGTGGGCGATCAGGTGTTTTACCTCAAGCCGGGCAGCGACCCGATGGTGACGGATGCCGCGGGCGAGGTGACCATGCTCGACCTGCAACGCACCAATGCCGATTACGCCGAAATCAGCCCCGACGGCTCCGAGATCGTGGCGGGTGACGGCGGCAAGGTGAGCTTCATCCCGGTCGGGGGCGGCGCGCCGCTCACTTTGGGGGTGGAGGACCTTCCCGGCTGGTTCGAGAAGACCCAAGGGTTCGAATACCTGCCTGACGGCAAGGTGATCGCCGTGACCGATGGCTGGCGGATCGTGGTGATCGACCGCGCGGCGGGCAGCGCGACGGCCTACCCGGTGTATTGAGCGGGGCAGTTCGGGGTCAGTGAGCGGGGTGGGCAGTTTGCCCACCCTCCGAGCCGGTGATGCCCCGAGCGGCACTGCCGGCCTTGAAATCGCCACGTGAAGCCCGTAAGTGGCCCCGAACGAACACCCGAGGAAAGAGCACCCATCATGGCCCGCGCCAATCCGCTTCAGTTCATCCAGCAGGTCCGCACCGAGGTGGGCAAGGTCGTCTGGCCGACCCGCCGCGAGGTGGTGCTGACGACCGTCATGGTCTTCATCATGGCGATCCTCACGGGCGTCTTCTTCTTCCTCGTCGACTGGCTGATCCGCACCGGCTTGACCCAGATCCTCGGCCTGTTCGGCTGAGGCCGGAGGGCGGGTGCGCCATCAATGCGCACCCTACGGACTTGAAATCGGAAGGCGGGGAGAGTATCCCGCCAGCAATCCCCGAAAACATGGCGCGCCCGAATCGACGGCGCGCCCGTTTTTTATCGGGGAGTCGGATTGACGCGCCCCGAGGGGGGCCAGAGACAAGCAGGTTTGACATGGCAAAGCGGTGGTATTCGGTGGCGGTTCTCTCGAACTTCGAGAAGAAGGTGGCCGAGCAGATCCGGACGGATGCGGAGGCTGCCGGCCTCACCGAGGAGATCGAAGAGGTTCTGGTGCCGACCGAAGAGGTCATCGAGGTGCGCCGGGGCAAGAAGGTGACCGCTGAGCGGCGCTTCATGCCGGGCTACGTGCTGGTTCGGATGGACATGAGCGATGCGGGCTATCACCTGATCACCTCGATCAACCGCGTCACCGGCTTCTTGGGGCCGCAGGGCCGCCCGATGCCGATGCGCGATGCCGAGGTTCAGGCGATCCTTGGCCGGGTCGAAGAGGGCGAGGCCGCGCCGCGCAGCCTGATCACCTTCGAGGTCGGCGAGAATGTGAACGTGACCGACGGGCCTTTCGAGGGCTTCAGCGGCAACGTGGAGGAGGTCGACGACGAGGGCCAGCGCCTGAAGGTCACGGTGTCGATCTTTGGCCGTGCCACTCCGGTCGAACTGGAGTTCACGCAGGTCTCCAAGCAGGTGTGACGCGAAACATGTCGGTGGGCTGATTGCCCACCCTGCGGGGCCGCTCCGGTTGGGGCGGCCTTTTGCGTTGAGGGCTTACACCGCCCGATCTTGCTGGTAGAGGCCGGCAAAATAGACCCGCATGTTGGGCCACCAGAAGGCCTCCTCTTCCCATGTCGGCAGAGGGTCGTCGCTGAATTCGTCGATATAGGCATGGCCCACCCTAGGGTCCGGCCCGGCGCGGTAATCGAGCAGCATGGCCTCGCTCTGATGATAGCCGATGGCGATGAGGCGCGGATCGATGGGCGAGAGGTCCAGCTCCGGGCGGTCAGGGGCCATCAGATCGCGCAGCGGAGCGACTTCTTGCAGGGGCAGACTCTCAGAACGGCTGATGAGGGCAAGCGGCTCGGTATCGCGCGGGTCCTCCGGGTCGCCCCAGTGCAGAGTGTTGTTCCAGCCGCCGTTGAAGTGGCGGTAGATGACGCGCCACGGCTGCGGGAGCGCCACGCCGAGGCGGGCTTCTTCGGCGGCGATCTCAGTCTCTGAGAGACGCCCTTCAGGATGTACGCCCACCGGGCGCAGCCGTACGCCCTGCTTCCTCAGTGCCGGGTCTGTCTCTTCTTCAAAAACCTGGTGCTCGCTGAGATGCCAGAGAAAGAGGCCTTCAGGCGTGACCTCCGAAGTGGGCTGGCGCAGCCGCTTCCGGTCGCGGCTGTCCATCTGGATCTCATCCTGCTCAGGGATCAGCGCCAGTGTTTCGGTCAGCAGGCAGGCGTCTTCGGCAGAAAGCTTGTCAATCATGCGCGGAATGGGCCTGCTGCTACGGGCAGGAGCAAGCCCTGATCTGCAGCGCTTGAGGGAAACCTCAGGCGCGGGCCGGATCGGCCCGCGAAATGGCTGCGAAGCCGCCGTAGCTGGTGCCACGCACGGTTTTGCGGATCACCCGTTCGGCGCGCACAGGGTCGGAGACGGAAAAGCTGATCCAGAGTGCGCCCGGCTCGTCGCTGCTGGGCATCTCCTGCGTGCCGGTGGAATGGCCGAGGTCCGCCATCTCCAGAGAGGCCTCGATCAGCACCATTGCCTCTTCGCAAAACTCGTGGGGCGTGGTGCGGCCGGGGGTGGCGTGGCGAATGTCATCCAGCCGGTAGCTGACGGCAAGCCATGTGCCCGCGGGCGGATGTGCCTCGGTCTCGGTGTGGATCATGTCCCCGGCTCCACTGAAGTGTTTGTTCCCTCATTAACCACAATACGACCGGGTCCGGCGGGTTCGGGGCCGATTTGTGGCTTTGTTGCGGCGCGTGCTGTGCCGTGGCGTCATCTGAGGTTGAGTGGCGGCGCTGTGGATCGCCCCCGTCACAGGGGTTTGACGCAGGGCGCGAAAGGCCCTATGCAGCGGCTTCCTTCGTCCCCCGTCATCCCGGCGGGGCCGAATCGCGTGGGAGGGGCGGCGCTCGCGGGTGCCAAGCCAGACCACGTCAACATGAAGGCAGCCCATCGCGTTGGGTGGCCGTTGAGCAAAGGAGGCCCTTATGGCCAAGAAGATTGCCGGCACCATGAAGCTTCAGGTGCCCGCCGGACAAGCAAACCCCTCTCCGCCGGTCGGTCCGGCGCTGGGTCAGCGCGGCATCAACATCATGGAATTCTGCAAGGCGTTCAACGCCAAGACGCAGGAGATGGAGCCGGGTGCGCCCTGCCCGACCGTGATCACCTACTACCAAGACAAATCCTTCTCGATGGATATCAAGACGCCCCCCGCGTCTTACTACCTGAAGAAGGCCGCCAAGGTGAAATCCGGGGCCAACACCCCGTCGCGCCAGACCGTGGGTTCCGTTACCGTCAAGCAGGTGCGCGAGATCGCCGAAGCCAAGATGAAGGATCTGAACGCGACCGATATCGAGGCCGCGATGAAGATCATCGTCGGTTCCGCGAACTCCATGGGCATCGAGGTGAAGTAAGATGGCAAAACTCGGAAAACGCACCCGCGCCGCCCGTGAGGCCTTTGAAGGCAAGCACGACCTCAGCGTGGAAGAGGCCGTCGCCCTCGTGAAGGGCAACGCCAGCGCCAAGTTCGACGAGACCGTCGAGATCGCAATGAACCTCGGCGTCGACCCGCGCCACGCCGACCAGATGGTCCGCGGCAAGGTTTCGCTGCCGAACGGCACCGGTAAGGAGGTCCGCGTGGCCGTCTTCGCCCGTGGCGAAAAGGCTGATGAGGCCAAGGCAGCCGGTGCCGACGTTGTGGGCGCCGAAGACCTGATGGAAACCGTTCAGGGCGGCAAGATCGACTTCGACCGCTGCATCGCCACCCCCGACATGATGCCGATCGTCGGCCGTCTGGGTAAGGTGCTTGGCCCGCGCAACCTGATGCCGAACCCCAAGGTCGGCACCGTCACGATGGACGTGAAGGAAGCCGTGGAAGCCGCCAAGGGCGGTGAGGTCCAGTTCAAGGCCGAGAAGGCTGGCGTGGTTCACGCCGGGATCGGCAAGGCCTCGTTCGACGAAGCCAAGCTGATCGAGAACGTCCGCGCTTTCGTGGATGCGGTCTCCAAAGCCAAGCCGACCGGCGCCAAGGGCACCTACATGAAGAAGATCGCGATCTCTTCGACCATGGGCCCGGGCGTAAGCATCGAAGTGGACAACGCGCTGGGCAACTGAGCCCGGACAGCGAAAGAATTGAGAGGGGCGGGCCGATTGGCTCGCCCTTTTTCGTTTGTGGCGCCGTAGTATGCGTCGATTTAGAGGCGAAAGCCGCCCCGGTGGCGTGGCCGCTCTTGATTCCGCACCGCATCCCGCCGATCTTCGGATCACCGGCTAAAACGCGGCCGGGGTGCCGGAAAGAGGACCGCTATGGCTGACGCATCCTATGGCTGGGGGCTGGTGAGCAACCCCGAAGACCGCGACGCCTTCGAGAGCGCGATCCGGGGGCTGCACGGAGAGCTTGCCAACCTCGGCGCACATGGCGCCATCGATGGCTCGACCCGGGCGCTCTACGACCGTCAGGTTCGGGCGATGGCCGAGGAGTTGCGGCGCAAGGCCACGATGGGCGAGATCACCTGGCGGCAGGCGGCGACAGAGGCCAACACCGTGCGCAACACGGTCATGGACTCCCTGCGCGGCCGATCAACCCCGCTTGGGCGGGCGCTGGCGGAATCGTTGAAGAGCCAGGGCAAGACCCTCAACGAGATGATCGCCCGCAAGACCCTGCAACTTTTCGGCCCCAATGCCAACTTCAACGCGCTTTCAACGGCGCAGCAGAACCAGGTCTATGCCGCGATCGTGGAATCTGCGGGCAAGTCCAACCCGGCGATCACCGCGCGGATGCGCACTGTCTCGCGCGCCGGGCGCGGGCTGCTGGTGCTATCGCTTGCGGTGTCCGTCTATGTGGTGGCCACTGCGGAGGACAAAGGCGAGGCTTTGGTCCACGAGGGCGCCGTCACTGGCGCCGGGATTGGCGGGGGAATTGTCGGCGGTGCGGCGGCTGGGCTGGCCTGCGGGCCGGGCGCCCCGGTTTGCGTGGCGGTCGGGGCCTTCGTGGGCGGCGCACTGGCTGCCATCGGGGTCGATTACTTCTTCTTCTGAATGGAGCCGCTTGGTGACCTCCGGCTGGAGCCACTGCCCGGCGAGATGCCTCGTGCTTTGGCGCGGCGCGGCGCGGAATGCTGGGAGGTGGCAGGGGTGATCGCGGAGGCTGCTTGGGCGGTGGACGATGCAACACTGCTGCTCGCAAGCACCGACGATATCCCGCAGGAGGACGCGCTGCATCTGTCGCTGCTGGAGCCCAGCGGCACCGTGGAGTCGGTGACCCTCGGCGCGGCCTACACGACCGGCAATTTTCGCGTGCTGGAAGCCTCGGGCAACCGCCTGGTGTTCGAGTTCTTCGGCGGGGCTCCGTGGTGCCTGACGGTGCTGCCGGCGCCGGTCTGGCGCTGGCCACTCAGCGACCCACGCGGGGTTTCGCGCACGGGCGGCTGGAAGAGCCGCTTGCGGATTGCCGTCCTCCCGCGCCCGGGGGCTTGAGCGGGCTCGCCGTTGATCCTTTGCCTGCCGGGTGAGGTGCATCGCAGCGCAATGACACCCCACCCGCCATCCCTCGGGCTGCGGCAAAAGCGGCGCTTTTCTTTCGCCGTGCCCTACGGCATTGATCCGCCATGACCCGCGCCTTTCGCCAGACCGTGATTGCCTGGGCCGCCGCATTTATGCTGGCGGTCTTTGGCGCGGTCTCTGCGCATCACATGGGCCCGCCCTCCGAAGAGGCTTTGGCCGCCGCCGAGCTGCGCGATCTGGGCATCACCGCGGACGACCTTTGCGGCGATCTGGATGCCGCAGGAGGCTACCACTGCCCGTTCTGTAACAAGGTGCCGACCGCACCCGTGCTGGCCGCGCCCGATCGTGGCGAACGGATCGCGTGGGTGGTTCCCGAAGCGCGCGGCGCCGATCTGCTGCGCGGGCCGCAGCACATTGCCTCTCACGTCACCACGCGCGGGCCACCGCACCTCTCCTGAGCTTTCCGAACGACTGACACACATGGCGCGAGGATGTCCCCCGCGCCCGGATTCTCATGGAGACTGACATGTTCAAACACATCACGCTGGCCGCGTTCGGCCTTGGCCTGCTTGCCGGAGCGGCGCAGGCACACGCCACACTCGAGCAGAAGGAGGCCGCTGTAGGCGCGACCACAAAGATCACCCTGCGGGTGCCGCATGGCTGCGCTGGCGAAGCGACCCATACGGTGCGGATCGAGATCCCCGAGGGGGTTTACGCGGTGAAGCCGATGCCCAAGGCGGGCTGGGAGCTGAGCACCGAGGTCGGGGCTTACGAACTGCCCTACGACAACCACGGCACGGAGATGACCGAGGGGGTGCGCGCGGTCATCTGGTCCGGCGGCAATCTCGAGGATGGCTGGTACGACGAGTTCACGCTTCGCGGCGCAGTCGGCGAGCAGTTTGCCGGTGGAGAGGTGCTCTACTTCCCTGCCGTTCAGACCTGCGCCAACGGCGTGGCCGACTGGACCGACACCACCGGCTCGCATGATGTGCCCAACCCCGCCCCGAAGCTGACGCTGGTGGCCGGGGACGGCGGCGAGCACGCTCATACGGGCCACGGCATGGCGGAGAAGGTGACGCTCGGAGCGCTGGAGATCACCGCGCCAGCCGCCGCCGCGACCCTGCCCAACCAACCGGTCGCCGGGGGTTTTCTGACCATCACCAACACCGGCAGCGAGGATGACGTGCTGGTTGGCGCGACTTCTGCCGCCGCAGGCCGGATGGAAGTGCACGAGATGGCCATGGAGGGCGACGTGATGAAGATGCGCGAGCTGGCCGAGGGGCTGCCAATCCCGGCCGGGGCGACGGTGGAGCTGAAGCCGGGTGGCTATCACATCATGTTCATGGATCTGGCCGGGCCGATGGAGGCGGGTACGAGCGCCGACGTGGAGCTCGAGTTTAAGAACGCCGGAAAGGTGCTGGTGAGCTTCCCGATCAAGCCGCGCGACGAGATAGGTGCGGGCGGGCACGATCACTCCGGCCACGGGCACAACTGATGACCGGGCGGACAATGACCGCCATCATCGCGGGAGGGCTGGCTGCGCCGGCCCTCCTTGCGGTGGCATGGTTCACGCTTCTGGCCCCCAAGCTGGACGAAGAAGCGGCGATCGACCTCGGGCATGGCGACTACGCGCTGCAGGGCACAGATGGGCAGCCCTTTACCGAAGACACGTTGCGCGGCGCGCCCACGGCGGTGTTCTTCGGCTTTGCCCATTGCCCCGAGGTCTGCCCGACCACGCTGGGCGACATCGACCTGTGGCAGGCCGAGCTGGTGGAGGCGGGCGAGGCCCCGCTGCGCACCTATTTCGTGACCGTGGACCCGGAGCGCGACACGGTAGAGATGATCGGCGACTACGTGGGCTGGGTGCCTGGCGTGGTCGGAGTCTCGGGCACGCGCGAAGAGATCGACAAGGCGATCCGCGCCTTCCGGGTCTTTGCCGCGAAGGTGCCGCTGGAGGGCGGAGACTACACGATGGACCACTCGGCCTTCGTGCTGCTCTTCGACGACCGGGGCAACTTCTTCGAGCCGATCCGCTACCAGGAGGAGTTGGAGAGCGCGATGGCCAAGATCCGGCGGGTCATGGCGATGTAACTCACGTGGCGGCGGGTGGCGTGAGCGTGCCTCTTACCCGCCGCTCAGTTTTTTCAGGCGGTGGTGGCGATGCCGAGAGGCTGGAACTGGCCGGGGCTCTCAGCGAGGCGCCGCGCCCATTGTCCGGTTTTCCCGAAGGGCCGCGCGGGGGCAGGTTGCGCGGGCAGGATGGCCGAGAGGCGCAGTTTCTGGAACGGGCTCAGCCCTTCGAGCGCGACCGCGCCGGGGTAGAAGCTCTCGACAGCGACGCCTTCAGCGAAAACAATCTCGTGACGGTCCATCACCACGTTCAGGTAGGTCACGCGGCCTGATGCCGGGGCGCTGTGCACACCGGAACTGCCGAGCAAGGCCTTGGCGGCCACAAGGCTTTGTCCTGCGCTCGTTTCGAGCAGGCGGTGCTGGGGAGAGCAGGCGAGGCGGCACTCGGGCAAGCCGGGCGCGAGGCTTCCGGCCGGGATCAACACAGGCGCAGCGCTAGGACCGGCCTCTTCGAGTGAGATCGACCGGCTGAGGAGCATCCGCAGCGGGCGTGGGCCGTGGTCGAGCGTCAGGATCAGCTCGCCGGGCCGCAGGCTTTCAATCGCACGGGGGCCGGAAGCGGTGGCGATGCGGGTGCCGGGCAAGAAGCAGGCCGGAGTCAGCGCGTTGTAGGCGTCCTCGAACTCCAGCTTGCCATTGTCGTTGCCCTGCGCCGGGTCGCCATTCTGTCCGCTTCCGGGATAGACGAGCGTGGTGGGCGTGGTGGGCAGGCCGCCGTTGATGTCGAACAGCACCTTTTTGCTGCCGCCGGTGAGGATGATGTACTCATCGCCATCGGCGAGACCCTGATACATGTCGCCCTGAGCGTTCAGGTTGTTCATCCCCGGAACCACCTGCCAGCCGCCATTGCCGGTTGCCGCGTCGCCGTCATTGTCCTTGCTGGGGTCGTAGGCCTCGATCCGCCAGCCCTGACCGTTGGAGAAGCTGGTGGCGCTCCCGTTGACGTTTTGCACCCAGACAAGGCGATAGAGATCGGAGGAGGTGCCGAGGGCAGCGGTGCCGGGGAGCGACAGGGCGAAGTTTGCATCGCCCTGATTCCCAGTCAACACAGGGTTGCCGGAGATCGCGGCGAGCATGTCGCCGGTGACGATGATCGGGTCGATATACCCGGTGGGCATGGCTTTGCGCCTTCGCTGCTCGCACGGACGCAACAAGGGGGAGGGCGCCGGTGTGTGCGGAGGGTTAACGCGGCATTAAGGAAAATTTGTGGCGCGTTTTAAGGGCTCGCGCTTGTGTGATAGAGTGACTGATAAGTGTCAGCCGCAAGCGGACAGCCTCCGGACGCTGCCCGCGCGACGGACCACGAAGCTCCGCCCCGCACAGAAAATCGCGGCGTCGTGAGGCTCAGGCCCTTGCCCTCGCGGCGCGCGCCGACTAAACCGCCCCCTGCAAGCCAGCGTGCGATTCGTCGTGCGCTGTTTTGCGTTTCGTCCAAGACGGTGGGTGGCGCTCATCCGAACGCCTTAATTTCCTGCCTGAGACGGGTCAGAACATGTTTTCCCGCGAGGCTTCTCTCGGGCGAACTTGGCTTCAGCCCCGTAATACGGACCTGAGTGTTGGCCTCGGCCAGCAAAAATGAGCCGGGCGGGGAATGAACCTGCCCAAATTGGAGTGAAACTGTGGATAGAGCCCAGAAAGAGAAAGTGGTCGAGGAACTCGGCCAGATTTTCGAAAGCTCTGGCGTCGTTGTGGTCTCCCACTACGAGGGTCTCACGGTTGCCGAGATGCAGGACCTGCGCGCGCAAATGCGTGAAGCTGGCGGGTCGGTCCGCGTCGCCAAGAACAGGCTCGCCAAGATCGCCCTGGAAGGGAAGCCTTGCGCCAGCATCGCCGATCTTCTGACGGGTATGACCGTTCTCACCTATTCCGAAGACCCCGTGGCTGCGGCCAAGGTCGTGGATAAGTTCGCCAAGGATAACTCGAAGCTCGAGATCCTCGGCGGTGCGATGGGTGAGACCGCTCTGGACGTCGCTGGTGTGAAAGCCGTCGCCGCCATGCCGTCCCGCGAGGAGCTCATTGCTTCCATCGTGGGCTGCATCGGTGCGCCTGCTTCCAACATCGCCGGCGCCATTGGCGCACCTGCTTCGAATATCGCGTCCATCCTTTCGACCATCGAAGAGAAGGCCGCGTAAGGCAACGAATGAGAGCCGCGCAGGGGTTGATTACCTCGCGTTGGAACACATCTAGACAGACGGAAAGCGAAAAATGGCTGATCTGAAAAAACTTGCTGAAGAGATCGTGGGTCTGACCCTTCTCGAAGCCCAAGAACTGAAAACCATCCTCAAGGACGAGTACGGCATCGAGCCCGCCGCCGGCGGCGCTGTGATGATGGCTGGTCCGGCTGGCGACGCCGGTGGCGCCGCTGCTGAAGAGAAAACCGAGTTCGACGTGATCCTGAAGGCCGCTGGTGCCCAGAAGATCAACGTCATCAAAGAAGTCCGCGCCATCACCGGCCTGGGCCTCAAAGAAGCCAAGGAACTGGTCGAAGCCGGCGGCAAAGCCGTCAAGGAAGGCGTCGACAAGGCCGAAGCCGAAGACATCAAGGGCAAGCTCGAAGCCGCTGGCGCCGAGGTGGAGCTCAAGTGATCGGACGCCGCCCCGCGCGGGTGGCCCGATAGAGAATTGGCTGGATCCGGGCAAAATCCGGGTCCAGCCGAATGCGTCTCGGCAAGCCCCTTTGCGAAGGGTCTTTCCAAGGCGCGTTCGAATGGATCGGGCGCGTGCCGGTGGGACGGCACGCAGGTATGGATCCCGGACGCACCTTCATTCGTGAGCCGACCTCCCGGTGCCCCGGCGGGATGTGCGCGGCGACAGACGA
This sequence comes from Vannielia litorea, assembly GCF_019801175.1. NCBI lineage: Bacteria > Pseudomonadati > Pseudomonadota > Alphaproteobacteria > Rhodobacterales > Paracoccaceae > Vannielia > Vannielia litorea. The sequence goes on from NZ_JAHVJR010000002.1 coordinate 584,526, forward strand.
AAGGTACACGACCAGATGGCGACGACTCTCCTCGGCCACAAACGTTTCCGCCGGTATTACGGCAAAATCCGCGAAGTTCTGGAGATGCCGAACCTGATTGAGGTTCAGAAATCTTCTTACGACCTGTTCCTGAAGTCCGGCGATCAGCCTGCGCCCAGCGATGGCGAAGGGATCATGGGCGTCTTTCAGGGCGTTTTCCCGATCAAGGATTTCAACGAGACGGCGGTTCTCGAGTTCGTAAAATACGAGCTGGAGAAGCCCAAGTACGACGTTGAAGAATGCCAGCAGCGCGACATGACCTACAGCGCTCCGCTGAAGGTGACCCTGCGCCTGATCGTGTTCGATGTCGATGAGGACACCGGCGCCAAGTCGGTCAAGGACATCAAGGAGCAGGACGTGTTCATGGGCGACATGCCCCTGATGACGCCCAACGGCACCTTCGTGGTGAACGGCACCGAGCGCGTGATCGTTTCCCAGATGCACCGCTCCCCCGGCGTGTTCTTCGACCACGACAAGGGCAAGACCCACGCCTCTGGCAAGCTGCTCTTCGCCTGCCGGATCATTCCCTACCGCGGCTCCTGGCTGGACTTTGAGTTCGACGCCAAGGACATCGTCTTCGCCCGGATCGACCGTCGCCGCAAACTGCCGGTGACCACCCTGCTCTATGCCCTCGGGCTGGATCAGGAGGCGATCATGGACGCCTACTACGAGACGGTCAGCTACAAGCTGAAGAAGAACAAGGGCTGGGTGACCAAGTTCTTCCCCGAGCGCGTTCGTGGCACGCGCCCGGCCTATGACCTCGTCGACGCCAAGACCGGTGAAGTCATTGCCGAGGCCGGCAAGAAGGTGACCCCGCGCGCGGTGAAGAAAATCATCGACGACGGCGAGATCACCGACCTGCTGGTGCCCTTCGACCGCATCGTGGGCAAGTTCGTCGCCAAGGACATCATCAACGAAGAAACCGGCGCCATCTACGTGGAAGCCGGCGATGAGCTGACCTGGGAAACCGACAAGGATGGTGAAGTCACCGGCGGCACCCTGAAGGAGCTGATCGACGCGGGCATCACCGACATTCCGGTGCTCGACATCGACGGCATCAATGTGGGTGCCTACATCCGTAACACCATGGCCGCCGACAAAAACATGAACCGCGACACCGCGCTCATGGATATCTACCGCGTCATGCGCCCCGGCGAGCCGCCCACCGTGGAAGCCGCCAGCACCCTGTTCGACAGCCTGTTCTTCGATAGCGAGCGCTACGACCTCAGCGCCGTGGGCCGGGTGAAGATGAACATGCGTCTCGACCTCGACGCCGAGGATACCCAGCGCACGCTGCGCCGCGAGGATATCGTGGCCTGCATCAAGGCGCTGGTCGAGCTGCGCGACGGCAAGGGCGAAGTGGACGACATCGACCACCTCGGCAACCGCCGTGTCCGTTCGGTCGGCGAGCTGATGGAAAATCAGTATCGAGTGGGTCTGCTCCGCATGGAGCGGGCGATCAAGGAGCGCATGAGCTCCGTCGAGATCGACACGGTGATGCCGCAGGATCTGATCAACGCCAAGCCCGCCGCCGCCGCGGTGCGCGAGTTCTTCGGCTCCTCGCAGCTGTCGCAGTTCATGGACCAGACCAACCCGCTCTCGGAAGTCTCCCACAAGCGTCGCCTTTCGGCGCTTGGCCCGGGCGGCCTGACCCGTGAGCGTGCCGGCTTCGAGGTGCGCGACGTGCACCCGACCCACTATGGCCGGATGTGCCCGATTGAAACGCCGGAAGGCCCGAACATCGGCCTGATCAACAACCTCGCCAGCTTCGCGCGGGTCAACAAGTACGGCTTCATCGAAACCCCCTATCGCCGCGTCGAAAACGGCCAGGTGACCGATGAAGTGCACTACATGTCGGCCACCGAAGAGATGCGCCACACCGTGGCTCAGGCCAACGCCTCGCTGGACGAGAACGGCAAGTTCACCAACGAAATGGTCAACACCCGCCAGTCGGGTGAATACACCCTCGCGCCCAACGAGAACGTGGACCTGATCGACGTGTCGCCAAAACAGCTGGTTTCGGTCGCCGCCTCGCTCATCCCCTTCCTCGAGAACGACGATGCCAACCGCGCGCTGATGGGCTCGAACATGCAGAAGCAGGCCGTGCCGCTGCTGCAGGCCGAGGCGCCGCTCGTCGGCACCGGCATCGAGCGCAAGGTGGCCATCGACTCCGGCGCCGCCATTCAGGCGTTCCGCGGCGGGATCATCGACCAGGTCGATGCCCAGCGGATCGTTGTGCGCGCGACCGAAGATCTTGAGCCGGGCGATCCGGGCGTCGATATCTATCGTCTGCGCAAGTTCCAGCGGTCGAACCAGAACACCTGTATCAACCAGCGTCCGCTGGTTAAGGTGGGCGACACCGTGGTGAAGGGCGAAGTCATCGCTGACGGCCCCTCCACCGACATGGGTGAACTGGCGCTCGGCAAGAACGTCGTCGTCGCCTTCATGCCGTGGAACGGCTACAACTACGAGGACTCCATCCTCATCTCCGAGCGCATCGCCAAGGATGACGTGTTCACCTCGGTCCACATCGAAGAGTTCGAAGTGGCCGCCCGTGACACCAAGCTTGGGCCGGAAGAGATCACCCGCGACATTCCCAACGTCGGCGAGGAAGCCCTGCGCAACCTCGACGAGGCCGGGATCGTCTACATCGGTGCCGAAGTGGGCCCCGGTGACATTCTGGTGGGCAAGATCACCCCGAAGGGCGAGAGCCCGATGACTCCGGAAGAGAAGCTGCTCCGCGCCATCTTCGGCGAAAAGGCCAGCGACGTGCGCGACACCTCGCTCCGCCTGCCGCCGGGTGACTTTGGCACGGTCGTGGAAGTCCGCGTCTTCAACCGCCACGGCGTGGAGAAGGACGAGCGCGCGCTTCAGATCGAACGTGAAGAGGTCGAGCGCCTCGCACGTGACCGGGACGACGAGCTCGCGATCCTCGACCGCAACATCTACGCCCGCCTGAAGGACATGATCCTGGGCAAGGTGGCCGTGAAAGGCCCGAAAGGCGTGAAGGCCAATGCGACCATCGACGAGGAGCTTCTGGAAGCTCTCTCCAAGGGTCAGTGGTGGCAGCTTGCGCTGGGTGACGAGGCCGAGGCCCAGATGGTCGAGGCGCTGCACGAGCAGTACGAAGCGCAGAAGCGCGTGCTCGATGCCCGCTTCGAGGATAAAGTCGAGAAGGTCCGCCGCGGCGACGATCTGCCCCCGGGTGTGATGAAGATGGTCAAGGTCTTCATCGCCGTGAAGCGCAAGCTTCAGCCGGGCGACAAGATGGCCGGTCGTCACGGGAACAAGGGTGTTATTTCGCGGGTCGTTCCCGTGGAAGACATGCCCTTCCTCGGTGACGGTACGCCGGTCGACTTCGTGCTCAACCCGCTGGGCGTGCCTTCGCGGATGAACGTGGGTCAGATCCTTGAAACCCACATGGGCTGGGCCTCTCGCGGCCTCGGTATCCAGGTGGACGAGGCTCTGGGCGAATATCGCCGCTCCGGCGACATGACCCCGGTGCGGGACGCCATGAAGATCGCCTATGGCGAAGAGGCATACGAGGAGCACATCCAGTCGCTCGACGAGGGCCTGATCCTCGAAGCGGCGGGCAATGTGACCCGCGGTGTGCCGATCGCCACGCCGGTCTTCGACGGTGCCAAGGAAGTGGACGTGAACGATGCGCTCAAGCGCGCGGGTTTCAACGAAAGCGGCCAGTCGGTTCTGTTCGACGGGCGCACCGGCGAGCAGTTTGCCCGCTCGGTCACCGTTGGCATCAAGTACCTGCTGAAGCTGCACCACCTTGTCGATGACAAGATCCACGCACGCTCCACCGGCCCCTACAGCCTCGTCACCCAGCAGCCGCTCGGTGGTAAGGCCCAGTTCGGTGGTCAGCGCTTCGGTGAGATGGAAGTCTGGGCCCTCGAGGCCTACGGCGCCGCCTACACCCTGCAGGAGATGCTGACCGTGAAGTCGGACGACGTGGCTGGCCGGACCAAGGTGTATGAGTCGATCGTCAAGGGCGAGGACAACTTCGAGGCGGGCATTCCCGAGAGCTTCAACGTGCTCGTCAAGGAAGTCCGCGGCCTCGGCCTGAACATGGAACTCCTGGATGCGGAGGGGGAGGAGTGAATCCGTTCGTAATTCCGCCGCGCATCGCTAGTGGGGAGTTCGGCTTCGGCGTCGTGGGGGATGGTATCCCCCACACTGAGGTCGAGTGGAACCATTTGGCTGAGGGATTGGACAATGGCGACGGCATGGTAACCACCAGCATCGGAAAAGCTGAGGTTGACGGCCGTAAGGTATCGTTCGTGCTTGGCTACCAAGCTGAAGATATGCTGCCATTCCTTTCTTTCACGGTCTTTGCACCGGTTGAAAAAACAAGCTGGTGCACATTCAATTTTTCGGAGGTTCAACAATGAACCAGGAACTGACGAACAACCCGTTCAACCCGCTCACCCCGCCGAAGGTGTTTGACGAGATCAAGGTCTCGCTGGCCTCGCCCGAGCGGATTCTCTCTTGGTCTTTCGGTGAGATCAAGAAACCCGAAACGATCAACTACCGGACCTTCAAGCCCGAGCGCGACGGCCTGTTCTGCGCCCGTATCTTCGGGCCGATCAAGGACTACGAGTGCCTCTGCGGCAAATACAAGCGGATGAAGTATCGCGGCGTTGTCTGCGAGAAATGCGGTGTGGAAGTCACGCTGCAAAAGGTCCGCCGTGAGCGCATGGGCCACATCGAGCTGGCCGCCCCGGTCGCGCACATCTGGTTCCTGAAGTCGCTCCCCTCCCGGATCGGCCTCATGCTGGACATGACCCTGCGTGATCTCGAGCGGATTCTCTACTTCGAGAACTACGTGGTCATCGAGCCGGGCCTCACCGATCTCACCTACGGTCAGCTGATGACCGAAGAGGAGTATATGGATGCCCAGGACGCCTACGGGATGGATGCCTTCTCGGCAAACATCGGCGCCGAGGCGATCCGCGAGATGCTCAGCCAGATCGACCTCGAAGGCGAGGCCGAGCAGCTGCGCGCCGACCTCAAGGAGGCCACCGGCGAGCTGAAGCCCAAGAAGATCATCAAGCGTCTGAAGATCGTTGAGAGCTTCCTCGAGTCCGGTAACCGCCCCGAGTGGATGGTGCTCACCGTGATCCCCGTGATCCCGCCCGAGCTGCGCCCGCTGGTGCCGCTGGACGGTGGCCGCTTTGCGACCTCCGACCTGAACGACCTGTATCGCCGGGTCATCAACCGGAACAACCGTCTGAAGCGCCTGATCGAGCTCCGCGCGCCCGACATCATCATCCGCAACGAAAAGCGGATGCTGCAGGAGTCGGTCGACGCCCTGTTCGACAACGGTCGCCGTGGCCGCACCATCACCGGTGCCAACAAGCGTCCGCTGAAGTCGCTCTCCGACATGCTCAAGGGTAAGCAGGGCCGCTTCCGCCAGAACCTTCTGGGTAAGCGGGTCGACTTCTCGGGTCGTTCGGTCATCGTGACCGGCCCCGAGCTGAAGCTGCACCAGTGCGGCCTGCCCAAGAAGATGGCGCTCGAGCTGTTCAAGCCCTTCATCTACTCGCGTCTGGAGGCCAAGGGCCTGTCCAGCACCGTGAAGCAGGCTAAGAAGCTGGTCGAGAAAGAGCGCCCCGAGGTGTGGGACATCCTCGACGAGGTGATCCGCGAGCACCCGGTTCTGCTGAACCGCGCGCCCACGCTGCACCGCCTCGGCATTCAGGCCTTCGAGCCGATGCTGATCGAAGGCAAGGCGATCCAGCTGCACCCGCTCGTGTGTTCGGCGTTCAACGCTGACTTCGACGGTGACCAGATGGCCGTTCACGTGCCGCTCTCGCTGGAAGCCCAGCTGGAAGCCCGCGTGCTGATGATGTCGACCAACAACGTGCTGTCGCCCGCCAACGGCGCGCCGATCATCGTTCCCTCGCAGGACATGATCCTTGGCCTCTATTACATCTCGATGGAGCGCGAAGGCATGAAGGGTGAGGGCATGGTCTTCGGCTCGGTCGAAGAGGTGGAGCACGCGCTGAACGCCGGCGAAGTGCACCTGCACTCCAAGATCAAGGCCCGCGTGAAGCAGATCGACGACGAAGGTCAGGAAGTCTACCAGCGGTTCGACACCACGCCGGGCCGTGTGCGCCTCGGTGCGCTGCTGCCGCTCAACGCCAAGGCGCCCTTCGAACTGGTCAACCGCCTGCTGCGGAAAAAAGAAGTGCAGCAGGTCATCGATACCGTCTACCGCTATTGCGGCCAGAAGGAGTCGGTCATCTTCTGTGACCAGATCATGAGCATGGGCTTCAAAGAGGCCTTCCGCGCCGGTATCTCGTTCGGCAAGGACGACATGGTGATCCCCGACAACAAGTGGACCATCGTGGACGACACCCGCGAGCAGGTGAAGGACTTCGAACAGCAGTACATGGACGGCCTGATCACTCAGGGCGAAAAGTACAACAAGGTGGTCGATGCGTGGTCGAAGTGCAACGACCGCGTCACCGACGCCATGATGGAAACCATCTCGGCTGCGAAGAAAGACGAGAACGGCGCCGAAGCGGAGCCGAACTCGGTGTACATGATGGCCCACTCCGGTGCCCGGGGCTCGGTCACGCAGATGAAGCAGCTCGGCGGGATGCGCGGCCTGATGGCCAAGCCCTCGGGCGAGATCATCGAGACGCCGATCATCTCGAACTTCAAAGAAGGCCTGACCGTGTTGGAGTACTTCAACTCCACCCACGGTGCACGTAAGGGTCTGTCGGACACCGCTCTGAAGACGGCGAACTCGGGTTACCTGACCCGCCGTCTGGTTGACGTGGCACAGGACTGCATCATCCGTCAGCACGACTGCGGCACCGAGCGGGCGATCACCGCTGCCGCCGCCGTCAACGACGGCGAGGTGGTGAGCTCGCTGGCCGAGCGTATCCTGGGCCGTGTTGCGGCCGAGGATATCGTGAACCCGTCGACCGAAGAGGTGATCGTTGCCCGCAACGAGCTGATCGACGAGCGCAAGGCCGATATGGTCGAGCAGGCCAATGTCGCCACCGTGCGCATGCGGTCGCCGCTGACCTGTGAGGCCGAAGAGGGCGTTTGCGCCATGTGCTACGGGCGCGACCTTGCCCGCGGCACCATGGTCAACACCGGTGAGGCTGTCGGCATCATCGCCGCCCAGTCGATCGGTGAGCCAGGCACCCAGCTGACCATGCGGACCTTCCACATCGGCGGCGTGGCACAGGGTGGCCAGCAGTCGTTCCAGGAAGCTTCGCAGGAAGGCACAATCGAGCTGCGCAACGCCAACCTCCTCGAGAACGAGGCGGGCGAGCAGATCGTGATGGGCCGGAACATGCAGGTTGCCATCATCGACGAGAACGGCACCGAGCGCGCCAGCCACAAGGTGACCTACGGCACCAAGGTCTTCGTGACCGAGGGGCAGAAGGTGGCCCGCGGCGACAAACTCTTCGAGTGGGACCCGTACACCCTGCCGATCATCGCGGAGAAGGCTGGTACCGCCAAGTTTGTCGACCTCACGACCGGCATTGCCGTGCGTGACGAGACCGACGATGCCACCGGCATGACCCAGAAGATCGTGATCGACTGGCGCACCGCGCCTAAGGGCAACGAGCTGAAGCCCGAGATCTTGATCGTCGGCGAGGATGGCGAGCCGGTCCGCAACGATGCGGGCAACCCGGTGACCTACCCGATGTCGGTCGATGCCATTCTGTCGGTCGAAGACCAGCAGGAGGTGAAGGCCGGTGACGTGGTGGCGCGTATCCCGCGGGAAGGCGCGAAGACGAAGGACATCACCGGTGGTCTGCCGCGTGTGGCCGAACTCTTCGAAGCTCGCCGTCCCAAGGACCACGCGATCATCGCCGAAGCCGACGGCTACGTGAAGTTCGGGCGCGACTACAAGAACAAGCGCCGGATCTCCATCGTACCGGGTGACGAGAGCCAGGAGCCGATCGAGTACATGGTGCCCAAGGGCAAGCACATCCCGGTGCAGGAAGGCGACTTCGTGCAGAAGGGTGACTACATCATGGACGGCAACCCGGCGCCGCATGACATCCTGTCCATCATGGGTGTCGAGGCTCTGGCCGAGTACATGATCGACGAGGTGCAGGACGTTTATCGCCTTCAGGGTGTGAAGATTAACGACAAGCACATCGAGGTCATCGTCCGGCAGATGCTCCAGAAGTGGGAGATCCTCGACTCGGGCGACACGACGCTGCTGAAAGGCGAGCACGTGGACAAGGCCGAGTTCGACGCGGCCAACGAGAAGGCGCTGAAGAAGGGCGGCCGCGAGGCCCAGGGCGAGCCGATCCTGCTTGGGATCACCAAGGCCTCGCTCCAGACCCGCAGCTTCGTCTCCGCGGCTTCGTTCCAGGAGACGACCCGCGTGCTCACCGAGGCTTCGGTGCAGGGCAAGCGCGACAAGCTCGTGGGCCTGAAGGAAAACATCATCGTGGGCCGCCTCATTCCGGCGGGCACCGGTGGTGCGACCCAGAAGGTGCGCCGCATTGCCACCGAGCGCGACCAGAAGGTGATCGACGCGCGTCAGGCCGAGGCAGAAGCCGCGGCGGCGCTGGCGGCCCCGATGGACGACGACATCGTGGGTGGCGACGAGTTCGATACGCTCGTGGATACGCCGGAAAGCCGGTAAGGACCGGTTATCGCACTACAAATCAAGAGGGGCCCCGCAGCGATGCGGGGCCCTTTCTCGTTCAGCGGTCAAAACCCGAAGAGGCCGAAGAGCGCGGCGTAACCGGTAAATATCCCCGCGTTCGCCGCAGTCGCCACACCCATCAGCATCACCCCGGCCCGCCGCCTGCGCCCGTGGTGGACGAGCCCTGTTAGGACGGACAGCAATGCCGCCGCCGCGAGCGAGCAGGCCAGCGCAGAGCGAACGCTCGCCTCATGCCGGGCGATGTCAGGGTCGGGCGGGGCGAGGTTGTAGAACATCAGCGTCGTGCCCAAGGCCACTGCGAGCGCCACATACCAATGCGTCGGCATTCGGGTGAGCTGCCACAAAGCGAGCCGCTTTCGGTCTGGGTCGTAAAAGAAACGGTACGTATAATACATTTTGCAAGTCCTCAGATCATGGACTCACACCATCTTCCCACGGGCAGATGTTGCCGCGCCAACCCGCCCCTGGGAAGTGGAAATAGGGTCGGGGCTGTGGAAACCCGGCGATCTGGGCTAAGGTAATGATCTGGCAGAGGAGCGCGACAGGAGGCGGGAGCATGGCCGGTGGGTGGGCAAAGGACGGAGCGGTGAGCGAGCAGATCGAGGCTTCGATCAGCGACGAGCTGCAACGGATGAAAGCCAAGCGCGCGCCGCAGGGCGAGAGCCTGACCCATTGCGCCGAATGCGAAGAGGAGATCCCCGAGAAGCGCCGCCTGGCTATTCCGGGCATCAAACTCTGCATCGATTGTCAGCAGGAGCGGGACGGGCGGTTCGAGGCCCGGGCCGGTATCAACCGCCGCGGCTCCAAGGACAGCCAACTCAAGTAGAGCGCCCCTCGCGCAAACGCTTGCGCTTGTCACATAATCCGCCTACCGCTGCGGCATGGCCGACCTAGCAGAAAACCTCCGTGGCGCGGTGCTGATGACCGCCTCGATGGCGGCTTTCACCATCAACGACACCTTCATCAAATCCCTCGCCGAAGACCTGCCATTGATGCAGACGGTTTTCTTGCGCGGCTTGGCGGCCACGCCGCTTCTGGCCCTGATGGCATGGTGGCGCGGGGCTTTGCGGTTCCGGATGGCACGTCGTGACGCGGGGCTCCTCGCGCTCCGCAGTCTGACAGAAATCCTCGCCGCGCTCTTCTTCCTGACCGCGCTTTACAACATGCCGCTCGCCAACGCGACGGCGATCCTCCAGGCCGCGCCGCTGATGGTCACACTGGCCGGGGCGCTGTTCTTTGGCGAGGCAATCGGTATCTGGCGGATGTCTGCGATTCTGGTGGGCTTCGCCGGGGTGCTGTTGATCGTCCAGCCCGGAGGCGATGGCTTCACCAGCTATTCAATCTGGGCGCTGGCGGCGGTGGTTGCCGTAGTGGCGCGCGATGTGCTGACCCGCAAAATGAGCGGCGCGCTCCCCTCGCTGACCGTGGCGACCGTCACCGCCTTCTCGGTCGGGGCGGCGGCCGGGCTCGTAGCCCTCTTCGAGCCGTGGGTGCCGGTCAGCGGCCCCTCAGCGCTGGCGCTCAGCGGGTCGGTGATTTCGATCCTCTTCGCCTACCTCTTCTCGGTGACGGCGGTGCGGGTGGGCGACATGGGGTTCGTCGCCCCCTTCCGCTACACCGGCCTCGTCTGGGCGCTGGTCCTCGGGTTCCTCGCCTTTGGCGACTTCCCCGGCCCGCTGACCCTGCTGGGCAGCGCGGTGGTGATTGGCGCGGGGCTCTTTACCTACCTGCGCGAGCGGAGGCTTTCGATTCGGCGTCGTGAAATTTCGCAAGCGCCTCCTCGGTGATCCCGAAGTTCTTCGACAGCGCCCGCGCCACCTCGCCTTCGATCGGCACCATCTCCTCGAAGTCCTTCTTTTTGAAAGGCGTGCCGTTGGTCGAGTTGATGCCGCGCACAAACATGTCTTCGCCGGTATAGGTGAGGGTGGTCATCTGCCGCCAGATCGTATCGTGCCGGAAGTGCACGACTGTCTTGTCGATGTGCGGGCGGATGTAAACGCCAAGTGCCGGGGTCCAGTATTGCCGCTGCTGGGCGCAGGCACGGATGCCCTCCTCGTCGATGCAGACGGTATAACCCTGATTGAAATCCACCGCGAACTTATGCTCGCGTTTCATCACCTCATGACCGTCATCGAAGGCCTCGCGGAAGCGCTCGACAAAGCGGTAGCTCACCCCGTCATCGTCATCGAGCCGGAACTGGCCGCAAACGCCACCCTGCGGGTCGATATGCTCCTGCATCGCCTTCAGGCAGGCCTCCCGGTGATTCATCGGCTCGTACTGGACCAGCCGGGCTTGCGGCAGGGTGGCCAGCATGTCCTTCAGGCGCTCGTCGAACACCTTGGGGAGCTGGTTGCCGGTGAGGACGACGAATTTGAAGTCTTCATCGGTTTGCAGCCGAAGGCCGGGCAGGGTGAAGGTCTCGAAGTAGCGAAAACGCTCCTCCAGCCGTTCCGCGCCATACAAGAAGTCGATCCGGTCCTGAATGGTCGCATGCTCGCGCCGGAAGCCGCCGAAACAGGGATACGAAAAGCGACAAAGTCCTAGAATTTGCACGGTGTTACCTGTCCTTCGCTCTGGCGCACTGCCCGGGCGGCAGGGTAGGGGGAGGGCCGCGGCAGGGCAAGGGTGCAGGCCGGGGCCCCAGCCCTCAGGTGGTGTACCTGACAACGTCGCGACGCCAGTGCCAGGGCCCCTCTGGCCTGCTTGTGTGGCGCGAAGCCGGTCAAACCTTGCCGGCCTGCTCCGCAAGGCCCCGCAGGTGTTGACAGGCCACCCGACTCCCCCTATACGCCGCGCTCACGGGACACGTGCGGGCAAACCCCTGCGCGGCATTCCGTATCAAAATCGAAGTGGCCACGATCCAGGCGGCAGCGCCTCGATCCTCTGAGATTCCACCGCGTCGTTCCCGGCAGAGGGAACGGGAGCGGTATTTGCGTTTGGCATTCCGCCACTCGCGCAAGACCTGAACCGGCGCCGGGCGGTGCACAGCCCGCGCCAGAGATGAACGAACGAGCGAGACGGGGAACACCGGAATGCCCACGATCCAACAGCTGATCCGCAAGCCGCGGCAGCCGAAAGTCAAACGATCCAAGTCGATGCACCTTGAAGGGTGCCCGCAGAAGCGTGGTGTTTGCACCCGCGTCTACACCACCACGCCGAAGAAGCCGAACTCGGCCATGCGGAAGGTTGCCAAGGTGCGCCTGACCAACGGCTACGAGGTCATCAGCTACATTCCCGGTGAAAGCCACAACCTTCAGGAGCACTCCGTGGTTCTGATCCGTGGCGGCCGTGTGAAAGACCTTCCCGGCGTTCGTTACCACATCCTGCGCGGGGTGCTCGACACCCAGGGCGTCAAAGACCGCAAGCAGCGCCGCTCGAAGTACGGCGCCAAGCGTCCGAAGTAAGAGGAACTCGAAATGTCCCGTCGTCACGCCGCCGAGAAGCGCGAAGTCCTGCCTGACGCCAAATTTGGCGACAAGGTTCTGACGAAATTCATGAACAACCTGATGATCGACGGCAAGAAGTCGGTCGCAGAGCGTATCGTCTACAACGCGCTCGACCGGGTTGAGACCAAGCTGAAGCGGTCGCCCATCGAGGTGTTCGAAGAGGCCCTCGACAACATCAAGCCGTCGGTTGAGGTTCGTTCCCGCCGGGTTGGTGGCGCCACCTACCAGGTGCCCGTCGAAGTGCGCCCCGAGCGTCGCGAAGCGCTGGCCATCCGCTGGCTCATCATCGCCGCCCGGAACCGCAACGAGAACACCATGGAAGAGCGTCTGGCCGGTGAGCTGATCGACGCTGTCCAGTCTCGTGGCACCGCCGTGAAGAAGCGCGAAGACACCCACAAGATGGCCGACGCCAACAAGGCGTTCAGCCACTACCGCTGGTAACCCAAGCACACACCTGAGGACCCATCCAATGGCCCGCGACTACCCCCTCGACCGATACCGCAACTTCGGCATCATGGCGCACATCGACGCCGGCAAGACCACTTGCTCCGAGCGGATCCTGTTCTACACCGGCAAGAGCCACAACATCGGTGAGGTGCATGACGGCGCCGCAACGATGGACTGGATGGAGCAGGAGCAGGAACGCGGGATCACCATCACCTCGGCTGCGACCACCACCTTCTGGGAGCGCACCGAGAACGGCACCGAGCCCGACAGCCCGAAGCACCGCCTGAACATCATCGACACCCCCGGCCACGTTGACTTCACCATCGAAGTCGAGCGTTCGCTGGCCGTGCTCGACGGTGCCGTCTGCGTGCTCGACGCCAACGCCGGTGTTGAGCCCCAGACCGAGACCGTGTGGCGCCAGGCTGACCGCTACAAGGTTCCGCGCATGGTGTTCGTCAACAAGATGGACAAGATCGGCGCCGACTTCTTCAACTGCGTCCGCATGATCGAAGACCGCACCGGCGCCCGCGCCGTACCGGTTGGCATTCCGATCGGTGCCGAGAACGAGCTCGAAGGTCTGATCGACCTCGTGACCATGGAAGAGTGGCTGTGGCAGGGTGAAGACCTTGGCGCATCGTGGGTGAAGGCCCCGATCCGTGACAGCCTCAAGGACATGGCCGACGAGTGGCGCGGCAAGATGATCGAGGCCGCCGTCGAAGAAGACGACGACGCCATGATGGAATACCTCGAGGGCAACGAGCCCGACGTGGCCACGCTGCGCAAGCTGCTCCGCAAGGGTACCCTCGCGCTGCACTTCGTGCCCGTGCTCGGGGGCTCCGCCTTCAAGAACAAAGGTGTTCAGCCGCTCCTCAACGCCGTGATCGACTATCTGCCGAGCCCGCTCGACGTGGTCGACTACATGGGCTTCAAGCCCGGCGACGAGGAAGAAGTGCGTAACATCGCCCGCCGCGCGGACGACGACATGCCCTTCGCCGGTCTGGCGTTCAAAATCATGAACGACCCCTTCGTTGGCTCCCTGACCTTCACCCGGATCTACTCGGGCAAGATGAACAAGGGCGACAGCATCCTGAACTCGACCAAGGGCAAGAAAGAGCGCATCGGTCGTATGATGATGATGCACTCCAACAACCGCGAAGAGATCGAAGAGGCATTTGCCGGCGACATCATCGCTCTGGCCGGTCTGAAGGACACCACCACTGGTGATACCCTCTGCGCCCAGAACGACCCGGTCGTGCTGGAAACCATGACCTTCCCCGATCCGGTCATCGAGATCGCCGTCGAGCCCAAAACCAAGGCCGACCAGGAGAAGATGAGCCAGGGTCTGGGCCGTCTGGCCGCCGAAGACCCCTCCTTCCGCGTGGAGACCGACATCGAGTCCGGTCAGACCATCATGAAGGGCATGGGCGAACTTCACCTCGACATTCTCGTCGACCGCCTGAAGCGCGAATTCAAGGTCGAGGCCAACATCGGTGCGCCGCAGGTGGCATACCGTGAGACCATCGGTCACGAGATCGAGCACACCTACACCCACAAGAAACAGTCGGGTGGTTCGGGTCAGTTCGCCGAAGTGAAGATGATCATCTCCCCAACCGAGCCGGGCGAAGGCTACTCCTTCGAGAGCCGCATCATCGGTGGTTCGGTGCCGAAGGAGTACATCCCCGGCGTCGAGAAGGGCATCCAGTCGGTCATGGACTCCGGTCCGCTCGCGGGCTTCCCGGTGATCGACTTCAAGGTGGCGCTGATCGACGGTAAATTCCACGACGTGGACTCCAGCGTGCTGGCGTTCGAAATCGCGTCGCGGATGTGCATGCGCGAAGGTCTCAAGAAGGCCGGCGCCAAGCTGCTCGAGCCGATCATGAAGGTGGAGGTGATCACCCCGGAAGAGTACACCGGCGGGATCATCGGCGACCTCACCAGCCGTCGTGGCCAGGTGCAGGGTCAGGACACCCGCGGCAACGCGATTGCGATCGACGCCTTCGTGCCGCTGGCCAACATGTTCGGCTACATCAACAACCTGCGCTCCATGTCCTCGGGCCGGGCGAACTTCACCATGCAGTTCGACCACTACGAGCCGGTGCCGCAGAACATCAGCGAAGAAATCCAGGCCAAATACGCCTGATCCACAACGTAGGGTGCGCACCCATCGCGCACCCTCCCGACAGACAAGGAGGCCATCATGGCTAAGGAAAAGTTTGAACGCACGAAACCGCATGTGAACATCGGCACGATCGGTCACGTGGACCACGGCAAGACGACGCTGACGGCTGCGATCACCAAGCAGTTTGGCGACTTCAA